>JAFMAU010000005.1 GCA_029784825.1 Nitrososphaerota archaeon | reverse complement strand
ACAGGAGCTTGGCCACGATCCTGTCCAGCTTCTCCCTCCCATACTCGGCCGAGTACCACCGCGGGGTGAAGGGGAGGGTCTTCCGCTCGTTCCACACCCTGTCTGCGAAGGAATCCAGCTCCGGGGTTCCTGTCTTCTTCCGTGCTACCACGGAGAAGATCGTCTTGCTCGGGGCATCGATTACGTATCCCGCCGCAGAGCCGAGCGTGAGGAACGGCTCGATGGCGAAGACGTCTCCCTTCTTCAGTTCCTGCATCCCGGCCATGTACAGGTTGGGTATGCTCTTCCCGGCGTGTACGAGGTACCTGTCGACCGTGTGCCCCGTCAGGTTCTCAATGGTCTTGAAGCCGAACCGCGATGCCTCCCTGTGAATCGCCCTTCCAATCTCGCCCGGCCTCGTCTCTCTCCTAGCGGTTTCGATGGCAGCTTCGAGCGCCCTCTGGGTGGCCTCCATGAGGAGGTTGTATTCGGGGTTGAGGGTCACAGTCACCGACGTGTCAGTGACGTAGCCGTCGACGTGGACTCCGAAGTCCACCTTGACAAGGTCCGCTTCCCTGAAGGTAGACTCGTCTCCGTCTTGCGGCGAGTAGTGCGCCGTGACCTGGTTGACGCCGATGCCTGTCGGGAAAGCAAGCCGCCCTCCCCTCGACTCGACCTCGCGCCTCACGAAGTCGCACACATCGAGGAAGGACACCCCGGGGCTGACCTCTGAGGGGACCAGCGCTTTCACCTCGCTGGTGATCTTCCCCGACTTCTTGTACTGTTCAGGAATCAATGTCGCTCGCTTCACAAATCCTTTATCCGTTGTAGGTCCGGCGCCGTCGTCTGTGGTATTTCAACTGATTCGCAGGGGCGGCGAAATCAAATGAGATACAAGGCGGTCGCCACCGGGGGAACCTACGACCACATCCACAGGGGGCATGTTGCGATGCTGGAGAGGAGCTTCGAAGTGGGTGACAAAGTGGTCATCGGGGTCACCTCCGATTCGTTTGCCCTAAAGGAAGGGAAGAAGCCAGACCAGAAGTACGAAGAGCGGGTCCAGGCTCTCGAAGAGGTGATTGACAGGCGGTTCCCAGGCAGAAGGTACCTTATCGCAAAGCTCGACGACTACTACGGGCCGGGAATCACGTCTCCCGATGTGGAGGCGATCGTGGTAAGCCACGAGACTGCGAAGCGGGTACCTATAGCGAACGAAGCGCGCAGGGCCAGGGGGTTCCCACCCTTGGAGATCGTCACGGTCGACTACGTCCTTGCAGAAGACGGGAAGCCCATCTCATCCACGAGGATCAGGAGCGGCGAAATCGACGCCGAAGGCAGGCTCCTGTCCCGCCAGGGGAAGCGCTGAGACGAACCGTAGTGAGGAGTGGTTAAATCCGAACCCTTCCGGCGAAAGCAGTGTGGAGAAGGACAGGCTGGACCCGTGGGGGACGAGCTCGATCAAGGATTATTCTCGGCTCCAATCGGAGTTCGGCATCGAGCCCATGGCCCCTCTGGTCTCCAGGTTCAAGAGGCCCAGCCCGCACATAAGCAGGGGCATCGACTTCGGCCAGAGGGACCTAGGGAGGGTCCTTGACGCTGTCGACAACGGCAAGCCGTTCGCCGTGATGAGCGGCATAAAGCCAGACGGCGTGTTCCACCTAGGAAACAAGATGACGGCCGACGACATGATCTACTTCCAGTCCCTGTCGAAGAAGGCGACAGTCTATTATTCCATCGCCGATGTCGAAGCCTACGCAGACAACGGGCTCTCCTACGGTGAGAGCTCCAAGATCGCAGTGAGGAACGTCGCGGACATCCTCGCGCTGGGGCTTGACCCAGACAGGGCAGTGGTGTACAAGCAGAGCGAAGAGATGCGGGTGATGCGGATGTCGACTATCTTCTCCCGGGGGGTCACCAACAACATGCTGAAGGCAATCTACGGCGAACGGCAGATCGGCCTGTACATGTCTGCCCTCATCCAAGCGGGGGACATCCTGATGCCCCAGCTCCCAGAATTCGGGGGTCCCAAGCCAGTCCTGGTGCCTGTAGGTGCCGACCAGGACCCGCATATCAGGCTCTGCAGGGACCTCGCGGCGCGCTATCATTCTGACTTCGGATTCATTCCTCCTTCTTCTGTCTACCACAGGTTGGAACTCGCGCTCACGGGGGGCCAGAAGATGTCGAAGAGGGTCCCCGAGTCGGGCTTCACCCTGGACGACACAGCGGTCGAAGCGTCGAAGCGGGTGCGGGTCGCGTTCACGGGAGGGAGGGACACCGTCGAAGAGCAACGGAAGCTGGGAGGGAGGCCTGATATCTGTCCCGTCTACGACCTCTACAGGTTCCACTTCGCCAGAGACGACGAGCACTCCGAACGTGTGCACTATGAATGTGAGAAGGGGATACGGCTCTGCGGAGAATGCAAGCAGGAGGCCATCGGCTTGGTAAAGGACTTCCTGACGGAGCACCACAAGCGGCGCGAAGCGCTCATGGGGGACGCGCGAGAGCTCCTTGCCAGGAGCCAGAAGTACCTCAATTCTGCAGGGAACCGATGAGGAAAATGTCAGGCACTCTCCACCCGCTCGAGCTGAAGATCCTCGCAGCCCTCTCGCCATCAGGCGAGATGCAGTTCGACGCCCTGGTTGCCGCTTCTTCTCTCCAGCAGGACCAAGTCAGGCGCGCCCTTCAGTGGCTCTCTTCGAAGGGCCTGGTCTCGATTTCAGAGACCGTACGGTCCAGGCTTGAGGTCGCCCGCCGGCCGCCGGAGCTTGAGCTCCTCCGCATGGTCTCCGAGTGGTCCCCTCCGCCCTCCCTGGAAGACCTGAGAAAGGGGTTCGCGGACGGGGAAGAATTCTCTGCAGCCTTCGGCAGAGCCCGGAACTCTGGATGGATCAGGGTGGAAGGAGGGCCTCGGCCCGCTGTCAGGGTCGCGGACTCCGGGGGAGCTGTGACCCTTGCGTCGCTTCTGGAATCCGTTTCGACCGGCAAGGACAAGGACGACCTCCCTGCGGACCAAGCAGCGCTAGTTCCCGACCTATTGAAGAGGGGGGTGCTAAGGCTCGTCGAAAGCCGAAGCACAGCCGTAATCATCACCGAGTCCGGCAGAAGGTCGGCCAACCTGTCTCAGGCCGCGGGCTCCCTAGACAGGCTCACCCCTGAGGTCCTTGCCTCCGGAGGCTGGAGAGGCAAAGCCCTGAGGCCGATCGACGTAGAAGCCAAAGCCCCCAGGTTCTATCCGGGGAGGCGGCATCCGGTCCGCGACTTCATCCGCGAAGTGAGGGAGGCTTACATCTCGATGGGGTTCACGGAGCTGGAAGGCAGCAGCGTGCAGCCCGCTTTCTGGAACTTCGACGCCCTCTTCATCCCGCAGGACCATCCGGGCAGGGACATGCAGGACACCTTCTACCTTGAAGGCCTCTCCGATAGGAGGTTGAAGATGTCCGGACCTGTCGCCAGCGTCGCTGCAACCCATCAGGACGGATGGAAGACGGGCAGCAGGGGCTGGGGGTACAGGTGGAACGTCGAAGAGGCGAGGCGGCTCGTCCTCCGGACGCACAACACGGTCCTTTCCGTGAAGTCTCTCGCGGAGGAGGGGGAGAAAGAGCGGCGGGTCTTCGCCGTGTCCAAGGTCTACAGGAATGAAAACCTGGATTACAAGCACCTCGCCGAATTTTACCAGATGGACGGGATCATCGTCGGGAGGGGCATGAACGTGCGGCACCTGCTGGGGTTCCTGACCGAGTTCTACAGGAAGCTCGGCATGTCGGACATCAGGCTCTGGCCGACCTACTTCCCATACACCGAGCCTTCCTTGGAAGTTGTCGGCTACTCCAAGGCGGTGAAGGGATGGATTGAGCTCGGCGGCTCTGGGGTCTTCAGGCCAGAGGTCACGATCCCCCTTGGGGTGAGGCTCCCAGTCCTGGCCTGGGGCCCGGGGATCGAGAGGCTGATGCTGCTGCGCTTCGGACTGGATGACATCAGGGCCCTCTATGGAGACGACCTCTCGTGGCTGAGGACGAGGAGAGAACTTGCCGGTAGTTAGAGTCGACCTGAGGAGGTTCGCCAAGATGGTGGGGACCGACAGGAAGAAGATCATCGACCGCATACCATACATCGGCCTAGACATCGAGAGCGTCGACCGCGACTCCATCCGGGTGGAGTACAGCCCCAACAGGCCTGACTTCGGGACTGATTTTGGAATCGCACGCTCTCTAAAGGGGCTTCTCGGTAAGGAGGTCGGCCTTCCACGGTTCCCTGTTTCGCCTTCGGGGGTCTCCGTGTCGGTCGACAGGAGGCTCTCCTCCATCAGGCCCCACATCGGCTGCGTGGTCGCGCGGGGCCTCCGGCTCGACGACGAAGACGTGCGGCAGCTAATCTCCCTCCAGGAGGACCTGCACAACGGGCTCGGGAGAAGACGAAAGCTGGTCGCAATCGGCCTCCACGACCTCGACGCTCTGTATCCTCCTCTGTCCTACATTGCGGTCAAACCTTCCTTCAGGTTCGTCCCCCTCGGAGGGACTGAGCCCATGACGATGGCTTCGATACTGCGCGAGACCCATGAGGGGAAGGCGTACGGAAGCGCGCTGCCGGGGACGGGACTGCTCCCAGCTATTGTCGACTCGAAGGGCACTGTCCTTTCCTTCCCTCCAGTAATCAACGGGAATGCCACGAGGGTCACGTCGAAGACCAAGAGTCTCCTCGTCGACGTGACGAGCACGGACGGGAGGGCCGGAGACGACGTCCTCGCAGTGGTCGCGACGACGCTGGCGGCGGCAGGGGGAAGGCTCGAAACCGTGAACATCCGGTCCCAAGGGAAGCGGATTGTAACCCCTGACCTCACCCCCGCAACCCTCCCCCTCGACGCCTCGCTGGTCAGATCCGTCCTGGGGCTCGACCTGTCGGAAAAGGAGATTCTCAGGTCTCTTGCCAAGAGCAGGCTGGGGGTGAAGGGGCGGAATGTGTTAGCCCCGAGATATCGCGTGGACCTCATGCACCCGGTCGATCTCGCCGAGGAGGTGGCGATCGGCTATGGCTTCGACCGCATAGAGGGGATATACCCTCCGAGCGGGCGGCCCGGGTCCTTCAACCAGTTCGAGGACTTCCTCGACTCCGCCGCGACCGTCATGGCCGGCGCAGGTATGGTCGAAATGATGACCTATGAGTTGACCGACGAGGCCGCGCTCTGCACGAAGTTTAACCGCCCCGCCTCCGGTTTGCTGAGGGTCCAGAACCCCAAGAGCCTGGAGCACTCCGTCCTCCGTGACGCCCTGATCCCGACACTGATGGCGTCTCTATCAGGGAACGTCAGGTCAGACTATCCGCAGAGGGTCTTCGAAATCGGGAGAGTGTACTCTAGGGCCGAAGCCGGTGTATCAGAAGCGTGGCACCTTGGCTGCTGCGTCGCCCACTCCCAGTCCTCGTTCACAGAGGCCAAGATGTACTTGGAGGCGGCATGCCGGACCATTGCGGGGCGGGAGGTGGTGGCGAAGGAGTCTGAGAACTGGGCTTTCGCTCATGGCAGGTGTGCGAGCGTCCTTGCGGATGGCAGCCCCGTCGGGCACGTGGGCGAAATGGAACCCGAAGTGATCGAAGCGTTCGGCCTCGGGGTCCCGGTCTCGGGTTTCGAGCTCGACCTTACGCAACTCTTCGAACTCCTAAAATAGCTCCGGCACATTCTATTGGCAGACGGCTTTCGTTCTAAAGCGCGCCAAACGGCCACCTGCGAAGGCGGAAACGCTTTGATGAGCGGATGGTTTACCCAGGCGTGCGACAGACGGAGGCCGTTTGCCCGTTGAAGAGGCTCGGTGATGCTCCCCGCTTAAAGCTGGGACATGATCCGTGCTCGTCAGAGACGGGCAACAATCTCATGGTGGTGGAGTACCTGTGATAGACAAGAGGGGGAAGGTCTACCAGGGCTTCGGGGAGTTCCTGACCGCTTTCGTGCACGACCTGAACGCGATGTCAGAAGATGGCTGGTCCGTCCTGGTCGAAGGGGTGAGAGACGAAAGGGCGCTTCGCATGCTCGGATTCGAAGGCATGCTCGTCACCGTCTCCAGGGTGGGGAGGGAAGGGACCAAAGCCTTCGGGGGCGCCAAGAAGGTCGTCCTGCTCACCGACCTCGACCGCGAGGGGGCGGTATTGGCGGCCAGGTTCGTGAAGAGGCTCGGCCACGACGGCATGCGGGTCTCCCTCCAGGAAAGGCGG
Organism: Nitrososphaerota archaeon; assembly: GCA_029784825.1. The sequence continues at coordinate 77,981 of JAFMAU010000005.1, read as the reverse complement.
AGGCTCAAAGCCGCTTCGAAGGGAGTCTTCCTCCACGTCGAGAACCTGTCGAGGTTCGCGAAATCTGACTGATGAGAGCGAAGAAAACACGAAGTTTATATCCCCGACAAATTTCGGATGAATCCAATTAACGATTAACACCGTTAAGCACGAGTGAAACAGAAATGATGGAAGTGGAGGAAATTGCCAGATTCGGGTATAGTAAAGTATCTAGTCAAGCTGAGGTTTGAAGTAGACGGGGTCGTTGAAAGGGCCGATGTAATCGGCGCGATCTTCGGCCAGACCGAAGGTCTCTTCGGACCTGAGATGAACCTGAACGAGCTTCAGAAGAGCTGGAAGGTCGGCCGGATAGAAATCAACCTCGAATCCAAGAACGACAGGACGCGAGGGGAAGTGATCATCCCCATGTCCACCGACATCGGCACAGCTGCACTGATCGCCGCGGCGGTCGAGAGCGTCGACAAGGTCGGCCCCTGCAGCGCCCGATTCAACGTCGGCGCAATCGAGGACGTAAGGGCGGTCAAGCGGAAGCAGATCGTGGACAGGGCAAAGCTGATAGTAAGAGACTGGAGCTCCAAGACGTCGAGCGAGGGGGAGAACCTCCTCAAGGACGTGACCGAGTCCACGAAGAGGGCGAAGGTCATCAACTACGGGCTGGAGAACCTCCCCGCAGGGCCTGGAGTGTACTCTTCAGAAATGGTCTACCTCGTCGAGGGGAGGGCGGACGTGGTCCTGTTCCTGAGGGCCGGCATAGAGAACGTGGTCGCCCTTGAAGGGACCAGCGTCCCCGATTCGATAATCGAGCTCGGGAAGAAGAAGCGGCTCATCGCTGTCCTCGACGGGGACCGCGGAGGGGATCTGATCGAGAAGGAGCTCGCCCAGGTGGTCAGGGTCGAGAAGGTATACAGGGCTCCCGCCGGGAAGGAAGTCGAAGACCTCACACCGATCGACGTGATCAACATGCTGAAGGCAGAAAAGGCGGAGACGCCGACGCCGTCACGCAGGCAGAGGCAGGCTGAAAGCCCGCAGCCTAGGGCTGAGGAGCCCGAGGAGCCTGTGGTTGTAAAGACCCGCGAGCTTTACCCGAACCTAAACGGGACGCTGGAGGCGATATTGCTCGACCAGGGCCTGCAGGAGATCGGCAGGTTCCCGATCAGCGAGTTGGTCCAGAAGATGGAAGGAACCAGCGGGGCTCAGTACCTCATCTTCGACGGCATTGTCACACAAAGGCTGGTCGAGTCCGCCGCGAGGGTTGGCGTCAAGGGAATCATCGGGCATCGGACGGGGGAATTGAACCAGGTCCCGGACGACGTCAGGATTGGGACCTTCAGAGACCTCGGCCTAGAGTAGCCGGGGCGTTGATAGTCAACGAGTTCAATCCGAAGCACGGCCGCTGTTCCCTGACGATCGAGTCCTCAGAAGACCTCTGGACTCTGCGCCGACTCATTTCGAAGGGGGACGTGCTAGTCACCAGGAGTTCCCGGGTCGTCAAGAGGGAGGACGAGTTCGCCAGGCCGGACAAAGGGGAGCGCGTGAAGGTGACGCTTTCCATCTCTGTAGAAGAGGTGCACCTCGACAGCAGCATCGAGAGGATCAGGGTCAAGGGCACGATTATTGAAGCGAGCGACGAGAGCGTGACGAAATCGGGGTCGCATTCAGTCACCCTCTCTCCCGGGCACTCCCTCACCCTTCGGAAGGTCGCCTGGTCCCCGGTCGACACCCGTCTGGTCAGGCCCCACACGGGCCTATCCGGGCGTTTTGTCCTCGTAGCGGCCGACAGGCGCGAGGCAGGAGTCGGGGTGCTGAGCGGCTCTCATCTCACTGTGGCGACCACAGTCGATTCGGGACTCGGGGGAAAGCAGGGGGAGGAGCAGAGCCCCCGCCCCTATGTCGCCAAGGTCTCAGACCTCGTCGGGCAGGTCTCGCGCGAGGGTGACAGAATCATCGTCGCCGGCCCCGGGAACTTCAAGAACGCAATCTCCAATCAGATCAGGGAGCGTCAGAAAGGAATCCCCGTATCAGTAATCGAAGGGCTCGACCTCACCGGGGCCGACGGAGTGCACGCGATGATCAAGGCCCAGTCCTTCCAGGAATTGGCCAGGGACTCAATCGTCGTCGAGATGCAGAAGGCCGTGGGCGAAGTCGTACGGAGGATATCGGGAGGCGACTCCAAGGTCGCCTATTCATTGCCTCGGGTCGGCTCGGCCGCGAGGGCCGGGGCGGTCGAAGCATGTGTTGTCTCCGACGACGTGTTCTCGGCGGGCCTGAATGAAGAGGAAGTGGTCGAGGTCCTGAACACTGTGGAGGAGCGGGGAGGTTCAGTCTACCTTGCGGATGCTTCCACCGAGATCGGAAAGCAAGTCTCGGCCTTTGGGGGGATTGTGGCCCTCCTCAGGTACGCCGTCAGGCTTTGACCAGTACTGGGATCACGAATTCTGAAACTATCGCCAGAGCCACCCCTCCTTTGATCAGGTCCTTCCCCAGCCTCTGCGCCGCATGGGTGTAGTAGAGGAGTATCCCGACCAGGAGCAGGGTGACATAGGCGACCCTGGCCAGGTCGACCACCGTGGAGTCCACAGTCGTAAGGAGGAATGTCATGGTGGAAGTGAACTGCTGGGCCAGCTGCTGGATGAGGTTGTCAGTTCCCACAGGAGGCTGGATGTCGAGCATCCACATCGCATTCGTGAACCGTATTTAACCCACGAGGACGTAGATGTATGGGCTGATAATTATCCCCAAAAGGAAGGCCAGCACCCCGGCCGTGACAACAGTCGTTATCTTCGACACCCCCTTCTCGGAGAGCCGCCCTTTCCCGAGCGCCTCCACCCCTACCCTGAAAGCCTGCCCCCCATCCAAAGGATAGATCGGAAGGGCGTTGAAGATAGCGAGGTTGAAGTTCAGGAAGAACATCCAATAGAGAACGTTGGCGACCGGAACCAGGCCCCCGCCCAGGGCCGAGGCGTAGAACCCGGCCTCGGAATTCGAAAAGGGGACTGCCTGCTGGCAGCTCCCCAGGTTCAGGGTTGGGATGCATCCGATGTAAAGGAGGGGATTCTTGAGCGGATTCGAGTAGGTCGAAACGGAAGACTGCAGGTCTGTCATGGAAATCTGGCTTATTCCTACTACCGGGTATGTCGAGATGATCTGGTTCGTCGTCGCATTGACAATGCGTCCGCATAGCCCGCTCTGCAGGTCGCAGACCAATTGAACTCCGTCGATTTCAAGCGCCTGCCCGCTCCGGTAGATCGTGAAGTTCACGGACTGGCCCGCCTTCAGAGTTGTGTTCGGGCCTAACACCGCGTTCAAGTCGTTGATCGGCTTCCCGTCCACCGCAGTGACCATGTCCCCCGGGCGGATCCCCTTCAGATCGGCCGGGGACCCTTGGGCCACGGCGGTGATTCCGGCCCCGTTCACCGCTGGTGTCATGCCCCCCACTATGCCTGTCAGCAGAAGCAGGCAGAGAAAGGCGAGGACGAGGTTGGTCCCGGCCCCGGCGGCGAACACGCGTGCCGCGTCCGACTTCTTCGCCTCCTTGAGGACGGTCTCGTCGATGTCCACGAATGCTCCGATAGGAATCACAAACAGGAACAGGATCAGTCCCGAGTTCTTCACCGGCAGCCCCAGGCTCCTCGCTACCACCCCATGGGCCCCTTCATGCACCACCATCCCGACCACCAGCGCAATCCAGCCGTACAGGATCGGGATGTATGGGTTGAGCCCCGGGATGCCCAAATTGGCGAGCGGTCCAAGGCTCACTATGCCCGAAGCGACCTGAGGCCCCCTGGACGACACAAGGGCTCTGAACACGTTGATGAAGAGCAGGAACGCGGCTGCAGCCGCGACGGGCATGAGGTAGAGGAGAGCCCAGCCGACGGGTTTCGAGATACGAGCCCTCCCCATCCGGTCCATGGTCGAGAGGAACCTCTTGGTCCTGACCATCAGGAGGACGCCGTAATGGAGCTCGAACCTCTTGACTTCAGCCATTTCAGCTCCGCCGACCCCGTTCTCGCTTTAAGCGTTGAGACTTTATAGCAAAAGAGAGGACCGACTCCAGGTTGCCTCCATGCGTCCGGTGCGGAGAGAGGGCGTTCTACACCAGGAGGTACTCGGGGGAGTCTCTGTGCGTTTCATGCTTCAAGAGTTCCGTAGTCGAGAAGACGAGGAAGACCGTTGCGAGGTATCAGATGTTAGCTCCCGGGGAACGCGTGGCGGTCGCTGTGTCAGGCGGCAAGGATAGTCTTTCTCTCCTGAAGGTCCTCCGAGCGCTGTATCCTCCGACCAGGAACAGCCTGGTCGCAGTCTCCGTTGATGAGGGGGTCGCAGGGTACCGGGACGAAGCGCTTGAACACGCCCGCACCCTCGCCCTCGACTTGGGCGTGGAACACATGGTCGTGTCCTACAAGGAGATGTTCGGCTTCTCGCTCGACGAAGCCCTCGACTGGAAGGAGGGCCGGGACGTCTCCTCCTGCAGCTTCTGCGGCGTCTTCAGACGGCGCGCAATCGACGAAGCCGCGGTCAAGGCCAAGGCTTCTGTGGTCGCGACGGCTCACAACCTGGACGACTACGTCCAGACGTTCCTGATGAACCTGATGCACGGGGACGTCGCCCGCCTCGCCTGGCTCGACCCTGCTTACGCCGACTCGTCTTTCCCGGTCAGGAGGGTGAAGCCGTTCATGGAGATCTACGAGGAAGAGGTTGCCCTCTATGCCTACCAGGACAGCATCACTTTCCAGAGCGTCAGTTGCCCCTACATGCACGAGGGGCTTAGGAGCGAGGTCCGCGACTATCTCAACGCCATGGAGGCGAACCACCCTGGCATCAAGAACGTCCTCCTCAGATCCAGCCTTGACGTGATTTCGCACTACGCCCGCTCCGCCGAAAAAGAAGTGGTTCCCTGCTCGGGTTGCGGGAAGCCCTGCTCCAACGGGCTGTGCAGCGTGTGCCGCATGAGGGCGGCAGTCGAGGAGCACGTAAATATGGAAAGAAAGCCGCGACGCGCTGGCGGTGGGTAGGGCCGGGATGGTAGCCGTATCCCAGAGTGCTGAAACCGGCTTCATGCAGAGGCCAGCAACCTCCGGGTAAAGCCATCTTCCTCGTCACCCGCGCCGGGCAGGGGAGGCGAACTCACGCCGAGGTGGGCGGTCATGAAGGGCAGCCCTCTCGAAGGGGAGGGCCTGACTCTTCGTTGCCGAACCGGGCGAGGTCCGGGAGGGAGCAGCCCTATGGCGACGTGGCCACGCTGCCTCGTCTACGTGGGGGATTCCCTGTCCGACGAAATGGGGGCGGAGAGTGATGGTGAACTCCGGGGGAGCTGCCGCCGCTTACGTTTTTATCGGTCAGAAATCTGCTCGGCGTTTGAGCGGGGGTAGCCTAGCCTGGTAAGGCGCAGTCGAATAGGCGCAAGCTTGCTAAGCCTGTGTCTCTCACGGGACTCGTGGGTTCGAATCCCACCCCCCGCGCTCCCTTAGCAGCAGGTCAGCGGAAGCGGCTCCCCGCGAAACCGGCCTTGGGCCCCAGCTCTTCGTCTATCCTGATGAGCTCGTTGTATTTGGAAACCCTCTCGCCTCTAGCCGGTGCGCCAGTCTTGATGAACGGCGCCCCGTATGCCGTGGCCAGGTGGGCGATGAAAGGGTCCGCAGTTTCACCGCTTCTGTGTGATACCACCGCTTCCCACGCTGCCTTTGCGCAAAGCTCTATGGCCGCCTTCGTCTCGGTCACTGTGCCGATCTGATTCAGCTTGATCAGCACGGCGTTCGTACACTTCGCTCTGACCCCCTTTCTGATCAGCGAGACGTTGGTTACGTAGATGTCGTCGCCTATGATGGCGGTGTTTCTGCCCATCCGTCGGGTAATGGAGGCGAACGAGTCGAACCCCCCTTCTTCGAAGGGGTCTTCGATAGTGAGCAACGCGAATTCGTCCTTGAGGGAGGAGTAGAAGTCCTCCAACTTGGCGCCGTCCATGCTAATCCCGTCGACCGTGTAGAGTCCCGACCTGCTGTCGAAAAAGGTGGATGCCGCCGCGTCGATTCCGATGCGGACCTCCTTCTCGCCGTATCCCGCTCCCCTGATTGCCGCTCTGATCGCGTCCAGGGCGTCCCTCGTCCTGCCGAGCTGGGGTGCGAACCCTCCTTCGTCCCCCACGTTGGTGGCGCTCCGCCCGTACTTCGAGGTGAGGACCCCTTTCAGCGACTGGTAGACCTCGACCCCCATCCTGATGGCCTCGGTGCAGGTCCGGCCCCCCACAGGCTCGATGAGGAATTCCTGGATGGCTAGTTCGTTCCCAGCGTGCTCTCCTCCGTTGATGACGTTCATCATCGGGATCGGGAGAGTGTATTTTCTCGAATCGTTGAGCTGCCGGAATAGGCTGACATGGTTCCCGTTGGCCGCAGCCCACGCTGCAGCCATGGAGACAGAAAGGATGCCGTTCGCCCCGAGCCTGCTCTTGTTCTTCGTCCCATCGATTCGGATCATGGCCCTGTCCACCTTCGCCTGGTCTGAACAGTCAAAGCCCAGCAGCTTTGGTCCGACGATCTTGTTCACGTTGCCGACAGCCTTCAGGACCCCCTTTCCGTGGAAGCGCCTGGGATTGTCGTCCCTCAGCTCGAGCGCCTCGCGCTTCCCCTTCGAAGCGCCTGAAGGGACGCTGGCCCTTCCCCACGAGCCGCCCGTCTTTACTTCCGCTTCCACCGTCGGGTTCCCTCTTGAGTCCAAGACCTCCCTTGCACGGACCGCCACTATCCTGCTCAAATTGTTCGGCATCGGCTCTGGCGCCATAGCCTTCACCGGGTCGTTAAATCTGATTCGGCGGGCGGAGTCAGTCCAAGGCTTATTACCGGTCCCGGTCGCGCGAGCCTCGGGCCGGTCGTCTAGCTCGGTTAGGACGTCGCCCTTACACGGCGAAACGGACGCGCGCCAAGGTCAGCGGTTCGAATCCGCCCCGGCCCACCACTTCACATCTTCCCGTCAATTATGCCTCGAAGAGTTATCTACGGTTTGCCAAATGGCACCGCAGATGCCCAACTTCAGGTACATCAGCTGGTCGGAATATGGGAACTTGGCCGAGGCCCTAGCTGAGAAGGTGCGGGCGAACGGGAAGAAGTACGACCTCGTCGTGGGAATCGCCAGGGGGGGCATCCCGGTCGCCATGGTCGTCTCCGACCACCTGAACGTGAAAATCGATTTCGTCAACGTGAAGTCCTACAACGACATCGGGAAGAGGACCGCTCCGCGCATACTGACCACACTCACCGAGGGCGTCGCGGGGAAGGACGTCCTCCTCGTGGACGACCTGGTTGACCAGGGGGACACTATGACGTTCATGATGCGGTATCTGAACGACCAGAAGCCGAAGTCCTTGGAGACCGCTGTGATGTTCAAGAAGCCCTGGAGCAAGTCAGAGCCTGACTACTACCTGGAGACCGTCTCAGAGTGGATCGTCTTTCCCTTCGAGTTGGGAGAGGTGGGGAGGCAGAGGGAGGCCATGGAAGAGTCTCTAAAGGCTCAGAAGTAGATATCCGTTAAGAGCGATTATCAGACCTGCGACCGCCAGCGCGATTGCGGTGGTCGCCCTCCTGTTCACGAACTCCCCCATGTATTTCTTCTCCGCCGTGTAGTAGAGGAGGGGGATCATGGGGAGCGGGATCATTATGCTCAGGACCACTTGGCTGTAGACCAGTAGAGACAGCGGGCTCAGTCCGAGGAGGATCGCGGCCACAGTGGGGAAGACGTTGATGACCCTGGTCACCAGCCGCCTCAGGTAGACGTTGACCTTCTTCCCCAGAAGGCCTTCCATTATCGCCTGCCCTGCCAAGGTCCCGGTCGTGGACGAGGCGATCCCGGACGACAGGAGGGTGACCCCGAACACCACCGCGGCGAGGGGCCCATAGAGGGCTCCCATGATCGAAGCGGCTTTGCTGACCGTCAGTGAGTTGATGTCGGCGTTGCCGGCGCACCCGTAGAGGGGGCAGAGCACCTTCCCGGCAGCAACGAGTATCGCGACGTTCACCAGTGCAGCTATAGTGAGAGTGAGGATGCACTCCGCGAGATGGAGACGGCGAACCCGCCGCTTCTCCTCCACCGCGCCTGACCTCAGCTTGTTCTTCGCGAGGTAGGAGTGCACGAAGAGTGCATGAGGCATGACAGTCGCGCCGACGATTCCGACGACGAAGGGGGCGTTGCCACCGTTCAGCGCGGGGACGAACGTGTGGGCGGCTATGTCCTGAAGGTTGGGACCGAAGACGAAGAGTTCGTACAAGAAGCCGATGCTTATGACCGACACTAAAAGCATGAACAGATACTCAACGACCCTGAACCTCCTGGTCGCGAAGGCCAGGATTATCAGGACGTCAAGGGCCCCGAGAACGGCTGCGTAGAGAAGGGGGATCCCGAACAGGATGTTCAAGGCCAGGACGGTCCCCAGGTATTCGGCCAGGTCTGTGGCCGCTGCCGCTGCTTCAGCAGCTAACCAGTAGGCGAACCTGCTGTACCGGGACTTTATCGAGTCCCTGAGCAGCTCGGGGAGGCTCTTCCCGGTGGCTATCCCCAGTTTGCCGGACAGGTACTGGAGCTCCATCGCCATGAAGCTCGCGAGCCAGACGGTCCATACCAGGCCGTTCTCGAACAGAGCCCCACTCTGAATCGCAGTGCCGTAGTTCCCAGGGTCCATGTAAGCCATGCTGACAATGAGGGCAGGACCAAGGTAGCTGACGAACTCTCGGACGAACGCGGCCCTCAACGGCGCCGGCGTGGGGATCGGGCTTACTTAAGTTAGACCGACAAAACATAGGTTTGCCCACCTTATAATCATCTACGGCCGAAACTGTGACATTGGGAATCCTTTTTATCGTCTCAAGTGTTTCGTTCTGCGACCGGGCAGCTTGTCAGCTCTCCTCCAGTCGAAGAAGGACGTTTCACGCCTCGAGGACTACCTGGAGGCCATATACAACCTGAACGAGGAGAGGGGATACGTCAGCGCGGCTGACATCTCAGAGAGACTCGCCGTGAAACCCCCAACCGTTTCGAACATGGTGAAGAACCTCGCCGACAAAGGTTACCTCCAGCACCGGCGGTACAGGGGGATGAGGCTCACGCCGGAGGGGGAGAGGATAGCTCGGTCCGTGATAAAGAGACACAGAGTGATATCGAGGCTCATCTCCATGCTCGGGGTGGACGACGAGACCGCCTACGTCGATACGGAGGGGATCGAGCATCATGTCCACCCCAGTACCCTGCGCAAGTTCGAAAGGCTGGCGGAGTACCTGCAGGACAACCCCCAGGCCCTAAAAGCAATACGCGAATATTCGGAAGAACGATAGAGACGACCTTGCCGTGCGTGGGTCTAACTAGGCCCGTCCATCATCGATGTGAGTATTCGGTGGGTGAGCCCCCACACGACGTAGTCGCCAGCCACGAAAGCTGGCATCTCTACGGGCTTCCCTTGGAAGTTGAACCGATAGGTGGACCTCGCTTCGGGGGAGAGCAGGTCTTCTAGGTAGACCCACCGGTAGGATGCCACCTCATCGTTCGGCCTTATCACGACCCCTTCCTTCAGCTCGAACACGGACGGGACTACATCCATGGAGCCTGTATGCGTCGTGGTCACCGCGCCATATCCCAAGAACCGAGCAGACCTGTCGAGGTCCACCCCCACCTCCTCCAGGGTCTCCCTCACGGCCGTGTCCCTTGCTGTCCTGTCTTCGGGCTGCATCTTCCCTCCCGGGAATGCGATCTGTCCAGACCATGGGTCCCCGGGATGGTCTGCCCGTCTGATCAGCAACACGCTGGGAGACGTCCTGTCACGGACTATCATCGAGACCGAGGCGAACCGCAATCCCTTGGAAGGGGGATCGTAGGGCACGAGATTCTTGGTCAGCCTCTCGAAAGTCTCCAAGTCAACTTGCCGTGACAAGGCCCCAATTTTAAATACGCATCGCGAAGCGTCGTGAAAGGATCTCATTTGGAAACCAACCATGCGAATTCAACCGTGAAGCTGACCGAGTCTAACTTCGACTCTCTCGGCAGGTCCGACCGACCCATATTCGTCGACTTCTGGGCTGAATGGTGCGGCCCCTGCAAGGTCATGGACCCCGTAGTCGAAAAGCTCGCTGCGAGATATTCGGACAGGATGCTCTTCGGCAAGGTCAACGTCGACGAAGAGATGGGCCTCTCCTCCCGCTACCAGGTGTTCTCGATTCCAACCTTCATGATCTTCAAGGACGGCCAGCCCATGGACGCCGTGATCGGGGCCGTGGGCGAAGCGTCCCTCGAGAAGCTCGTGAAGAGCGCCATCGAAGGATAGGACGCCGCCTAGGTCACCCTTGTGCCGTCGGTGAGGAAGATATCAGCGTCCTCGAGGCTCACCGAGCGCGAGGACAGGACAGGCCCGAACTCGAAGGACCTGCTCCTGTTTATGGGGTGCCCCCCCACGAGCCTGTTGAAGGGGGGCATGACGGTCAGTCTCCCCTTGCCTTTGAGCTTGGACCTGTAGCCCGCCCCTTTCATCAGCTCGGCCACGTCGTAATCGGCAGTCACCCAGACCGCCTCCCTAGTCCTGGAACCCAGAGGGTCTCGCATCTCGTAGGTGAAGTGAGAGTGCCCGATCACGAGATTACGGGTCCCTATCGCCTCCTCCGAGGGCCACGCATGCCCGTGGGCGACCCCTATTCTCCCCCTCCCGGTGCCGAGCACCATCCCCTGTGAGGAATGAAGGGCGACCCGCGGAGGCAGAACCGTCTTGATGCTGCCGTCGTGGTTCCCTGGGACCACTTCCACGCCTTCAAACAGGTCGAGCATGGTGTCGAAGAACCACGGCACAACCCCCCAGTCGATGTCTTCGACTTTCCCCACGGTGTGCTTGACATCTCCAAGCACGGCTAACCGATCGGCGCCGAAGCTCTCGGCGATCCGCTTCACCCTTTCGACCATCCTGACCGAGTAAGCCGGAAGGCGGAAGCCTTTCTTCGCCATCTCCTTCTCCAGTCCAAGATGAAGGTCAGAGATCAGGAGGGTGCTGGCGCCCGGCTCAGAGTAGACGAGGGCGGCGTCGCCCGGGACGATCTTGAGCAACCTACGCTACGAGTGGAAGGACCTGGCTATTTACGAAATTCTTGAACTCGGACAGCTCCATTTTGCTGAAGCCTGTCAGGATGCAGTTGCGGGTGAGGCCGAAGACGTAGCCGTAGGCTTTGCTCTTGAATACGATGTACCAGAGCTTCCCATGCGTGAGATAGTCGCTGTACAGGCTCGTGTTACCCAGCTCGGCGCCATACAGCGACAGCTTCGTTATGTTGGGCAGATCGACATCCGAGTAGAATATCACCTTGGTGTCCTCGAAGTTGGCCTCATGGAACTTCCTCAGGGTCTCGGGGTCTATCCTCGCCTCGACCACCTGTCCCAGACTCATGAAGACCGCCTTGCTCATCTCGTTGGCGATGTTGTTCGCTCGGTTCTTCTTGTCATAGACGGTCAGGAACATCCTGTCCTTGTGCATGTTGAACGTGAATGGGGCTTCGTAGGTCCTCGGGACGGGGACTGGCTCCCCCCTGTGCGGGACGACGAAAACCGAGTCGAACGAGAACTTGCCTTCGAGGAGCCCCTTTCCGACGGTGAGGTCAGTGATCTCAGAGACGAGCTTGAACTCCTTGCCTTCGACGCTCGTCTCAGTTTCAATCCTGAACGATTTCAGCTTCTCGGCAAGGGTGTCGATTTCATAGTTCTCCCTTACGAGGAAGACCTTCCCGGCTAGGACCATCCTGGCGCGCCCCGATGCTCCATGTTAATGGGTCTTCAGTTCCCCCAGAACTGCCTTGTGGTGACGAACCGTATCTTGGCCTCGAGCAGGTCCCTGTAGAACGCCTCTTCGTCGTCGTGCATCTCGGCCAGAATCCTGGACGCAGTCTGAGGACCGATGCCGTAGACTGTCTGGGCCACCACCGCCTTCTTGCCGTATGACAGCACGAGGTCTGCTCCCCGCCTGGCCCTCGACAGCTCCGAACGCTCTTCCTCGTTCAGCTGCGCCTTTCCCTCTCTCTTCCTGACCAGGTCGGCCAGCTTGGCCGTCCCCCAGTAGCATGGAACAAGAAGGCCCGACCCGCAGCTCGCGCACTTCGGCTCTTCTTCGAGCTCGCCCACAGTCGACTGTCCTTGGTCAGTCCCGCATCTTACGCAGAGGAGGCTGACCTCGGTCCCGAAGATGCTGGCTTTCATTCGCTGGTACGAAGACCTCCCTAGGGAGTCTGGGGCGACCGCCTCGGGGACCTCGAGGTACCTGTATAGGAGGTTGTACGCTATCGGTGTCGGCCTGTCCCCGGACTGAAACGTCTCGACGGCGAGTCTCCCGGCGGCGACAGCCACTAGGATCTCCTTGCCGTGCTTCATGTCAATCAAGTCTCTCCCGGTCTCCTGGAGTGCTTCTTCGAAAATTGGGGTCTTCTCGAACCTGGTCGGAAGGGAGCAGAGGTTCGGATGGGCGATCAGCTTCCCTCGCTTGAGGGCCCCGAACCTTTCAGCAACGAACTTGACCCGGGAGGGGAACGGAAAGTTCCTCTGGGCCGCGACGGCGTAAGTCCGCTCCAGCTCGTCAGGAGTGAGCCCCATCAGCTCGTGTGCGATCGCCTTCAGGTCGAGCTCCTCCGTGTCGGTCGTCAGTTCCATCAGGAGCCTGTACCCGTCCAGCCACCAAACTCTCACGAGGCCACGCCTGGACAGGATCTCTTCGAAGACGTAGGCGAACGTCCTGTTGACCGACTCCCCGAAGCAGAGGTGCACGACAAGGTACTTCCCGAACCCTTCGAAGAGGATCAGCTCGTCGGACGGGACGGGGGCCCCCATCCTCTTGTGCTCGGCGATCTGATCGACGACAAGGGACCGGGCCGCCGCGTCTCCGGGGATGCGCTTCCCGACCTCCTCTACGGCTTCGTCCCCTCGGTCGAGCGCCTCGGATATCTCCCTTCTCATCCGTCCGGTGTCGAGGGCAAGATCGTATGGGATGGGGAGCATTTCGCCGTCCCACCCGGGGATGGCCGCGAGGGGGTCTTCGACTGGCGTGACGTAGATTTTCCTGTCTTCGGCTATCTGCTCCACCTGCCACACCTTTCCCTTGATCACGAAGTGGACCCCGACCTTGGCCCTCAGGAGGACGAACTCCTCGCCGAGTATCCCCACCGTCTGGTTGGACGAGACGTCGACGACGAGGTATCTTGTCTCGTCAGGGATCATCGACAGGTTCTCGTAGTAATAGTCCCTGGTCATCCTGGTCCTTGAAAGAGTCTTCCCGTCGAACCTGATCTTTCTGAGCTCGGCCAGATAGCCGGCGGTCCTGTTGAACGCGCCCTCGCTCAGCTCCTTGAACGGAGTCGCCTTCCTCAGTTCGACCAGCATCCTGCCCGCCTCCATGGTTTCGAAGTCCATCAGGTACCCTGCTATCTGGTGGGCAAGCACGTCAAGCGAGTTAGCGTACGGCCGAGTGGGTTCTATCTTCCCCTGGGCCGCGGAAGTTACGCTGGCTGACGATTCGAGCACGTCGTCTGCGGACACTGTCACCAGGACCCCCTTGGAGACCCTCCCCAGCCTGTGGCCGCTCCTCCCGACTCGCTGGACCAGGCTCGTCACCTGCCTTGGGGACATGTACTGGACGACGAGGTCCACCGAACCAACGTCGATCCCGAGCTCCAGGGTGCTGGTGCACACGAGGGCCCTGAGCTCCCCGGACTTGAACGCCTGTTCGACCCGCTCCCTTTCCTCTCTTGGCAGAGACCCATGGTGTACCCCCACGTCCTTCCTGAGGCGCGCGAGCTTGTCCCCGAGCATCTCCGCCACGGTCCTGCTGTTGACGAAGATCAGCGTCGAGGCGTGGCCGTCGATGAGCGAGTCGATTCGTGACAGGCGCGCCGCAAGATCCGGCGCCGAGTAGGTGTCCTTTGCTGCCTTCTGGGTCGAAGGGCCCGGCACCGGGTACTCGATGGCGTAGGTGAACTCCTTGGGGGCCTCGGTCCTCACCACCGTCCTGCCGCGCTGCCCGAAGAGGAAATCCGCTGCCAAGTCGGGCGTCCCCACCGTCGCCGAAAGCGCCACAAGCTGGAAGTCAGGGGCGACCTTCCTGAGCCTCTGCAGTCCTACGCATAGCTGGACGCCGCGTTTGCTCTCGACCAAGTTGTGAAGTTCGTCGACCACTACGGCCCTCAGGTGGGAGAGGTTGTCCCTCATCCTTCTGCCCGGGAGGACAGCCTGCAGCGTCTCCGGGGTGGTGACCAGGACGTCAGGAGGGTGCGCCGACTGCCTGGCCCGTTGGGACTGGGGGGTGTCGCCATGTCTGATGTCGACGCTCAGCCCCAGCTTGGAGCACCATGCCTGGAGCCGCCTCAGCATGTCCCTGTTCAGCGCGCGCAGGGGGGTGATGTACAGGAGCGAGATCCCTTCGCCGTGCCCTTCCTTCACGAGCCTGCTCAGCAGGGGCAGCAGGGCGGCCTCCGTCTTACCCGACCCGGTGGGCGCGACGACGAGCACGTCATCCCCCTTCGCCACCAGCGGCCAAGCCTTGCTCTGCGGAGGGGTAGGCTCGTTGATCCCACTCTCTGCCAAGATGTCCCTCACGGCGGGGGCAAGAACCTCGAACGAAGACTCAGGCAACCGAGGATAACACCCCTTCCGGCGATTTAAGGTGTAGTGAGAGAGGGATTGGCGAAACTGTTTTCACGCTCCAGCGTCAGCAATGTCTAAATGCGCCTCGCCCCCCCGCGTTCCTGAAGCTTGTCACGCAGCGTCAAAGAGGTCTCACAGGAGAGACTGTCCCACCTCACGACCGTGAAGGAGATCATCTTAGAGAACTTCATGAGCTACGAGTACGCAAGAATCCCCCTCCGCGAAGGGCTCAACCTGATCATAGGCCCCAACGGGGCCGGCAAGTCGTCAGTCCTCCTCGCCATATCGGTGGCCTTCGGCCAGGCGTACACCGAGCGCTCAAGGAAGCTTTCGGACCTGATCCGCCGGGGCAAGGACATCGCGCGGGTCTCCCTTGTCTTCGACAACTCCGCGAAGTCCGGTAGGCGGCCGATCCCCTACTCGAAGTCTGACACCTTCATGCTGAGCAGGTATCTGAAGCGCGATGGCTCCTACTGGTTCGAGGCAGACTACAAGGAGATCGACAAGAGCGAAGTTGTGAGGCTCCTCCGTGAGTTCGGGATAAACCCTGACAACCTGCTCATCATCATGCACCAAGGGATGATCGAAGAGCTCGGTGCCGTCACGCCTCAGGACAGGCTGAGGATGGTCGAGGAGGCGGTCGGTTTCTCGGAATATAGGCAGAGGATTATCCAGGCCGAGCAGGAGCTCGGCGGACTCATCGGAGAGGAGAGCTCTCTCCTCCAGCTCATCGACAACGCCAATCAGGCCCTCGAGTACTGGAAGCAGGTCTACGACAGGTATCAAGAGAAAAGGAAGCTAATCGAGCACAGGGAGCTTCTCACAAAGGAGCTGCTCTGGAGCTCCGAGGCGAAGCTGACCAAGGCGCTCCAGGGCGCGGAGGAGAAGATCATGGCCAAGACCCGGGCCCTCGAAGACCTGAAGTCGCAGCAGGCGGAGGTCGCCAGCGACGCCGAACAGACGCACCAGACCCTTCTCGACAAGCAGGTAGAGCTTCGCAAGCTCTACTACGCTCTGGTCAGGGCGGAGTCGGAGAAGGCGAAGGACGAGTCAGCGAGGGACGCCTACAGGTCGATCAAGGAGGATCTTGCTGGTCTTTCGAGCACGATAGACGAGCTCTTGGCGGGCAGCGGGGACAGGGGCTCGAAGAGGCTGAAGGAGCTCGCCACCTACATCGAGCAGAAGGGGAGGGCCGCCGAGGAGGACGCCCAACGCCGCAAGGGGGACCTCGACCGGGAAGTGTCGACCCTCCAGCCGGAGATAACGAGGACAGAAGAAATGATCAAGCGGGCAACGGAGAGCTACGTCTCCTTCAGGGTCAAGGCCGAGGTCCTCTCCTACCGCATCCGCGTGACAGAGTCGGACCTCCACGACCTCGAGAGGAGCGCCAGAGAGTACCGAGCCGAGCTCGAAAAGATGGGCCCCGACCTGGAGAAGGCAGGTGCAAGGATGGAGACTGCAAGGCAGCCCTACGAAGTCTCCGAGGAGCTGAAGCTCGTCTCAGCCCACATCCAAAAGATGCAGGACGTCCCTGACGACGCCGAGAAGATCTACAACGACTACTCGGGGAACATCGAGGAGCTGAAGGTGAAGCTCACGAAGCTCCAGGAGAACAAGAAGTCGATGCTCGGGGAGCTCGAATCGAGAAAGGGGGTGTGGAGGAAGGCGATGGAAGACCTCGTGGAGTCCGTCGACCCCGCGTACCAGGGGGTGCTCTCCGCGGCCGACGCCAGCGGCTTCGTCAAGCTCGAACAGGCTGACACCATCGAGGACGCCGGCCTCGACCTTTTCGTTGGCTTCCGCGGAGGGGCTCCCACCACCCTAGACCCCTTCACGCAGAGCGGGGGTGAGAGGTCGGTGGCACTGATGGCGTTCATCCTCTCCCTTCAAGCCAGAATCGTATCGCCGCTCAGGGCGATGGACGAGTTCGACATCCACATGGACCCGAAGAACAGGGAGGCGATGTTCAAGATGATCCTCTCGCAGATGAAGCAGAGAGAGGCATCCCAGTACATAGTGATCACTCCTTCTATCATCACTGTGTTCGACAAGAGCGCCCACGTCATTACCGTCCAGGCTGTCCACGGGTCTTCCGAAGTGAAGGAGCTGAAGTGAGCTGGAACAGACCAAGCTCGACGACTACCTCAGGGTAATTGAGCTATGCAGGGACGTCGAAACGAGCAGCGCCAACCCATTCGACGTCGACATCAGGGAGAAAATACTCATCCTCAAGCAGAGGCTCCCTGAGCTCAAGTTCCTCGACGAGCTCCTCGTCGACTCGGAAGCGATGCTAGAGCTCGCGCAGGTCGTTAAGCTGCAGGACCAGTGGCTGAAGCAGAGGGCAAGCGCCCTGTACATCGACCCGCTGCTCATACAGCTCAAGCTGAAGCTCCTCCCCAAGGAGTCTCTTTCCGAAGCGTTCGTCAAGAGCTGGCACCCCGTCGCCCAGGTGGACCAGCTTTCCCCGAGGGGGCTCGAGAGGGCTTTCGTCTACTGGCGCGAGCTGACGCCCATCTCCGAGCGGTTCAAGGACCAGTTCGGGACCTACGGCATCAGGCCGGGCGTCGTCGACTACTCTGACCTGGTCACCCTCGGCGTCTTCACGAAGGAGCAGTTCGAGAGCGGGCTGGCGCAGCTGCACTATGAGCTGCTGCAGAAGTCTAACGGGGAGTGGGTGGACTATCGGGAGTTCATAGGCGTCGACGCGTTCGAGGACAAGGTGAGGCGGGCCTATCTCCTCGCGTTCCTGATAAGCGAAGGGAGGGCTCTTCTTAGAACCGAGCCTCTCTCAGGGAAGATCTGGACCATGGCGCTGACTGAGAAGGCGAAGGGCTTGCCGAGGTCGGTGGCGATCTCGATAACAGGTGAACCATAGTGGAGGCCGAGCCGACAGACAGAGCGCTGCTGGAGCGGAAGGTCAGGCGGGCCTTCCAGGTCCTGGTCCTGCAGCGCGGCCGTAACCCGGGCGTGAAGGGGTGGGAGCTAAAGCGCCACCTGGGGAGGGACTTTCGGAAGATAATCGAGGTGTTGTCGGAGGACGTATCTCCCATGGGGCTCGAGGTGTTCGAGGTCAAAGGCGCAGACGGGACGGACGACTCGTCCAGGTTCCTCCTGAGGTTCAAGGAGCCGCCCACGGTCAGCGAAGCGGAGACCTCGGGCATCAGGATAGACGACCTGGCCGTCCTCGCGGCGACCATCGCGTTCATCAACTCGAAGCAGGGGCGGGTCGCCCGCCGCGAGGTCGAGCAGTTCCTCAGGGAGAAGTTCCCCAGATGGCGCGTCGACTATTCGCTTGACAGATACGTCAAGCGGGGGTATCTGGACCAGGATGACAGGGGGATGCTTCACATCGGGTGGCGGACCCATGCGGAGGTCGACGAGAAGACCCTGATGACTCTGATTCTTTCCAGGGCTCAGGATGCCGCGAAGAAGTAGCGCCTCCGCAGCGCCTCCCTCTCGCCCTCGATCACCAGCTCTACGATGTCAGTCCCTTCCTTTTTCATCTTCGCCGCTAGTGCCGAGGCGTCAGCCAGCCTTATGCCTCGGCCTGCCATCAGCATGTCTGCCGAGTGGCCGTACTCCTTCCTCAGCTCCGCGGACCTCCGGAGGGCTTCGACGAGCTTCAGCCTGCTCCCCCTGATGTCCCCCCTGCTCCTGGCCTTCATGGCGAGCGAGAAGACGTTCTCATAGGAATCGGTCGAGAGTCCGAGGGCCTCCTTGTCGCATGCAGGGCACCTGTCGAGTCCTTCCAGGTCCGCCACCTTCCTGAGCTCCAGAAAGTTCCAGCAGTTGGTGCAGACCGCCACCATGAAAGTCTCGTTGATCCTCGCCCTGGTCGACTGCTTGAGGAGCGCCCTTAGCCTCTCTGGGGAAACTATCTCCCCCCTCCGGCTGATCTCCTCGACCCCGATGCGGGCGATGGGGGTCAGCCCGTCGTACTCCACAAGTTTGACCTCTATGGCCCCGGCGCTGATCTTCTCCACGACGTCGCTCGTCGCGGCCAGGTCGAAGTCGTCATGGAAGATCACGCTCATCGCCTCTTCGTAGACAGGCGTGTCCCGCAGCGCTTCGATTATCCCGGAGATCGACACGCTGGCGTAGTCTGCGTCCTTCGCTATGGCACCGCACTTCTTTCCCGCGTGGATCAACCTCCGCTTGAATATCCCGCTCCTCTCCACGGCCCTCTCTGTGGCAGCCTTCAGGTCCAGCTTGTGGAGCTCTTCGATCACTGAAAGCACGGCAGCCGGTGAGACCTCTGCCTCGATGACGATCCTGTAGGGGTCCTGGTGCACAGCCACGGACTGGCCGATGCGCTCTGAGATGATGTGCCCGATCACACGGGCGAGGAGCCTGTTCACGCGGTGACCGAAGGCCGCTTGGATGACGACGTACCTGTCCCACTTCTCGATGGTGATCAGTCTCTCCGATGGGATCGGGAGCCTGGCCGCATGCTGCTCCGCAACCTCCCTGAGAGCCTCGCGGAGGGCCTCTCTGGGGATCGGGTAGGTCCTTACGAGCTCGTCGAGGTACTTGTCCTCCGTCCCTTTCTCGAGCTCTTCGGCATACCTCCTCCTCACGGCCCCGACCTCGGCGGCCACCTCCCTCGGCACGGGTATCTCGTCTCCAACCCAGTTCGGGACAGCCCCGGTCGGGTCCTCCTCGGCCTTCACGTACACCTTGTTCCCGTAGATCTGCTCGACCTTCCAGCACCTCCCTGCCTCAACGAACTTCACCCCCACCTCCCCGTATTCCGACACGAAGGCCTCGTCCAGGGTCCCCACGAAGTTGTCCCCTTCGATCACCAGGTACTGCTTCTCGTCGGGGATCATCGACAGGTTGTCGAAGTAATACTGGAAGAGCGGCTTGACGTCCCGGGCCCTGAAGACCTTCCCGTCAGATTCGCTGTAGTACGCCAGCCTTGGATACCTTTCCCTCATGTAAGTCAAGACCCTCCTCAGCCTCTCCTGGTCGAAGTTCTCATAGGCATAGCTCCTCTTCATCAGCGCCAGCAAGTCGTCGAAGTTCCAGTTGCTCTGCTCGATGAGGAGGCCTGCAACCTGGTGGATCGCAACATCGTAGGGGTTGAACACAGGCTCGAGGGGCTCGAGCTCACCCATGACCGACTTCCTGCAGAGCACCGCAGCCTCGAGGGTATCGTCTGAGTCCTGCGTAATCACCATCCCGTTGGACACCTCTCCGACCTTGTGCCCGCTCCTGCCCACCCTCTGGATGAGCCTCGTGACCTGCCTCGGGGAGTTGTACTGCACGACGTATTCTAGGAACCCGATGTCTATTCCGAGCTCGAGGCTGCTGGTGCAGATGACGCCGAGGAGCTTCCCATCTTTCAGGCTCCTCTCGACCGCCTCCCTCGTGGCCTTGGACAGCGAGCTGTGGTGCACCGCGATCGGGAAGTCCGGGTCCCAGACCCTGAATCTGCTCGAGAGGGCCTCGGCCTCTGACCGCGTGTTGGTGAAGATAAGCACAGACCTGTACCTCTCGACAAGCTGTCTGACCGTCCGGAGCCGGGCCGCCACCTCGGGGTACGAATAGATGGCGTCGGCCAGGACCCTGTCGTCACCAGTGGCGCGGGGGGTGACCACCTTGAGCGAAAGGCTCTTCTCGACGGGGACCCTGACGACTTCGCACTCTCTCCCGCTCCCGACCAGGAACTGGGCGACCTTCTCTGGGGAGCCGACCGTCGCAGACAGCCCCACGATCTGGAACTCCTTCTCAGCCACGTCCCGCAGCCTCTCGAGGCCGACGCTGAGCTGGCTCCCCCTCTTGTCCTCCGAGAGCTCGTGCACCTCGTCCACAACAACCCAGCGGAGCTTGGCGAGGTTCTGCCTGATCCTCCTCCCGACGAGCAGAATCTGCAGGGTCTCCGGGGTCGTGATCAGTATGTCCGGGGGTGCGAAGCTCATGTTGGTCCTTTCCGCCTGAGAGCTGTCCCCGTGCCTGACCCCCAGCCTGATGTCGAAGCGCTTGCACCACCACTGCATCCTGTCAAGCATGTCCCGGTTGAGCGCCCTGAGCGGGGTGATGTACAGGAGCTTCGTCCCCTTCTCCCTCGACTCTCCTTCCCTGACCATCGCGTCGAGTATGGGGAGCAGGGCAGCCTCGGTCTTCCCAGTCCCCGTGGGCGCCATAAGGAGGGCGTTCTTCCCCTCTCTGACTATTGGGACGAGCTTCTCCTGAGGGTCGGTGGGCACCTCGAACCCCCGCTCCTTCAGGGCGGCTATGAGAGGGGGCGAGAAGAGCTGGAAAGCGTTGCCTCCTGTCATGGCGCTCTCAACCTGAAACCTTTCGACAGATCATACATCCCGAGAAGGAAGTGAATCAGCCCTGTCCACTCCAATAAGTTTGCGGTCTCTCACGGGATCTTCCCGGAGGTGGGCCGAAAGTGACCTTGCGCCGGCTATCGGCTTAAATAACAGAGTATAACATAAGTTATCGAAAGGCTTGTCGAAGCTCATCAGCCCCTACGAAATTGTCGCGAAGTCAGCCCTCCCGGCCCTGCGGGCGATGGTTGCCCGGAGGCTCCAGGACGACTACAAGATGACCCAGCAGCAGGTTGCGAAGTGCCTCGGGGTCACCCAGGCTTCGGTGAGCAACTACGCCAGGAAGACGAGAGGCATGATGGTGAACCTAGAGAGCGACAAGACCGTTTCCAAGGCCGCCGACAAGATAGCCAAGGAGCTGGCTGGAGAAGAACCGGATACCAGAGAGGCCCTCAGGTCGATGACGGAGGTCCTCGACTACATACGGTTCAACAAGTTGATGTGCATCCTCCACGGGGACCTCGAGCCGGGCTTTCAAGTGGAGGGGTGCTACGCCTGCGAGGGCACCTTCTCCGGAAAGGATTTTGACAGGCTGAAGGTACTAGTCGGCAGCTGATCTTGCTAGCCGGACCAAAGCCGACCTGGCTGACCGTACCATCTCCACGCGGCCAGAGCTACGAGGAGCTGAAGGAACTGTTCCGCGGACTCAACCTGCACACCGTCTGCGAGGAGGCCCACTGTCCGAACGTGGGTGAATGCTGGGGAGGGGGGACGGCGACGCTCATGCTCATGGGGGACACGTGCTCGCGCGCATGTCGCTTCTGCATGGTGACCCCGGGAAGGCCCTCCGGAGTCCTCGACCGGTACGAGCCCGAGAACGTGGCGTTCGCCCTCGCCCAGATGGGGCTGACCTACGTTGTACTGACCTCGGTCGACAGAGACGACCTCCCGGACGGAGGCGCTGGGCACTTCGCACAGACGGTCCGGCTGGTCAAAGAGAGGAATCCGGGGATGCTTGTCGAGGTGCTCATTCCGGACTTCCAGGGGGACATTGAAGACCTGGCCAAGGTGGTCGAAGCCAGGCCTGACGTCATAGCCCACAACGTCGAAACGACTCTGTCCCTGACCCCTGCTGTCAGGGACCGGAGGGCGAACTACTGGCAGTCCCTGTCCGTCTTGAGAAACGTGAAGAAGCTGGCCCCCCGCGCCCACACGAAGTCTTCCATCATGGTCGGACTGGGAGAGACCGAAGAGGAGGTCGAACAGGCCATGACCCACCTGAGACGGGCTGGCGTCGACTTCCTCACGGTGGGGCAGTACCTGCGCCCCTCGCCCAGGCACCTGAAGGTCGTCGAATATGTGAAGCCGGACCAGTTCGCCAGGTACAAGGCTATTGGGGAGCGCCTCGGCTTCCTCTATGTGGCGTCCGGCCCGCTCGTGCGCAGCAGCTACCGCGCAGGGGAGTTCTTCATCAGGTCCGCCATCGAGAATCCGCAGGGCGGGCACCAATCTTATATGGCCGCCGAAGCGGAAAACCACGTTTGACCCAAGAAGACTTCATGAAGGGAACGGGCTCAGACTCCATCCCCCGGACCTTCAACGAATCGGACTTCAAGCTCACAAGGCCGGAGGACTTCATGTTCCAGAGACTGGCTCCCGACGGTACACTCAGGGGCAAGGACCCCAACCTCTCTCCAGAGGCGCTAAGGCGCCTTTACGAGCAGCTCGTCTTCGGCAGGCTGTTCGACGAGAAGGCCACCAACCTCTCGACCCTGAGGGAAATCGGCACCTACGCCCCTGGAAAGGGGCAGGAGGCGTGCCAGGTGGGGCCGGTCAACGCCCTCGAGAAGGGGGACTGGTACGTGCCGATGTACAGAGACTCCGCAGGCATGCTGGCGTTCGGGATGCCGGCCCTGAAGCTCCTCCTCTACTGGGGAGGGGACGAGAGGGGGATGCAGGTCCCGGAGGATTTCAACATGCTGCCGCTCGCTGTCCCGGTCGCGACCCAGCTTCCTCACGCCGCCGGCCTGGCCATGGCAAAGCGCATCCTCGGAGAGAAGGCTGTGACCTTCGTCGTCACCGGGGACGGGGGCACCTCGAAGGCCGACTTCCACGAGGCCCTTAACTTCGCAGGAGTGTACGACCTTCCTGTCGTCTTCGGAGTCGAGAACAACCAGTGGGCGCTCTCCGTCAAGAGGAACGCGCAGACCGCCTCCAAGACGATCGCGCAGAAGGCGGTGGCCTACGGCTTCGAAGGGATCTTGGTCGACGGGAACGACGTCGTCGCCTCCTACGAAGCCACGAAGTACGCAGTGGAGAAGGCCAGGAGGGGAGGAGGCCCCACGCTCATCGAGTACTCGACGTACAGGATGGGCCCGCACACCACCGCCGAGCTCGTTTCGAACAAACTGAAGGCCCCGGAAGAGGTCGCGGAATGGGAGAAGCGCAGCCCGCTTGTCAGGTTCGAGAAGTACCTGCGCTCGCGCGGCATCATCGACGACAGGACGAGGGAAGCGGCGATGGAGTCTGCCCAGAGCAAGATGAACGACGCCATAGCGGCGTACCGCGCGACGCCTCCCCCCGAGCCCACTGCGATCTTCGACTACACCTACTCGTCCCTTACCCCAAACCTCGCCTCCGAGAGAGCCGAGAGCTTCGGCGTCCCCACTGCTCCGGAGTCCCCGGCCGCGGACCCCGCTGTCTCAGGGGGTAAGCCCGGGGTGAACATCAGGAACGCAGTCAACATGGCTCTCAGAGAGGGGATGCAGCGGGACAAGAACGTCGTCATCTTCGGAGAGGACGTGGCGAAGAACGGGGGCGTGTTCCAGGTGACTCGCGGACTGCTCGACGAGTTCGGTGGGGACAGGGTATTCGACACTCCTCTAGCCGAGTTGAGCATAGCCGGGATCTTTGTCGGGTTGTCGATCGGAGGCCTGGTGCCCGTCGCGGAGTTCCAGTTCGACAACTTCTCTCTTCCCGCTTTCGACCAGATATTCAGCCACATAGCGAGGATGAGGAACAGGACCCGGGGGAGGTTCGCCCCGAGGGGGGTGATCAGGTTCCCCTACGGAGCCGGGATAAGGCCTCCAGAGCTCCACTCCGAGTCCCCCGAAGCCTACTTCGCCCACACACCCGGGTTGAAGGTCGTCATCCCGTCGACACCGTTCGACGCCAAGGGGCTGCTCGCCTCCGCGCTTTCCGAGCCTGACCCAATAATCTTCATGGAGCCAAAGAAGATCTACGACTCCCCTAAGACAGATGTCCCCGAGGAGTACTACCGCGTCCCTCTTGGAAGAGCCAGGGTCGTGCGGGAAGGGACCGACGTCACATTGGTGTCCTATGGGTCTATGATGGTCCAGACGACGCAGGCCGCAGACTCGCTCCAGAGCGAAAAGTCGGTCTCGGCCGAAGTCATCGACCTGCGGACCGTCTCACCCATAGACTTCGACACGGTGCTCGCCTCGGTGCAGAAGACCGGGAGGCTGGTAATCGTGCACGAAGCCCCTCGGAACGTCGGGATTGGCGCCGAGGTGGCTGCGACCGTCGCGGAGAAGGCCCTTGACTACCTGAAGGCCCCAGTGAAGCGGGTGACAGGTTTCGACATCCCCATACCCCTCGCCCGGCTCGAGGACAACTACATCCCGAACAAGGACCGTATCATGAAAGCCGCCCTTGAACTGACCGGCTACTGAGCCCAAGTTCCCGCCCCGCCAGCCAGAGTTTTTAACCCGCCGTCACGTTGCCCGTCTCGTAATGGAGTTCAAGCTCCCAGATCTGGGCGAGGGGATCACGGAGGGCGAGATCATCAAGTGGATGGCGAAGGAGGGGGAGCAGATCAAAGAAGACCAACCCTTGGTCGAAGTGATGACCGACAAGGTCAACGTCCAGATTCCGTCTCCCAGGAGCGGCAAAGTCGCGAAGATCCTGGTAAGAGAGGGAGACGTGGCGAAGGTGGGCCAAACCATCATGGTGATAGACGACGGGGGCGGGGCGGGCCCTGTCTCTACGCCTGCCCCAGCGGAGCCCAGGGCGGCGGTGGCACCCGCGGCGACGGCCCGACCGTCAGGGCCGATGCAGCCCGTGCTTGCGACCCCCGCGACCCGCAGGCTGGCGAGGGAACTCGGGGTGGACATCGCTTCGGTGGGTGGTTCGGGACCCATGGGCAGGATCACAGACGATGACGTACGGCGCGCGAAGTCCGGCGCCTCCAATGTCACCGTCCAGGTTCCCCCGGCGGCCACCGCAGGCGGAGGGCCGAGAGAAGAGGTCCTTCCTCTGAAGGGACTGAGGAGGACCATCTCCGAGAGGATGGTGAGGTCGCTGCGGACGACCGCCCAGGTCACCCACGTCGACGAGGCAGACGTTTCCGAGCTGGTGCTCCTGAGGGAGGCATTCAAGGGGAGCGCAGAGAAGAGGGGGGTCCGCCTCACCTTCCTCCCGTTCATAATCAAGGCGCTCGTCCCCGCCCTCAGGGAGTTCCCCTTTGCCAATTCGGCGTTCGACGAGCAGGCTGGCAACATCGTCCTGAAGAAGTACTACAACATCGGGATAGCGACCGACACCGAGCAAGGCCTCGTCGTCCCGGTCGTGAAAGACGTCGACAGGAAGGACATATTCGACCTCGCAGGAGAAATCGAGAACCTCTCGGCCAAGGCCAGGAGCGGCCGGCTGACCCTCGACGAGGTGCACGGGTCGACGTTCACCATAACCAACGTCGGGGCGATAGGGGGCCTCTTCGCCACGCCGATCATAAACATCCCTGAGGTGGCGATCCTGGGATTGCACAAGATAGCGAAGCGCCCGGTCGTCCGCGATGGTAAGGTCGAGATCAGGGACACCACCTACCTTTCTCTATCCTTCGATCACAGGGTCATCGACGGAGCATACGCCGCGAGATTCACCTCGCGGGTCATCGAGAACATCCAGGATACCAAGAAACTGCTGGCCGAGGTGCTGTAGCTTTCTCCTCAGGAAAGTTTAAGCCGATAAGGGGTCGCGATTCGAGAGAAACAAGTTGATCGAGGCGGACGTGGCAATTGTAGGCGGAGGTCCCGGCGGATACGTCTGCGGCATCCGCTCGGCTCAGCTCGGCCTGAAGACGGTGGTCATCGAGGCAGACAAGCTCGGCGGGGAATGCACGAACTACGGATGCATACCTTCAAAGTCGCTTATCACAGTCTCGAAGCTTCTCGACAAAGTCAAAGAAGCCGAAAAGTATGGGCTGAAGGTCTCCGGCGCCTCCGTCGACTTCGTCCAGATGCAGAAGTGGAAGTCGGAGGTCGTGGGAAAGCTTGTGGGCGGAATCGAGATGCTCCTTCGCGGGTATCACGCGACCGTCGTGACAGGGGAGGCGGAGGTCACGGGGAGGGGAACGCTCTCCGTCACAACCCCGAACGGCAAGGAAGAGGTGTCTTTCAAGAACCTCGTCGTCGCAACTGGCACCAGGAGCTCGAGCCTCCCTGGCCTCGAGTTCGACGGGGATCTGGTCATCAGCTCCAAGGAGGGCCTCGAGCTGAAGGGGGCACCCGGGAGGCTCATGGTCGTGGGCGGAGGGGCGATCGGGCTCGAGTTCGCCTCTATGTTCCAGAAATTCGGGAGCCAAGTCACAGTCGTCGAGATCATGGACCAGCTCCTTCCGGGGGCCGACCCTGAGCTGGTGAGGGTCGTCCAGAGGAAGCTGGAGGGGAAAGGTGCGAAGGTCTACCTGAAGTCGAAGGTGTCCCACCTTTCCAAGAAGGGGACTGAAGCCGAGGTTGAGGTCGAAACCCCGGACGGAACGGTGACGGTCGTCGTGGACAAGGTGCTCGTGAGCGTGGGGAGGAAGCCTAGGACAGAGAGGATGAACCTCCAGGCGATCGGCGTGCAGACTGACCCAAGGGGATATGTGATAACGAATGACAAGATGCAGACGAACGTCCCAGGTGTCTATGCCGTCGGGGACGTGCGCGGGCCCCCGCTCCTCGCCCACAAAGCCTCGAAGGAGGGGATAGTGGCAGCCGAGTGCATCGCGGGGCTACCTTCGGCGGCCGACTGGAAGGTCGTCCCGGACGCGGTCTTCTGCGACCCCGAGGTGGCAAGCGTGGGGCTGACCGAGGCGAAAGCGACGGAGTCGGGGTACAGGGTGAAGCGGAGCAGGTTTCAGTTCGCCGCACTCGGGAGGGCCCTCTCAGCCGGAGAGCCAGAGGGGTTCGTCAAGGTAGTCTCTAACGAGGAGGGCGGGCAGGTACTGGGGGTGCAGATCGTGGGACCCGAAGCATCCAACCTCATCAGCGAGGTCGCTCTCGCGATCGAAATGGGGGCCACGGTGGAAGACATCGCGCTCACCGTCCATCCCCACCCCACCCTCCCTGAGGCGATCATGGAAGCGTCGGAGTCAGCGGCCGGTCGGCCGATACACCAGCTGAAGACATGAACGGCTACCTCGTCGACTTCGGCAGAATGGAATACGGCGAGGCCCTGAGCCTCCAGAGGGAGCTGGCCTCGAAGCGTGCTGGCGGGGAAATCCCCGACACCCTCGTCCTGGTCGAACATGACCACGTTATCACCCTCGGCAGGAAGACAACCCCTTCCAATTTCAAGCCGCAGGAGATCCCTGTCTTCCAAGTCGAACGAGGAGGAGACGCGACGTATCACGGCCCGGGGCAGCTCGTCGGCTACCCCATAGTCCTCCTTTCTGACCACGATGTCCGCCGCCACGTGCGGAACATCGAGGAGGCCCTGACCAGGACCTTGGGGGCATACGGCATCAAGGGTGAAAGGCTCGAAGGCCACCCCGGCATCTGGGTCGCGGGGAAGAAGATGGCATCGATAGGGGTCGCTGTCACAGACTGGGTCGCCTACCACGGCTTTGCCCTTAACGTGAATACCGACCTCTCCTACTTCGAGCTCATACGTCCCTGCGGCCTCGACCCCTCCGCCTTGACCTCGATGAAAAGGGTCACCGGAGAGGAGGTCCCCTTCGACGAGGTCAAAGCGAGGGTCGCCAGGGAGTGGTCGTCCGTCACGGGGACCGCGCTCTTCCACCAGCGCCTCGTCTCCCAGCGTTAAGCGACAAGGATTTAGCGCGGGGAAGGTCGGCGGCCCGCATGCCAAAGAAACAGACCAAGAAGATAACATACACGACGCTCTTTGCCGATGAAAGCGTCAACCCGAAGTTCGAGGCTGCGCTAAAGCGGTTCGGGTCGAGGCTGGGCAAGAGCCACCCCATGCACATCGGGGGGAAGGAGGTCTTGTCTCAGGCAGGGGAGTTCGAACATCGGAGCCCCATCGACACGTCGATCGTCGTGGGGAGGTTCCAGGTGGGTACCAGGGAGCACGCCAAGCAGGCGGTCGACGCGGCCAAGGAAGGATTCGCGAAGTGGAGCTCAAGGCCCTGGCAGGAGAGGGTGAGGGTACTCGAGAGATACTCGCGGCTAATAGACGAAAGGAAGTTCGACATCGCGGTTGCGATCACCTACGAAGTTGGCAAGAACAGGCTCGAGGCTCTTGCCGAGTGCTGGGAGGCGATCGACGCCGTCAGGTACTACGCCGGCGTAATGAAGAGGGAGCGAGGATACGCCACCAAGATGGGGCCCGGCGGCCCAGGCGAGCACAACTACGACGTGTGCAAGCCGTTCGGGGTCTGGCCTGTCATCTCCCCATTCAACTTCCCCTTCATGCTCGCAAACGGCATGGCCATGGGCGCCCTGATGACCGGTAACTCTGTCATCCTGAAGCCGACCAGCGAGGCGCCTCTGACCGGGCTCATGCTCTATCAGCTCTACGTCGACGCGGGCGTCCCGGCAGGGGTGGTCAACTACGTGACCGGCCCCGGGGGGAACTACGAAGACGAGTTCGTCACAAACCCGGACGTCTCCGGCATCGCATTCACAGGGTCAAGGGACGTCGGGATGCGGCTCTTCCACCGCTTCCACACCGAGCAGCCCTACCCCAAGCCCATACTGCTCGAGATGGGGAGCAAGAACCCAACCATCGTCTCGGCAAAGGCAGACATTCCAAAGGCTGTGGAAGGGACGGTGAGGGCCGCCTTCGGCTACGGAGGGCAGAAGTGCAGCGCCACGTCGCGGGTCTATGTCCAGCATCAGGTGAAGGACAAGTTCCTTTCGGCCCTGAAAGAAAGGGTCGGCAAAATCGTCGTAGGAGACCCGAGGGCGAAGGAGACGTTCATGGGCCCAATAATCAACGAGAAAGCGGTACAGAAGTTCGCATCGTCCGTGGACGAGGCGAGGAGCGGGGGAGCGCAAGTGCTCGCGGGAGGGAAAGTCCTTGACAGGGGGCCGATGAAGAACGGCTACTATGTCACCCCGACCGTGGTAGTGGACCTTCCCGAGGGGCACAAGCTCGTGAAAGAGGAACTCTTCGTGCCCATCATCGTCGTGAACGAGGTCGACAGCGTGGACGATGCGATCCAGAGGGCCAACGCTACGGATTACGGCCTGACCGCAGGGATATTCTCCAGGGACAGGAGAGAGCAGAAGAAGTTCTTCGAAGGGATAAAGTTCGGCGTCACCTACGCCAACAGGAGCGGAGGGTCGACGACCGGCGCCTGGCCCGGCGCCCAGTCCTTCACCGGCTGGAACGCGAGCGGAGTCACAGGAAGAGGCGTTGGGAGCCCCTACTATCTGCTGAACTTCCTGAGGGACCAGTCGCAGACGAACGTGGCGTAGGCTACTTCAGCGGGACGTAAAGGCTGGACCTGCTCGCGCCGATTCCAGGCGTGCCGTGGACCACCTTCTTGTTCGTGATCACATATTCCCCGAGGTACCTTCCGATCATTTCCGGCTTCACTTCGAGGTTGACGAACTCCCTCCCGTTGTGGACCCCGATGGTAAGGCCCACCATCGTGGGGAGGATTATCATGTCCCTCGCATGCGTCTTAATCTCGCCCTCCAGCTTTCCTCCCTTCTTGGCCCTTGCGTCTTCCAGGAGCTTCCTCTTCTCCTCGGACACTCCCCTGTTCAGCGACCTCCTTGCCCTGGACGGGAGAAGCTCGAGGAGGGCCTCGGTCGACATCGAGTTGAGCTCGTCAAGGGACTTCCCCCTGTATCTGAACTCCTTGGGCATCTACTTCGATACCTCCGCGCTCGCCCTTGCCAATCTCTTCCTTCCGGTCTTCCTCGGCGCTATTAATCCTACCTTTCTCCCCGGAGGCGCGTTCCTCGAAGTGCTGGTCGACTTGCCGGGGTGCTGGTGCCTTCCGCCCCCGAACGGGTGGTAGACCACAGCCATGGCGATCCCTCTCATGCGTGGGTAGACCCTCCCTGACGCCCTCATGGCATGGTGCCTTGCGCCTGCGGTCAGGAACGGCTTCTCCCTCCTCCCTCCGCCGGCCACCTCCCCCATGGTCGCCCTGCACCTGTCGCTGACGAGGATGTTCTTCCCCGAGGGAAGCTTCAGAATTGCCCTGCCGTTCGCCTTCGAGAACAGGACAGCTGAGGTCCCAGACGCCCTCACGAGTCTGCCGCCATCCCCGGGTCTCAGCTCGATGTTGCAAATCCTCGTCCCTTCTGGCATGCTAGAAAGAGGCAGGACGTTCCCCTCGGTGAGCTGTGCGGACGATCCGAGGGACACCTGCTGGCCGACCGTCATCCCTGCAACTGCGGGAAGGTAGGAGTACCGGTCACGATCGAGCCTGATTTGCGCCAGTGGCGCACTCCTGCCCCTCTCGTCAAGTATGGCGGTCACAGTCGCAGCCCCTTCTCCCCTAGGATATCTCACAGGCGCCACCTTCCCCTTGCTCGGCGCCCTGAACTGTATGCCTGCCTTGCCCCGTCTGCGCTGAAGGATCCTCTTACCCATCTCTTACACCAGCCCCAGCTTCGTCGCGAGCTCGGCAGCCTTCCCTGCTCCGGTCAGTCTCACGAACGCCTTCTTCCCTCTGATCGTCCTCGAAGTGTTGACAGCGTCCACCTCGACTTCGTAGAGGGCCTGAACAGCGTTGGCGATCTGCGTCTTCGATACCTTGTCGTCCACTAGGAAGCAGAGCTTGTTCTCCCTTTCGATCTGGTCGAACGTCCTTTCCGTGACATAGGGCCTCTTCAGAATCTTCTGCGCATCCTCGAGCCTCATCTAGGACGCGGCCTCCTTGTCCCTTCCACCTAGGGCGCTCATCGCGGATTCCGTCCAGATTGTGAGCCTCCCTGGGACCCCCCCGGGGGCAAGGTCCAGCACGCTGACGTCCTGCACCCGCGCAACCTTGACGCCAGGGATTCCCCCAGCCGCCTTCCCCACCCCCCTGTCGTTTGTCACCACAATCAGCGGGCCGACACCACCCCGGTAGGCCCTTCCCCTAAGCCTGCGTTTCCCGGTGTTCCTCTTGGTCCTCCCGTCCACCCTCTCCAGCTCGGCCTTCAGGTCGACCTTCTCGAGGAACGACACGAGCTCAGATGTCTTCTCCACCGTCTCGATGTCGTCAGCCACTACCATCGGGAGCGCCGGCTTCTTCACCCTGTGGCCCCTGGCCTTGACCGCATCCAGGTTCGCGGTGAACGCGATGGCTGAGTCGGTCGCAAGGCGTTTCTCCTTCCTGTTGACATCCAGATGGATGACCTTCTCCGACCGCGGCGGGTGCGGAAGCCTCCCCTTCACGACGCTGGCCACCCCTCCGGCCATCCCTCCCCTCGAGTACCTTTCCCCCTTTACCCTTGGGATCCTTGACCTTCCCGTCCCGGTCGGCGGGCTGTGGGTCTCCGCGGTGGTCCTCTCCCCTGCCATCGGATCCCTCCCCTGCGGCTGCAGCCCGTGAGAGCCCACAATCCAGTAAACGCGCCTGACAAGGTCCGACCTAAGTTCAGTGGAGAACACTTCAGGGACTTCGACCTCCCCGGACGCCTTCCCATTCAAGCCCACGACTTCGGCCTTCAAGTTCAGCGCCTCCTCGTCATCGTGCTTACCTCGACGACCTGCGGCGGGGCCTGGCTCTTCGATACCCCCCTCGTCCTCATCCTGACCATGACGAACCTGCTCGCCGGCCCAGGGACCGAACCGCGCACTACTGCGTACTCTCCCCCCACGTCTCCGAAGTGCTCGAAGCCTCCGGGCGGGGTGACTGGGTTCGCCGAGGCATTACCAGTCAACAAGATCCTCTTGCCGGTCTCGGCCCTCTGGTGGAAGCCCATCTGCCCTGCCCTCGCCACAGTGTACATCACTGCCGCCGGGTGCCAGGGTCCTATGACTGCCACCGCCCTCACGCTCTTCCTAGACTTGTGCTGCTTCCTCTTTACCCCGAACCTCGTGATAGGGCCCTCGAACCCCTTCCCCTTCGTGATCCCGAGGACGTCGACGTACATCCCCGCCTTGAACGTGTCTGTGAACTTCACCTTCTTCCCAAGGAGGCCGAGGACGAACTCTGCCTGCGATTTCAATTCGCCGCCGGAGACGCCAACCTCAAGTACGATGGGCTTCTTCTGCGAAAGCCCGACATCTCTTGGGACGGACGACACCAGCGCCGCCACCCTGCTCGCCTTTTCCAACGGCAGCTTTTCAGCAGACACCTGGGCGGAAGCCTTTACGTCGGCTATCGCCCTGTCCTGGCCGTTCTCGTGGCTGTAGAGCCTGAGCCCGACCACCTGGGCGTCAGGCAGGGTCAGGACGCTCGAGAGATTGAAGAGAGGCTTCCCGAAGTTAGGGGTCTTTGCCCTGTCGTCCACCGTAATCACGTGCGTGGTCCCCGCCTTGTATCCGGGGAAACCTAGGAGTGTAGGCTTCTCAGCTACTATCTTGGGCCAGGTCCGGATCCTTGGGACGAGGCTCTTGGCACGCCCTCTCGGACTGTAAGCAAGACTACCCCTTCGCGGCGCAGAATACTTCCTATGTCCCAATTCACGCTAAACCTTTCCCGTGGCCCGTTTCGCGGTTCGCACTTAAGCTTTCCCAGCGCGGATGAGGCTTACGAGTCCCAGACCCGCAAAGATCGCCTCTTCGGTCCGTACGGTCTCGACCTGCTGGCCCGGGAAGAGGTTGACTACGAACTGCGCCGCCTTGGGGAGGCTCCCGCCGAACATCTCATGAAGCCCCCGCGTCGGGGACCCGAAGACGAGCTTGACGCCATCGGCCTCGCCGACCGCAGCCTCCAGGGGGCGGAGTGCGTCCTTGAGCGGGACTCCGCGGCGCGAAGTGGCTATCTTCAACTTGAACCTTGGATCCGCAAAGACATCTTCGGCAGGCTTCGATTCTACGGTGTACCCCCAATATCTGCCGGCCTTCTCCCTGGGGATCTGCTCGGCAACGAGCGGGTCGACAGAAACGATCCTCACCGTGACCCGCTTACCCGAGGGAGCCTTGGCAACCAACCTGGCGGGGGCTTCGAGGCCGACGTCGACAGTCCCGTCGCCGTTGGCGACCCCCTCTCTCGCCTCTCCCTGGACAAGACTCTCCACAGGGACCTTCTGTTTGTGCGAAGGGATCCGGAGCGGGGGGAGGGCGCCCGCGTATCTAAGCGACTCCTCAAGGGGGTAGATCCTCCTCCTGAGATACTGGGGTGTCTCCAGGTACTCCAGCACCCTCCGGATCGCGGCGCCTTCCCCCCTCCCGCCCTGGTCCCTGAATACTTCGATTAGGTCGACCCCGTATATCGAGCAAGCCCTGGCGATAACCCCCAGTTTCGCAGTCTTCTCCCGGGCGGAATCCTTTTCCTCCAGGACGGTGTCCGGAATGGAGACCGCAAGTCTCACTCCGAGGAGTGGCAACGGTGACGGCGGCAGGGGCGCGCTAATTCAGGTTTCCCTTTAAGCGGCACGATGGACGACTTGTGCGCAGAGGCGAAGGGAAAGGGCCAATGGCAGGCACAAGCAAGGACAGGTGGATCTACTCCACGCTCCCGATTTCTGTCGCCACCGGGCCGCTCGGGACCATGGTGCAGCTGTTCCTCATCCAGTTGAACGGCCAGGCTCTCGGGACCATCTACGGCGGCCTGGCTTCGGCAATCTACAACGGGATCAGCATCCCCGCGGCCCTATTCTGGGGCGTCACCATAGACAGGCTGCACAAGAGGAAAGGGCTAATCGTTCTGAGCTATGCGCTGGTGGCCATAGCCCTGGTCTCGTTCTACTTTGACCGCTCCACAGAGGGAACGATCGCCAGGTACTCGGTAATCTCTTTCGTTTCACTCGCGTCGGCAACCCCCCTCAACCTCCTGATCATGGAGACCGAGCACAAGGGCAGGTGGGCCGGGGCGTTCGCAAAGCTGTCCCTCGTGTCCAGCCTGGGGAACGTGTTCGGCCTCCTCGCGAGCGTGGTCTGGACCGGGCTGCTCCCCTCCGACCTAGTACTGCTGTTCGTCCCGATGGGCGCCCTCTCGGTCACCT
The DNA here is from genome assembly GCA_029784825.1 of Nitrososphaerota archaeon. Next base: position 43,762 of record JAFMAU010000005.1, on the reverse strand, counting down.
CTTCCGCCCTCGCCATGATCATGATCCCGGAACCCGAGTTCGTGTTCGAAAGAGAGACCGTCGCCGGGAGGAGGCCTAGCTTCTTCAGCCGCCTCCTCGCAAACCCGGTCTTCTTTGTCACCATCCCGACCCTGTCTGACTTCAGGCGGGCGTTCAGGGGAATCCGCTCCAGCATGACCCGTGGCGTCCCGCTTTTCTACATCTCGACGATCCTGTTCTATCTCTCGAGCGGCCTCTTCAACACCTCGTTCGTCCCAGCGATGAACTTCTTCTCCATGCCCGAAGCTCAGATATTCACCATCGGTCTGTTAGGGATGATAGCGCAGACCCTGTCCTTCCACTGGGTCCGCCGCTCAATCCAAGGGAGGAGCCTGATTGCGACTTCGATCCAAGGCCTGCTGCTTCGCGGCTGGATGTACGTTGGCCTAGGGGTCACGGCGATCGCGGTGTCGGGCCCGCTCTTCGTCGTCCCGGCGCTGGTTCTGTACCCCTTCGCCGGCGGGCTGGCCTTCGCCATATACTACACTTCTGCAAACACGATGATGTTCACCTCCGTCCAGAGCAAGTCCGCAGGGGCGGCTTTGGGCGTCTACTCCGCGGTCGTCGGGATCGCGGCGATGGCGGGCTCCTTCGCCTCGGGCTTCATCTCCGTGTACAGCGGGTATTCCACCACTTTCATCGTCGCGGGGTTGATGCTGTTCGCCGCGGTGGTCGTGGTGGGGCGCCTCCCGAAGCCCTCCAGCCCGGACGAAAGCGCACTGCAATGACCATCATACTCGCGGCCGGCGTGGGCCGGCCCAAGCCTTTAATTAGGCAGCGCCTAACCTCATTAGGTCAAATAGAATGACACTGAACTTGAGCCGCCGCAGCTACGAGTGTATACAGAGCGTCTATGCTCTTTCCTCAGAAGGGTGGCCCGCGAGGGTGAAGGATGTAGCAAACAGAATGAAGGTGTCGCCGCCCACCGCGGTGGGGTTCTTGGACAAGCTGAAGGGAATGGCCCTGGTGGAAAAGGGACCCAGCGGTTACCGGCTGTCAAAGAAGGGGGTGGACTGCCTGAACGATGCCACCCGGAGCCACCGGCTGCTAGAGACTCTCCTCGTCAGGAACGGTCTTCTCCCGGACGAAGCGTGCAGGGTCTCCTCTTCGCTTGGAGGCCCAATCCGCGAGCCAGAACTTGAGAAGCTCTGCGCGAACCTGAGCCACCCCGAAACCTGCCCTCACGGGAGGCCGATACCAACGGGTGCAAAGCATGTTTGACCTGAACTCCCTCCTGCATCCTTCTCAGGGACTCGCCGTCCCGGCAATCCTTGGAATCGCCATGCTCCTAGGGATGCTTCATGGTCTCACCCCAGACGAGCACACCTGGCCCATAACCTTCAGCTACTCCATCGGGAGCTACAGCTCGAAGGGCGGGATGAAAGCCGGGCTAATGTTTTCCAGCGGATTCACGATCCAGAGGACCATCCTCGCAGGCCTCGGTTTCGCTGGGCTAGCCGCAATCTATCAGGCGTACAACCTCGACGGCTACGTGTACATGCTCGTGGGAGTCGGCATGCTGCTTGCAGGCTACTACCTCCTCAAGGGCACGGACATCCATATCCCCTTGGACCGCTTCTTGGGAGCCAAGGACCACCATACGTCGGCAGCGGAAAGGGTCCCGATGCACGAATCAATGGAGAGCCTCAAGCCGGTGCCGCTGAAGCTCGCGACGGCCCACGGCTTCATCGCTGGATGGGGTCTGGGCGCTTACGCTAGCGTGATCGTCTTCATCCTTGCCCCCCAGATGCCGAACGTCTTCTTTGCGGGGCTGGTCGGGACTTCTTTCGGGATTGGGACAATGATAATGCAGATCATCCTCGGATCTGTGTTCGCCAATATCATGCGAATCAAGAACCTCACAATCGCCCAAATCAAGTACGTGGGCAGGTCCGCGGCTGCCAGGACCCTCTATCTCGGAGGGCTCGCGTTCTCGATAATAGGCGGGCTAATAGTCGCATTTCCTTTCTTGGACACCATCGCAATCAGCACCGGAAGCCCAATACCGAACCTAGACTCCATAGGGGTCGACACAGTCCTGGTCCTTCTCACGGTGGGGGTAATCGGTCTGGGGAGCATCTACGCCGGGTACAGGGAGATAGTCAAGACTTCTCAGGGCGACAAAGTTCACTGAGCTTAGCCGCTGCACGCGTCAAAAAGTGGACCGGGGGGGATTCGAACCCCCGACCTCTCCCAGTCTGGATTTCTTTGCCAAGGGATTGGACGCGATCAGCAGTATCCTACCAGACTAGACGACCGGCCCGTGTTCGGCGCCTCGCAGGTCAGCATTCTTTAACCCTTGGTTCCAAACCACCGAAGTTCAGGTTGTCCATCTCGATTGCGGACTTCGCCAAGGTCGAGATGAAGGTGGGGAAGATTGTGTCCGTGGAAGACATCCCTGTGGCCCGGAAGCCCATCTACAAGCTGATAGTGGACTTCGGGAACGGCGTAAGCAAGCAGTGCGCGGCGGGAATCAAGGACAGGTACAGCAAGGACGAGCTGATGGGCAAGATCGTGGTGGCGGTCGTAAACCTCGAGCCGAAGGCTGTCGCAGGAGTCATGTCCGAATGCATGCTGTTGGCTGCGTTCAACGAAGGCGAGCTGTCGCTCGTGTCCCCTGACCGAGAGATTTCCATAGGGACGAGGGTCGGCTGAAAGAGGGGCCGCAACCTTTTAACATCCATAATCACGCGACTTGAAACGAGCGGTGGTCGTCTAGCCTGGTCCAGGACAGTAGCCTGCCACGCTACTAACTCGGGAAGTCATGAAAATGACTCGAGAATTCAAATCCCGGCCACCGCACCATTCTGCTAATGGCTAGGCCGTCCTGGCTTCGTCCTCGCCCGGTACCCGCCGACAAGGTGGACCAACGACGCCGCTGCGACCCTCTGGGAGCTCCCAGACGGGTCCAACGAAGGTGCGAGCTCCACTATGTCGGCGCACTTCACCTTTCTTTCCCTTGCAATTTCGTAGAGCAGGGTGAAAGCGTCCCTTGCCCACATCCCCCCAGCGCTGGGCGCGCTCACCCCTGACACCTGTGACAGGTCGACGGCGTCGAGGTCGAAGCTGACGTAGACCGCGTCCGTCTTCCTAGACGCCGCCGCGGACGCTTCGCGCGACACAGCCTTGGGACCCCTCCGGCTCAAATCCTCAGCAGAGATCAGGCCGATGCCTAGCTTCTCCGCTCTTTTGACGTAGACCTCCGAATTGAGGAACCCATGCGCCCCGATTTCTACCACGTTCTTGGGGTCCACAAGGCCGCCCTCGATTGCCAGGCCATACGACGAACCGCTCGTGGGCTTTCCCCTGATCTTCCCCCTGATGTCCAGATGGGAGTCAATGACGATGAGGCCAAGTCTCCCAAAGGCCTTCGAAGCTGCCTTCAGCGCCGGGAACGAGACGCTGTTGTCCCCTCCCAAAATGACCAGCAACGAGTCCCTGCGGAGGTCGTCAATCACTTCTCCTTCGATCTGCGCATGCGCCTTTCTCACGTCCGCGTTCTCGACGACAAGGTCTCCCAGGTCGCAGATTCTGGCGCCTTCCAGGCCGACACCCAGCTCGAGGCTGTAGTTCGAGAAGCCTCCCATCGACTCGCGTATTGCAGCGGGGCCCTCGGCCGCCCCCTTCCTCCCAAGCACCGCCCCGTCAAAAGGGACACCCAGGATGTTCACCGCGCCGGCCTCGGCCCGCTTCGCTCCCCTGATGATTTGGACGAGCCTCCTGTCGTTAGGATCTTGGTAGCTCGGGGCGGGATAGTCCGATGGCTTCCTCAATCCCTGAGGTCGTCGGGGGAGTCGAGTTAAAAGGATGCGAGCTATCTACCTGTCCCTTGAAGGGGTCGGACCGATGGTCGTCACCCTAGACGGACGGTCCCTTACGCTGGAGTCAGCAATCGACGTCGCCGAAGGGGGGGCCCGGGTCAGAGCCAGTCCTGCCAGCTTGAAGCGCATGGACGAGTTCCGGGGCCTGCTCGAAGGGAAGCTCACGCGAGGAGAGGTCGTCTATGGCGTCAACACGGGGTTCGGGTCGCTTTCGGACAAAGTGGTCAGGCCCGAGAACCTGGACGAGCTCCAGCTCAACCTGATCAGGAGCCACTCCGCCGGGGTCGGTGATCCTCTCCCCGCCGAAGTGGTGAGGGCGGCCATGCTGATACGCCTGAACAGCCTCCTGAACGGCAACAGCGCGGCACGGCGTGTGGTCGCCGAGCTGATCGTGGGAATGTTGAACGAGGGGGTCACCCCTTTCGTCCCGATGTTCGGGTCGCTGGGCGCCTCTGGAGACCTCGTCCCGTCCGCTCACATGGCCCTGACGATGATAGGGGAGGGGAGCGCGTACCGCCGGGGCAGGCTGTCGGATTCGGGCGGTGCGCTCGGCGCGTCAAGGCTGAAACCGGTCAAGCTGGGCGCCAAGGAGGGGCTCTCTCTCATCAACGGGACTGCCTTCACATCGGCTCTCGGCTGCATAACTGCGCACAGGGGGAAAGTGCTGCTGAAGGCGGCCAACTCCGCGGTGGGGGTCACAGCCGAGGCCCTGCGCGCATGCTCCCAGCCTTTCGACGAGCGGCTCGCCGGGGTGAAGCTCGACCCGGGACAGAGGGCGGTAGCGAGAGAACTGCGGTCCCTTCTGAAGGGAAGCAGGAGGATCCGCTCCGAACCGGTGCCGCAGGACCCCTATTCCATACGGTGCGTCCCCCAAGTCCACGGGTCGCTGATGGATGCACTCGGATTCGCCGAAAAGGTGACGGTCAACGAGATGAACTCAGTTTCGGACAACCCGGTGCTGATGGAAGATGGGGCGGTGTTCCACGGGGGGAACTTCCACGCCCAGCCGGTCGCCATGGCCCTCGACCTGCTCTCCATCGCGGTCTCTTACCTTGGGGTCATCTCCCTAGCGAGGATCCACTACCTCCTTTCGAAGACCTCCTCGGAGTCGAAGTACATGGCGGCGAAGCCTGGTCTGGAGTCGGGCCTGATGATACTCGAATATACGGCGACGGCACTGGCTGCGGACAACGCGAAGAACGTCTACCCAGAGTCGTCCTACCCTGCAAACGTGTCAGGGGGAATCGAAGACCATGCCAGCCACGGCGTCAACGCGGGGACGAAAGCCCTGGCCGTGGTGGCCAACGTCTCCCGCATCCTTGCAATCGAGCTCATCTGCGCGTCGAACATCTTGGGGGCGAATGAGAGCGGCGTGTCCGAACACGGCAGGAAGGCGTGTGCCTACGTAAGGGCCTGCTCCCCGCTTCTGAAGGGGGACAGGGCGCAGGGAGCCGAAGTGGAGAAGCTCGCGAAGGAGCTTCTCGCGGGCAGGTTGCCCTAGCCTGGCATCGAACGCACTTCTCTCCCCCGCCTGAAGACTCTTCGGACGTAACGACCTCCCAGGCGGTAAGGGATGAACCTGAAACTCGGCAACGCATGGATGGCGAAATCTGCCGACGATCCGACGGCCAGGGACCCGAGCTCGTTGCGTGAAATGGCCTTCGCCGCGCATGTCGTAAAGCCGAGCAGGGCCTGAGCCGGGGTCATTCCCAGACCGGTGCAGGCCAGGCTCATCACCACCTGCGGGGACTCCACCCACGAGTTCGGGCTGAGGTCAGTCCCGAGGGCGACGGCACAGCCCGTCTTCATGATTCCTCGGGCGTCGGCGAAGGGAATCGACGAGTAGAGGGAAGTCCCTGGGAGCAGTACTGCGACGACGCCCGCCTTGGCCATCTTTTCGACCCCCGCGAGGTCGCTCCTCCCAAGGTGGTCGGCCGAAACACAGCCAAGCTCCGCGGACAGAGATGCCCCACCCGAGTCCGAGAATTCGTCGGCGTGGATCTTGAGCGGGAGACCCGCTTCGCGGGAGCATCGGAGATACCTCAAACACTCTTCGCGTGAAAAGACCCCCTCTTCGCAGAAGCAATCGGAGAATGCGGGCCGGACCCGCGCCCTGGCGACCGCAGGCAGAGTCTCCCTGATCGTGCGTTCGATGAAGACCCCGTTATCCTCGAACTCGGGGGGCCTGGCGTGCAGGCCAAGGAAAGTGGGCACGACTTCCGCGTCGGTGGCCTTTGCAATCTTCCCGATGGCGTCGAGCATCTTCAGCTCTTCCTTCGTATTCTGGCCATAGCCTGTCTTGACCTCCACGGCGGTCACTCCGTTGGCCACCAGCTGTGCGAGCCTCTCCATCGACTCGGAAGCTATCCTGCCCGCCGACGACGCCCTGGTGTCCCTTATCGTCTTCTGGATCCCCCCGCCGCTTGCCAGTATCGAGGTGTAGCTCTCCCCCGCGGACTTCCGTTCGAGTTCTTCCTCTCGGCTTCCGGCGAACGCCAGGTGCGTGTGGGGGTCCACGAACCCGGGGGTGACGAGGGCACCCTGGGCGTCTACCGTGCGTCTCGTCTTCCCCAGTGACTTCCGCCTAAGCTCCCTTGTGGTTCCGACCCAGACTACCCTGCCGCCGTCGGCCAAAAGCGCGCCGTCCTCGATGATTCCGAGCCGTTCCTCCGCCGTCTGGCCTGCGCCCGAGCATGTCACGAGCTCGCCCGCATTGACCAGCGCGAGGTCAGGCACAGAAATCCCCACATGCAGCTCCGCGGGAATCGTGATAAGCCTTGTCAGGCCGGTGTCGAAGTCTTAAATCGAGAGCGTGGGTATCAACCCATGTGCAGAAGCACCTGGTGAGGGCGCCGAGGGGCCCTGAAATCTCCTGCAAGAGCTGGCATCAGGAAGCAGCCCTCAGGATGCTCATGAACAACCTTGACCCTGAGGTGGCGAAGGACCCTGAGCATCTGATCGTCTACGGGGGGACCGGCCGGGCCGCCCGGTCGTGGGAAGCCTTCGACGCCATCGTGAAGTCGCTGAAGACCCTCGGGAACGACGAGACGCTGCTTATACAGTCCGGGAAGCCGGTAGGGATCTTCAAGACGACCCCGTCTGCTCCGCGCGTCCTCATCTCCAACGCCATGATAGTCCCGAAGTGGGCGGACTGGGGCTACTTCCGGGAGCTCGAGGAGCGCGGGCTCACGATGTTCGGGCAGATGACGGCAGGGAGCTGGATGTACATCGGGACCCAGGGGATTCTCCAGGGGACCTACGAGACACTAGCTGCCGTTGCCTCCAAGCATTTCGGCGGTTCCCTGAAGGGGAGGGTGGTGCTCACTTCAGGGCTCGGGGAAATGGGAGGGGCTCAGCCGCTCGCCGTGACCATGAACGACGGGGTCGCGCTGGTAGTTGAAGCGGACAGGAACGCAATCCAACGCCGTCTCGACAAGAAGTACTGCGACGTCATGCTCGAGGACACCGATGAGGCGGTGGCCATGGTGAAGGAAGCGTCCAGAGAAGGGAAGCCCCTCTCGGTCGGGCTCCTTGGAAACTCGGCCGCAGTGTTGCCTGAGCTGGCCAGACGAGGATTCCGTCCCGACATCCTCACAGACCAGACCGCGGCCCACGATCCCCTCGCGGGTTACATACCAGAGGGGCTGTCCGTGAAGGAGGCCGCGGGCCTGAGGGAATCGGATCCCAAGGGCTACCTCGCCCGGTCCATGGCTTCCATAGCGAAGCACGTGAAGGCGATGCTGCAGTTCCAGGCGAAGGGGGCCGTCGCCTTCGAGTATGGTAACAACATCCGGAAGATCGCGAGCGAAGCGGGGGTTGAAGACCCGTTCAGGATCCCCGGGTTCGTCCCCGAATACATCAGGCCGCTCTTCTGCGAAGGAAGGGGTCCGTTCCGCTGGGCCGCCCTTTCAGGGAATCCCGATGACATCTATGCCACGGACGAGGCAGTCCTGGACGCGTTCGCAGGGAACCGTTCCCTCGTGCGCTGGATCAGGAAGGCCCACGACATGGTGCAGTTCCAGGGCCTCCCATCGAGAGTCTGCTGGCTGGGCTACGGGGAACGGGCGAGGTTCGGCAAGATCATCAACGACATGGTCAGGAAGGGCACGATTTCCGCGCCTGTCATAATCGGAAGAGACCACCTCGACTCCGGATCGGTCGCCTCTCCCTATCGAGAAACAGAGGGAATGAAGGACGGGTCGGACGCCATAGCCGACTGGCCAGTCCTCAACGCGCTCCTGAACGCTGTCTCAGGAGCGTCCTGGGTCTCGGTCCACCATGGCGGCGGGGTTGGGATAGGATACTCCATACACGCTGGACTAGCCGTGCTGGCAGACGGCACCCGGGAAGCCGAGGCCAGGATTGCGACAGCCCTGACCAACGACCCCGGTCTGGGCGTTGCAAGGCACGCGGACGCTGGCTACGAAGAAGCCATCAGGACGGCCAAGGCGAAGGGCGTCAAGATACCGATGATGAAGGGTTAGGCTGCCTGGCGCTGGCCCGCATGGTCGCGTAGAAGTAATAGAGAATGTACGCCGCAGACATCGCCGCGACCAGTCCCGACAGGCCATCGATGACGGCAGCCGAAGTAGCGAAGGTCGAAGTCGAAGCCGATCCGGCGAGGACCCCCGCATAGACCAGGATCGCCGACCATGCGAAGCATCCTGCGACCGTCATCAGGACGAACCGCCAGACGTTCATCTCGAACAGCCCCGCAGGAAGGGAGATTATCGTCCTGAGTCCTGGGACGAACCTTGCTGCGAATACCGTCCATTGGGCCGACCGTCCGAACCAGGCTTCCGCCCTGTCGAGCGAGTTCCTGTGCAGCTTGAAGAGCTTCAGCAGCGCGACCGCGAAGGGCCTCCCCAGCCAGAAGGCCAGGAAGTAGTCCACGAGGGCGCCAGCGAGGCTAGCGACCGTGCTCACGGCCACCACCCCCCAGTAGTCCAGGACTCCGATATGGACGAAGTACCCCGCAAGGGGCAGCACGACTTCGCTTGGGATCGGGAGCGAAGCGCTCTCAAGGGCCATCAGGGCGAAGACGCTCGCGTAACCGTAGCTTGTCATGAAAGTGTTCAGCGTCGAAGAAGACAGGAGGGAACCGCTGGCCAAGGAGAACCAAGTCCCGAAGGGGAGCTCGATCAAATCGGTAGCTTGGAGGAAACCGACCACGAGGAGGGCGAAGGCCGCGACTAACAGGACCCTGCTCCTTGGAGCGATGGACCAGGCAGCCCGGGGTTCGGTCTCCAACTCCCGCCTGGCCTTTGCGGAGCGCTTTTAGGAATTGGGGATGATTGTGGCTACCTCTTCTGCGCCTTGGAGAGCTCCTTAACTAGCTCCGCCGCTCGGTCGGCCCTTATCTTCCCCTCCTCGATCATCTTCTTCGCCACGCGTTCGATCAGGTCTCCAGTCGCGCCTTACATGGAGCGGGGACGCCCCTTGCAAGAACACCTTCGCTTTTCTCCCAATCTTAATGGTTCGAAACCCATATCCAGATTATATGTCCCGCGTACCTCCGTCATTATTGTTGACGTGCAAGGCTCCTCCAAAGCCGCTTCCGCGCGGTTCATTGACGCAGGGTCCAATCCGCAGTAGGCCGACTGATGATGGACTCGCCAATCTGTGCTTGTCCCGGGAGTTGTCGACTCATCAGGTGGCGGGTGTGACGGGTTTCAGTCGCCGAAGTGTCGCAAGATGGATTAGGAAGAGTGGGACTATCGCTTTGAGATCCAGAGAAGAGACCAGTTTACTTCTGCGAAAGCACCTTCTGCCTGACGAACAAACCCTGCGTCGGTTGTACTGGACAGAACAAAGAGCTTGAGCGAGATCGGGCGACGGTTGCAGGCAAGCGACTCGTGGGTCTTGAGGTTGATGAACAGGTATGGGATCAAGCGAAGGACGCTTGGGGAAGCATGATTGGAGAGAATCTAGCGCTTCTTCTTCGACAGTTCTTCAACCAATTCTTTCGCCCTGTCAAACCTGATTCTCTTCTCTTCAATCATTTTCGTCGCGACTACGTCAACGAGTTCTCCCTTGGCTCCGGCGGATATGGCGACATTCCGACTGTGAAGCTTCATGTGACCTCTCTGGATTCCTTCGCTGGCCAGGGCCCTGAGCGCCGCGAAGTTCTGTGCAAGACCGACGGCCCCCATGACCTCCGCCAGCCCTATCGCCGTTTTCACCCCAAGTATCTTGATGTTGGCCCTCGCTGTGGGGTGCGTCCTAGCCGCTCCGCCCACGAGTCCCACGGCCATCGGCATCTCGAGGGTGCCGACGAGGTCCCCATCACTGTTCTTCTCCCAGATCGTCAGCGGCTTGTACTTGCCACTCTTCGAAGCATAGCTGTGCGCCCCCGCTTCTAGCGCCCTGATGTCCTGCCCGCAGGCGATCCCCACGGCGATGACCCCATTCATGATCCCCTTGTTGTGGGTGGCGCACCTGTACGGGTCGGCGTCAGCGAAGGCGTATGCGTACACTATTCCGTCGACTACGTCCTCCCCGCCAACCGCTTCCTTGTCGAAGACTGCGGTCGCCTTCACCAGCCTCCTGTCTGCGAGGTTGGAGATTATCCTGAGGAAGACCCGCCCCCCAGATATCTCTTCCACCATCGGCGCGACAGCCTCCGCCATCGTGTTCACTGCGTTGGCGCCCATGGCGTCCCCCGTGTTGACAATCAGCTCCACTATCACCATCGGTCCCTTGAGGGTCGTGAGCGTCTTCGCGTTCATGTCCTTGGCACCACCGCCCAGGGAGACCAGCATCGGATCCTGCTCGTTTGCCTTCTTCAGAATGTCCTCCTTGCGCGCGAGCAACTTCGCCCTCGCGCTCTCCGGCTTCGGGACATTGACGACTTGTATCTGACCGATCATGACAGGTCCTGTGTTGGTGACCTTGAATCCGCCCTTGACCCTGGCCATCTTCGCCGCATTGCTCGCGGCCGCCACTACCGATGGCTCTTCGAGCGCCATCGGTACGAGGTAGTCCCTGCCGTTGACCCTGAAGTTGGTCGCCATCCCGAGGGGGTATGTGTACCCGCCGACCACGTTCTCAATCATGTGGTCTGCAACGTCCGGCGGCAGACCGCCTGTGTTGGAAATCGTCTCGACCTCTTCGGCCGTCAGTGAGGCGAACTGCCTGAGGATCTCCCTTCGCTTCTCCATGGGCTGCTTGTAGAAGCCCTGTAGATCCGAGCTGCTTGTCATTGATTTGCGCCAGCCGCCCTGGCTATTTAATCAGTCGAAGCTGCGGCAAGCGGTCTCGTCAATCGGCGAACCGGGCAGGCGATGATTTCAGATTGGAGGCTGCTAAGGATAAAAGGCGGGTTCGAAGGCCGTGGCATATCGGGCCGGTCGTCTAGCATGGTTAGGACGTCAGGCTTTCCCGTCAAGCTCTGACACTGCTAGCAGAAGACGGCGAAGGTCCCCAGTTCAAATCTGGGCCGGCCCACTTCAGAATAACCCCAGCGGAAAGGCCGGATTCTCTCCAGCGGACGAGGCGAAGCTGAAACCGAGCGCCTGCGAGCCTCTCGAATCCTTAATACGACAGGACGCCTTCCTCCGCCATGATGAACAGGAACCTCGTCCTCTTCTCCGTTCTGCTGATCATGTTGGGGATAGGCTCAGGTTTCTACCTCCTTTCTCTTCTAGGGTCGCTCTTTCTACTTCCTGCCCTCATATCACGGGGGCGCCCTCCGCCCGCTCGCGCTACACCGCCGCAGAAACAGGAAGCAAGGAGGATAATCCCGCTGACCCCGCCGCAGCCGCCCGCAGAGGCAGCTCCACCACAGGTTTCCGGGTACATGGCGTCGCCGCAGCCCGCGCAATATCAGGGATATTCTATGGCGCTCTTCCCGACGACCATGTTCCCGTCACTCTCTCAGATGGGAGGCAAAGCCCTTCCTCCGGTCCAGCCACCTGTTGTCAAGCAGGATGCGAGAGACGACCTGGTCGAGGTGGGGGCGATGATCGCTCTGCTGAAGCTCGCCTTCGGCTAGGGCACGTACACGTTCATTTCGCGGCCTATCTTCCTGAGCCTCTCGACTCTGTGGGCAAGTGACGGGTGAGTCGAGAACATCTCCACCAGGGAGCTCCCCCTGAAGGGGTTTACTATCCACAGCGACGCCGTGGCCGGAGACGGGGCCTTGGCGGGGTTCGTCGCGATTGGCCTTATCTGCGACTTCGAGCTGATCTTCTCGAGCGCGCTCACCAGCCCGGCGGGGTTTCTTGTGAGCTTCGCTCCGTATTCGTCTGCGTTGTATTCGTCGTCCCGGCTTATCCCTAGCCTCACGAAAGTGGCTCCGAGCGGCACCAATATTATCGCCAGGATGGCCAACGCAGAGCCGTTCCCGTTCCGGTTCCTCCCCCCGCCCCCGAACCACATCGACCACATCGCCATCTGACCTATGTACGAAATGGCCCCAGCGAGGGTGGCTGCCACGCTAGACATCAGAACGTCACGGTGGACCACATGACCGATCTCATGTCCGATCACCGCCTCGAGCTCATCCGGGGTCAGGGTCTGAAGAATACTCGACGTGGCGCACACCACTGCCTTGTCCGGACCCCTCCCGGTCGCGAAGGCGTTCGGCTGTGGCGAGTCGACTATCCCCACCTTTGGCATCGGGATGTTCGCCTTTTGGGCGACGTTCCTGACCACCTTGAAGAGGATCGGGTTGTCCCCTTCCTGGATGACCTTCGCCTTGCTCATCTTCATCACGATAGAATCGCTGTAGTAGTACGAAACGAAATTGATCACGGCCGCCAGTACCAGAGCCAATCCCACGAAAGTAACGGGGTCTCCGAAGAAATACCATCCCACTGCGTACCCTATGACCATCAGCAGCGCCGTGAGAGTGAAGAATAGGGCAGTGATCTTGGCATACATCGAAGCGGTCATTCAAAAGTCGTCGCCGACTGCACGCGTAAAAGCCTTTCTTGGAATCATTCCAAGTTTCACAGGTTCAAGGACGCCGAAAAGATAAATCCATGCAGGAGTTCCTCCGGCCGACTGGACTTGAGCGATGACCATGATGAATGGCCGCCAAGGAGACGCAGGGGTTCGCCATTCGGCCCCTGGGGGTTCCCTGACATCGACGAGATGATGAGAGAGATGGAACGTGCCTTCTCAGAGCAATTCAAGCAGTACGAAAAGGAGTTTCCCAAGAACCTCGTGAGGGAGTCGAAGACCCCCGACGGAGGAGTGAAGAAGGAGATCGGCCCCATCGTGTACGGCTACTCGGTGACCATCGGGCCGGATGGGAAGCCAGTCGTCAGGGAGTTCGGCAACGTCAGGAGCGGCGAGGGGAAGCCCTGGAAGGCCATTCAGGACAAACGGGAGCCCCTCGTCGACGTCGTAAGCTCGGCGAAAGAGGTGAGGGTAATCGCCGAGATGCCTGGGGTCAAGAAGGAGGACATCGAGGTCACTGTGAACGAGAAGTCAATAGTCATCTCCGTCGAGAGCTCGGACCGGGGCTACCACAAGGAGCTCGACCTGCCCGGCGTCGTCGACCCCAAGGGTGCCCGTTCGACATACAACAATGGGATCCTAGAAGTCACGATCCCGCTGAAGACATCGAGTGGGAGCGGAGTCCGCCTCCGAGTGGACTAGCTATCTGTACGGTCCGCCCTCGGTGCCCTCAGAATACCTGGCGATTGCATTCAGAGATGCATCCCTGTACTGTTGCCTCTCTGCCAAAGTCCTGGCAATGTCCCCCGCAGTCACGATCCCAGACATGGTCCCCTCTTTGTCGACGACGACGAGCCTCCTTATGCGATACTGGGCCATCAGCTCCGCGGCGCTCGTCAGATCGGCATCGGGCGAAATCGTGATCAAAGGGGTGGACATTATGTCCTCCACCAGCACCTTCTTTTCGTCTATCGACTCCGCGAGCACCTTCGAGACAAGGTCCCTTTCGGTGACGATGCCCATCGCCGACCCATCCTTGGAAACCACGGCGCAGCTCACACCCTTCTTTGCCATGGCGAGTGCGCAGTCCTTTGCGCTGATGTCGGGCGCCACCGCCAGCACCGACTTTGTCATAACGTCCGCTACCTTGGGCTCTCCCTTTGACATGCCCCTGGGCTGCGCCCCACGACGATTTATCGTTTTGAAGTACAAAGCAGTGGACCGGGGGGGATTCGGACCCCCGACCTTCCGCGTGCAAGGCGGACGTTCATACCGCTGAACTACCGGCCCACGAGAGAGCAGCCGTCGAGCGGGCGTTTTAAGCCTAAGAATGTTCCAGGCAGCAGCGCCGACCACATCAGCCGAGGATGGCTGTATCCTACGTAGGCTGACCCTCCAAGAGTCTCTTCGCCGAAACACCGGCTTGAGCCCTGCAGGGGTGCGCGAACCCAGACAAGCTGACGCACCCCAGTGACGATAGGCCGCTCGGCCTTTGTCCTCAGTCTTGTTCTCAGGGATGTCGCTGTCGCTTCTTGACAATGGAACAACAGGCTGTCAGACGATTTAACTGCCAGCCTATCGACAATCGGAGCGAAGGGCCGCCGGACTCATCGGATGAGGCGGGGTCGCTTTTCTCTTCTGTAGACTTAAAGACACACACCGATTCCCGCGCCATGTGGGCCGGTAGCTCAGACCTATCAGGGGGCAACTTGGCTAGAGCACCCGACTGATAATCGGGAGGCCAAGGGTTCGAATCCCTTCCGGCCCATCACACTCTACTGCCATGGAGCCGCCTCAGTCCTTTACGGTATCGTTTCGCATCCGTTGTTGAATGTGGGATAGTCGAAGTCAGATGACCTCAACGCTCCTTCTTTGATGAGCGCCTCAACGAGGGGTTTGACATTGCCGAGTTCCTTCACCAGGTGCCTCACCGTCCCGCAGATCAAAGAATACCCCCCCTCACGGAGGAGATGTTGCGCCTTGTTGACGAAGAGGCACCGCCCGCCACAGATGTTGAGTATGTCGCAGGACGAACAGGGTTCGCCAACAGCCTGGGCGTCCTTGAGTGACCCAGGGGTCTCTGTGAGTATGGACCCTAGGATGGAGAAGTCGTAGTCGACCGAGACAGGGCAAGCCGAAATCCTTCCATCCGGCATGATCGAGAAGAAGTCAACCCCCGAGCCGCACCTTAGCTTTGAGGGCTCTCCTGAGAGGAGTGATTTCATGACGCCGATGAACGGCACCAGGCCCTGAACCCGCTTCGAGCGTTCCATCTCCTTAACCCACGAAGCAACGAGGGAAGAGATACCCGAATTGTAGTGAGCGATCCACCTGTCGATCCCCGGCTCCGTGCATTCCCCGGCCTCCCAGAACATTCCGAAGTCAAGCTGCCAGTGGACGTGGTCGAAGAGCCCCGTGTCCCAGAGGTGTCCCACGTTCTCACGGATGTCAGTCCCCTGCGCGACGGTCATCCTCGCAACGAGGTCCCCTTTGAACCCCCTCTTCCTGATAAGGCCAGAATTGTGTATGACTCGTCCGTAGATCCCCCGCCCTCTCTGCCCATCCGTCACCTCCTCTTTGCCGTCTATGGAGACAAGCACCGTGCTGAACTTCGAGAGGTATTCCGGATCGACCCTGTCCAGATGAACGCCGTTGGTCTGCAGAACAAAGCGCCCGGGTAACTGGTCCATCATGGACTTCATCGTCCCGATGCGCAGCAGGGGCTCCCCTCCGTAGAATTCCACTGTCGGGTCGTCATCTTGAGACAGGAACGACCTAAGGTTGGCCAGCGAGTACTGAATCTCCTTTGGCGGGGTGTCGCTTCCGCCCCCGCAATACCTGCATACAAGGTTGCACTCTTTCGTCAGAATCACATGATAGTGCACGGCCTAGGATGCCACCAGTACTGTCTTGTCCCTCGATCGAGCGCCAGCGACGAGGGTCACTTTCGACTTCGGGACACTGAGATAACCGGCTATGATTTCCAATAACCTCTTGTTCGCGCGGCCGCGTTCAGGTCTTTCGTCAACTCTGATCTCAAGTGTTCCATCATCGAGCCTCGCGACCTCGGCCCTTCTAGCGTTCGGCACAACGTGCACTTTCAGGAGCAATCGGCCGCAACCCCGACGCCGCTGTCCGTAAAGGTTGCGGGAGGCATATCAGCTGGACGATGCTCACAGTTGAATGAGAAACTTGGTCGCCGCTCCACGGGGAGGTGCCCGAAGCCGGCGGCGCCCAGTTTATCTGGCGCGCCTCATAAAGCGGTGGCCATTCTTGGAAGCAATGCCTCCGACCCGAAGAGTCTCCGTCAGGCCATACGCTTCTGGCGACAGATGGGTCCTGGAGAAGACGCTGGGAGCATCGAGTGAAATGGAGCATCTGAACGGGCCAGAAAGCATAGAGCAGATCCAGAGGCGCCACGAGAGATTCCTCGCGATGTCTGCCGATCGGCGTGCTGGGTGCATGTACACGATTATGGTAGGTCCCTCGGCCGCGGGGAGCGTCGGCTATTGGGAGACGGACTGGGAGGGAGAAAAGGCCTGGGAGACGGGCTGGTTTGTGCTCCCGGAGTTCCAGGGCCTGGGGGGTCGCAACTCAGGCGATGAGGCTGTTGATTCAGACAGCAAGAGAGATGTCGAGCCGCAGATACCTCGTCGCATTTCCTTCGACTGACAACGGCCCTTCGAACGCAGTCACCAAGAAGCTCGGCTTCGAGCTCCTTAGAGAGATTGACTCCGAGTACCCTCCAGGCAGCGGGAAGTTCCTGCACAACAACGTCTGGCGGCTTGATCTGGGGTCTACGCGGGAATCAGCCGAGTGAGAAACAACTCCCCCAATTGCGCATGTGTCCCGCGCTTTCCGGCTGTAGCAAGAGCTTCCGACCGGGCTCAGAGCGAGGTCCGTCGGAGGACTCTTACGTCCATCGCCACGTTCGCTGCCAAAAGGGCTGACGAGAGCAGCAATCCGAAGGACAGTAGGGTGTTCGGGTCCAGCCCCAACGGGTCTGTGAAGAGGCGGAGCACGCCACCTGTGTATAGCGTGTGCTCGAACGCGGTCAGCACCAGCAGCGAGACAAATCCGAAGACCGACAGGAAGAGCTGGGCTCCGAGCGTACCCAGTTCGATCACATCGAATATCAGGTATGCGAACATTATCGCCACCGCGCCAAAGATTACCACCGACGGATTGATGAAGTAGACCGCACCGCCGAAGAGGAAGCAGCTCAGTCCCACAAGCAGCGGAAGCGTTCTTCCCACTTTCAGCGGCTCGTGCGCGCGGCGCCGCAACCAAAGCGCGGAGAAGCTGATTATGCCAAGGCTTATCAGCACCATGAAGTCGGTGATGTTCACCAGGAAGTCCTGGGGTCCGATCGCCAGGAGGAGAATGGCCACCAGGGTAAACACCCAGGAGAGGTTCGCAAGGGACTTCGGCATGTATCCATCCTCACCGAGGGCGCTGAGGTGCCTGGCGGCGGCGAGAAAGGCAGGCACGAATGTGGTGATGGTGGCTATCAGAAATGCGACGGCTATGAGGAGCTCTTGCGTCGGGCCGAGCAGCTTCCCTGCAAGATATAGCGCTGGGATGGCAGTCCCCTGGGGGAGGCTTCCGCCCGCGTTGACCGAGGCGTAGACCGCAAGCCCGTAGAAGATGTTCACCGCGCCCGCAACGATGACGCTGAGGACCATGGCGATTCCGAAGTACTTTGTTCTGTCAAGCTTGAATCCCTTCCTCACCCAGGACAACACGGGGACCGAGGACTCTTCGACCGCGTCCCTTTCAAGCGACTGTATCTCCTGGAAGCCGAAGAAGAGGAGATAGAGATACCCGGTATTGACCACGAGGGCGGGCAACCAGCTGAACCCGCCAGGTTCTGCGAGCAGGCCCGAAAGATTCCAGGACCCCAGCGCCCCGAGCACGAAGCTGTGGTAGATTAGAATCAACAGCAGGGTCGCAGTCATTACGACCTGCAGCACCCCCAGGAGCCTGAGGTACCTCTGCTCGAAGAGTATGTTCAGTATGGTCCACGCCACGAAGCCTCCGGCTATGGCATAGGTTATCACGCCGCTCGTCACGGGGCTCAAGCCGTAGGAACTCAGCACGGCCGGCAGGTACGAGGGGTCAAGCACGAAAATCAGGAACACGATCTTGGTGTAGGCCGCGAGGGCCGTGTTCGAAACCCACATCGAGAGCCTTGAAACGAAGTACCTCACACTCCGGGTGCCTACCGCCACCTTGGTGAATGACGGCCCTCCTACCCCCGCGAGCCCGAGGTCGCGCGACGCCCTGTACATGTCGGTGTATACCTTTGCCATCGCCACTGACAGGACCGTGGCGAGAACTAGGGAGACCACGGAGACGACTTCGTATTGGAGGATGTTCTCCGGTATCAAGATGAAAAGGGGGGAGCCGAGGGTGGCGCCGATCCCCACGGCCAGCATTGTCCCTAGCCCGTAGACCGGCCTCCTCCGTCCGACCGCCTCGGGGACACGGCGGAACCTCGCCCAAAACGACTCCGGGAGCTGGGCAACCAGCGCGACCCCCGACAGCGCAAGCGAGATTGCCGACAGCACGACCACGACATCTCCCAGGTTGGTCCCTCCCTCACCTGACAGGAACGTCAGTTCGTCGTAGACGAACCCCAATGAGACGAGCACGGAAAACACACCGACGGCTAGCCCGGTCACCTTCAGGCAGAGCGCGGCGAGCCTAACTCTCGGGCCTAGCTGGCTCACTTTACAGCTCTCCCGACTTGACCGCCAGCCCTGCCCTCTTGAGGTTCAGGGCCGCCTCGCGGAGCGCGAAGAAAGCCGAGAGAAGCAGCACAACCCCTACGGCGAACTCCATGAATGAGAGGTAGGGGGAGAGGGGCGAGGTCCCGACGGGCCCTGTGGTCCTTACTGCGAAGTAATTCACGAGGCTCGAAAGTGTGTTGACCCCTGCGACCGTAGGGACCAGGACTACCGCCCCAGTGACTACCAGAATGGCGGCCGTAAGGAGCTCCCCCAGGGCCAGGGCGAGCCGCCCACGAGTCTCCTCCGGCCTTTCGGACTGGAGAGCTTTCACGAACCTCCTCACGCTCTCATCATGCGACTCCGTTATCTTGTCCTCCAACCTCGCTCTGAGCTCCTCCTCTGAGCCATGAAGCAGCGCCACTGCCTTGATCTCCAAGACCAGCCTGTCGAGAAGGTCTTCCGTCCTCGCTTCATCGGATGTCAACAGGAGAGGAGCTGTCGCCCCTGGCCTGGTATTTCTCTCTTGGCATGGACAGATTGGGGGGGCTGAAAACGGTTATAGCCCCAAAGTAAGAAGATGATGCCGAATGGAATCCTCTGCTTCTCTGAAGCAGACCACGACCCATCTCTTCGACGCGGTCAGGTTCGCTGACCACGCGAACGAGCTAGAAGATTCTGCCAGGAATGTCGAAGGGGACCTGATGGAGTCCCTGAACAAGCTCGAAGCGCAGGCTGATGAGGTCTCCAACGTGCTGGCCGCCATGAAGGTCGAAAAGGAATCTGTCCTCAGGGAGCTGGCACAACAGGTCGACGGCTTCCTCTCAACGGCCAAGGAGCAGGCGAAGAGCAGGCTCCAGAAGGGTGCGAAGCAGCAGCTCGAAGACTTTCGCAGGTCGGTGTCGAGTGAGAAGGACAAAGCGCTGAAGAGCCTTGAAGCTTATTTCGCCGCGGACCCGCTTCCTGTGATTGAGAACGTCGTACAGGTGAGGCTGTCCGACGGGGTCTACGAAGCGGAGTCCAGCTACGAGTGCGAAGGGGGAATAAAGTACGACTTCAGGCTGGCCGCACAGAACTCGCGGCTGTTTCATCAGCCTTTCGTGTTCTCACAGCTCGGCTACGAGCTCCGGGTCCCAGTGAGGTTCTCCCGCGCCCTCCTCAGCAAGACCAGAACTCCAGGCTATGAGAGGCTGGACCAGTACGTCCTCTCGGACGCCGAGACCTCGGGGGGGCGCCTCAGGGCCAACTTCGAGAAGCCAGGGAACGGCGCGAAGATGAAGATCGTCACTTCAGGGATCCACGAAGACGGGTTCGTCGGCCTGGAGTACACCGACCAGGTTCAGGCTGTCAACGTGATGAACGACCCCTCGCTGATGGCGTTCGTCGACATCGAGGCGATAAAGAAGGCGGCGGCAGAGCTTGTCGCAGAGCTGAGCGACCTTGCCAAGAGGAAGGTGGCGCTGCTCAAGCTGTCTGCGAATGGGGAGCAGTCGCTGGAGACCGTAAACTGCCGCGAGATTCTGCAGAAGGTGATGAGTGTGATGGGGTCGAGGTACCGCGCCACCGTAAGGAAGCTTGTCTCCGGGATTCCGCTCGAGAACGGCGAAGAGCTCGATATGGAGCATCTGAAGGGGAGGGTCAGGGTGCTTGGCGGGGACCTTTCAAAGTCAGTATCTCAAGCGCTCGGGCTTACCCCCTAGGGCCGAGCCAAAGAAATGGCGTAGGGGTCCCCGCGTTTTGAGGAACCCCTCAGGTGTGCCTATGCGGTCTTTATTGTGTATCTGGAGATGAGCGCCCAGATGCCACCGATCGCAACCAGGACTCCGCCAATGCCGCCGGCGAGGAAGCCGAGCACTGCCATGACGATGGCGATTGGCTCTTCCCTGATTCTGCTGGATGCCACGAGGGCCACGACCCCTACTATGACGCCGAGCAGGGGGGCGGTGTTAGCAAAGGCATCTGAGAATGTCCTGTAGTTGGTGATGTTTGCGCCTAGAGTCGTTGCTCCGAAGGCGATGGCGAGAATGCCTCCAATCAGGAGGACAGCGCGCGCTAGCGAGTACGCGTCGTCTTGCTTCAATTTTTCTTTTTCACCTCCACGTTTGCACCGCCTGCGCAGTTCGGATAATAGAGCGCCTTTGAACGAAAAGTCGCACCCCAACCGGGCCAATGATGCAAATAGCACAGGGTGGCGTCGGCACTTGCGGAGGGGGCGCACCGCAGCGGTGAAAAGCAACATTCCACCTGAAGATTCGATGTCCTGAAAGGTTCACCCGAACCCGCCTTGCCGGTCAGGCTGCTTTCCTGAGATACCTATCGAAGCGTTAGAACTCTTGTGACGCTCTTCCCAGGTCTCACACGGATCCGGTCCCCGAGCGAGACCTTCACCCCCTCCCGCCCGTCTGTGGTCCCGTAGATCCTCGCGTCTGCTTCCCGAAAGAGTGACAGCTCGACGCTGCACCCCCAAGGGACCTCATATCTCAGGGGATGCCTATCTGCACCCTTGCGTTCGGTATATGTCGGGTTGACGTGGCATATGCCCATCTCGTCTATTCCCATGACGGCAGATGCCGATGGGTCCATCCAGTCTCCTTTGATCCTGTCAGGGTAGGAGTAGTACCCGGTCGAGCCCGCCTTCGTCGAGACTATCACTCCGTCTCCGATTGCGGCTTCTTCGATATCCGCCCCGCCGGAGATCCTGACGTTGTACCTGAGGCACGCGCTCTCGCTCCCTCTCTGCAGATATGCGTCGGTGAACACCTCCCCGAGGCTCCTGCCGTTCTTCAGGACGAGGAGCCGGGGGTGCTCTTTGACGGAGTAATCTCCCTTGCGGATGCGTTCGAGGGCTTGCGGGAGCTCGTCGAATGTCGCCTCGGCAAGGAACGCCCTCGAACCGGTAGCATCCTTGGAACGGACACCGACGAACAGGAGGGGGATCGTTTCTGTCCTGCCGTACCTGCTGAACCTTCCGTCTCCTCCCAGCACGATGCCGAAGTCTGCCTTTCCTTCGGTCACAGCAATGCCGGCTTCCTGGATGACCTTCCTGAGCACCTTCGGGGGCAACTTGGGCGCGCCCCCATCCAGGAACATCTTCGCCTTCATTCAGCCCTTCACCCTATCCACGAATTCGAGTATGCTGCCCTCCCCGTCGGCCTTGCGCCCGGTCTCGATGAACCTGGTCGCTCTTGCCCTGATCTCCTGCTGCTGCAGGGACGACGCCCCTAGCTTCTCCATCATCTTGAGGGAGTTCTCAACTGCGAACCCTTTGAAGTGGTTGTTGAAGTAGCCGAAGGTCTGCTTGACCTTCGACCTGACTTCCTCGACCTTCGGCACCCAAGCGTCCAGCTCCCTGTCGCTGTACCTGTAGTTGTACCACGGCCTGGTCCCGTGTCCGTGCCATCTGATGAAAGCGAAGTCGGCTGTGACCACTGTGTCGGGAGGGAGGAGCGGCTCGTCTACGATGACGTTCGCCACGTTCCTGGCCCGCAGAATTGACCACACCTCGTCCCTCAGCCAGGAGGGGTGGCGGAACTCGACAGCGAACCTGACGTCCTCTGGGACCCTGCCAAGGAACCCCTTCAGCTTCTCGTAGTCGGACTGGAATGAATAGCTCGGCGGAAGCTGGATGAGGATCGGCCCCAGCTTCCCTGTAGCGATCAGCGGCTTCAAGAGGCCGAGGAAGCGGACAAGGTCGGCCTCCACTCCCTTTCCAAGGTCGAGCTTCTTCTCGTGGGTGAGTTGCTGGGGGAGCTTCAGGGAGAAGACGAAATCGTCCGGGGTGTACCTGGCCCATCCGAGAACAAGCCCCTTCGAGGGGAACGCGTAGAACGAGGAGTCGACCTCGGCGGTCCCATAGACCTTGGAATAGAACGAAAGCTTGTTCGTCTTTGAATCAGGATAGAAGACCCCCGCCCACTCGTTGTACGACCAGCCCGATGTCCCGATGAGGAGGTCGGTCAAACAACCGGGCCGACTATGGATTCTCGATTTAAGCGTGACAGCCCGTACGAACTATAGGACAGGCATCCAGCCGGGCTTGGCCGACCAGGTTGCCAGGGCGTCATGGGCGTGAATCGACTCGAAGCACCTGCCGCTGACGAACAGAGCGTTCGGGAACCTTCTCACGCACTCTCTCACCAGGTCTTCGGCGAACCTCGGATTAGCCTGGGCTTCTAGGATCTTCTTGGCTTCCTCCAGCCTCTTCATGTGCTCCTTGGGCACCGCCGAGAAGCACTCGGCCACCCTTTCAACGACTCCCATGGAGTCAACGGGCTTCTCGCTCTTCAACACAAGCGTAATCTCCGCCCTCTGCATATGTCCTATCCCGATCATCTTCTTCGAGCATGGGCAGGCGGTCATCCCGTCCACGGCGAACATGTAGGTGACGGCCCCACGCTGAGTCGCCCTCATGGTGATCTTCGCGAACTGGTCCCCGTACGGGAGCTCGAAGGCCGCGGTGACGCTTGTCCCGGGCTGAGTCCTGTTCACCTCGGAGCATATCCATCTCAGCCACTGCTCCATCCCCCTCTCCCCTCTGCCGTTTGCCGCCTTCACAAGCCTGCTCATGTGGACCCCTCTGTGGAGCCCAGTCGACGTCTGTATCGACAGTTCCACCGGCATCCTGATGTTGCCTGCGGTACTGAGCACCTTCAGCCTGGCTATGCCGGCGTCTACCGGGAGTTTCGAGGTCTCTGATTGCACGTCGGCTGTGGCGTCGATGATGCCCAGAACGTCCTCTTCCCGTTCGACCCGCACCAAGAGAAACGAAAGCGAACGTCTATTGTTTAAGTAATTTTCCCCCGCCCACGGGAACGAGCGGGTCGGCGACTCCCGCTTCGGCGAAGGACCTGCTTCTCGTGAGACAACCGGGGCACTTCCAGCAGTGCTCCGCGCCGTCCCTGTGGCAGCTCCATGTAAGCCGGAGCGGGACATCAAGGGAGGCGGCCAGCCTTATGACCTGGGCTTTCGACATTTCCCTGAGGGGGCGCGAGATCCTTACTCGAGCCTTCCTAAGCCTGGGGGAGGATTCCCTGAACGCTCTTTCAAGTGCTGCAAAAAAGCCCGTGCTGACATCATCGAAAACCCTCTCGTCATCCCGGTTGTGGCCCCCGACGATCAATGACGCCCCTGTCTCCTCTGCATAGGAGGCTGCGAGGGAGTAGAAGACACTGTTCCTTAGGGGAATGTACGTGGGAGGGAGCCTGCCGAACTTCATCCCGATGTCTCCCGCCTCCTTCAGGTCCGGGAGCCTGACGAACCTGTGCTCGTCGACACCTGCCACCGTCCCTATGCTCCGGGCAGAGTCGAGCTCCTGCCTGGCGATTCCGTGGTACTCGAAGGTGAGTGCCTTCACCCGGAACGACCTCCTGGTGGTGTAGAGCGCAGTCGCCGAGTCTATTCCGCCGGAGAGAAGCACTATCGCTTCTTTCGTCGGCTGGTCGCACCGTCCTGGTGTAGCTTCGCTAGTATGTGGCTCCCCTTGTTGAGCCCTTCATAGACGTAGACCCCGACCGCCGTCACGTTGGCTGGCATCCTCGGCGCAATCCTGCCGAGCGCCTCCTTTGCCAGGTTCTCTACGGAAGCTTCTCCGTTCAGGGTCACCGTGGTGTCCTTGGGGGCCCTGATTGCGAACTCTCCATGGACCGTCTGGAACTTCAGGGTGACGCTCCTCGTGTCCAAAGATGTCACGTATCTCGAGCTGATGAACAGCTTGTGGTCCATGCTCCGAACAGCCTCCTTCACAATCTGCTTGGCGGCCCCGAAGTCTACAACCATCCCATCGATCGGGCGGCCGACTATCTCCACAAGCACGCTCGACGTGTGGCCGTGCATGACCGAACACTTCTCAGTCTTGGGCAGGATGTGGGCGTAGTCGAAGTTGAACGTCGGGTCGTCCAGGAAGATGGTCTGGAGACCGCCTTCTTCCCCGAGGCCCAGTACCCTGAGGCCATGGTCGAAGCCATCGCTGCGAAGAGACTCCCTTCCGATGAAGACCGCCTTCCTCTTCCCCTTGGCAAAGGCCTTCCGCTCGACATCACTCGGCTCTCTTTCAACGAAAAGAAATACCTCATTCACCAGGAAGTCTGCCACCAGTCCGCCCACACCCGGCACCCCTACGTTCTCCCTGTACCGGACGTTAATGGAGTCGAGCAGGTCCGCGACAAGCTGGCGGGTGCTCGTCGCACCGAATCCCCCCCTGGTCCTGTAGGCTCTCTCGTAGGCCCCCTTGTCCAGGTGTCTCAACCTCGGCGCCAGCTTGGCAAGGAGCTGTTCACTCAAGCGAACGGAGCAGGAAAATGGTTCTGTTTATAGTGTTTCCAGAAGCGAGGTCGGTGGCGCGGCCTTGATCCAGTGGTTAGGATAGTGGCTTCCCATTCCATGAGAGGAAAGAGCCACTCGCCCGGGTTCGAATCCCGGAGGCCGCACCAGCTACATTCCCGGGGCATCGGTCATCTCCGCCTGTAAAGGACGGCGACCTCTCATCTGAAACCAGGAGCCCGTCGGGGCTCACCTTGACGGCCACATCGAACAAGACCGGGGTCCGTTACGTCCCTTCAGTTACCTTCTTGAGTGTCAGTGACCCGTTCCGTATGTCGAGCTCATAGACCTCGTTCACGTCCAGCCGCATCCCAAGCATGTCATACTCTGACTCCGTCAGCGTCATGACGACCTTGGAGAACCCCAGTTCCCGGATCTGGGGCATTAGCCCCATGGACTGCAGCTGGGACACCATCCCTTGGACCATCCTGCCCTCGTCGCTGGCGGGGAACATCTCAGGTCTCCGTGAGTCGCGGATCTCCACGAGCTCGATCTGCTTGGCAGGGAGCCCAGTAAGCGGGTCGGTCACCCCGCTTATCCTGCTCACCTTGACCTTCCCCATTGGCGGAAAGGGAGATTGCCGCGGGTATAAACTAAGCGCAGCCCGTTTTCAGCGCGTTTGCGGGGCGAAAACCTAGTCTTGGGTGACGTCGGCCGCAGGCTGGGCCTGCTCTTCGGGGGTCTGCTCCTGAGCCTGTGCTTCCTCTCCCTGCTGACCCTGGTTCGCCATAATCGCCTCGACGTCCTCGGGGGAGATGATGCGGGCCATCGAGAGGTTGACCAGAGAGTTGGCAGAAGCTGTCCCGGACATCCTTCCGACCCTCCCCCTGAGCTCACGCCACTTCAGCTTCGTGTTGCCGCTCTTCGAGGTGTAGATTATCCCCAGCACGTCTCTCGCGTTGATGAACGTGACGTCCCTGATCTTCTTGAGGTCCACCTTGTCCACGGCTTCCACGTAGATTGAACCCTGGTCCCCCTGCTTCTCCGGGAATACTTCGGGGTCGCGCAGGTACGACTCAGGGATGTAACTCCTGCACGTGCTGTTGATCAAAAACCTCCGGAATCCTTCTAGGTTGCACGTGAGGTCGATCTCCACCATCTGGCGTCGCGCAAATTCGCGGCGCGTCTCAGAGGTTATAAAGTGATTCCCGATTCACTGAGAGGCGGCTGCCTTCGGGAAGCGTGGGTTCCTAACTCAAGATCATCCACATTGTTTGGTTCAGCCGGGCTAATCCTGTCATCACCCACGACTGCAAACCACCTTCCTCAACATTAAAGCGTTCCATCTGTGCCCCGGACATGTTGCGCTTCCTCATCAGGCTAAGGGAGACGAGCGTGTCAGGGGAGAAGCTCCTGGCCGCGGTCAGGACGGTCGCAAAGACGCTGGGAGCGAGCCCCCGGAACCCGAAATGGACGTCCTACGGGGCCCTCGAGCTCGACGTCTTCACACCGAGCAAGGCCGACTTCGAGCTCTTCGTCTCCGCCGTGAAGCCAATCGCGGAGGTGGAGTTCACCAAAGACCTGAACCTGGCTCCCCTCCACAAGGCCGAGCCAAGGCTCCTGGAAGAGGCGAGGCGCCTGTTCAACGACGAGCGCTACTGGGAGTGCCACGAGGTCCTCGAAGGGGTGTGGCGGGCGAAACAGGGGGTTGAGAAGACACTCCTCCAGGGCATCATACTCGTGTGCGCGGCGTTCGTCCATCACCAGAAGGGAGAGGAGGCGGTCGCTCTTGGCGTCATGGCTCGGGCGGTCAAGCAGCTGGAGTATCCTGAGCCCGAATACGGCGGGTTCGACGTCTCCGACATGAAACGAGAAGTGAAAGAGATCATCCAGAGCCGGGAATTCTGGAACTTCCGGGTCTAGCCGAACACTGGAAGGTTCATCGGGTTCGCCTGTTCTGAAATGCCGCCCTTCGACCTCATCGCCTGTAAGTTGAACACAAGGGCCACCAGTGCGAACGCGACCCCGACTAACGCGTCAGAGCCCGCGGAAGGATAAGCGTCCCCCGACGCGATCACGACCGTGGCCCCTGTAACCAGCAGGACTGCCCCGGACAGAACTGCCCCAGCCATGTGCGCAAACGAAGCCCCCCAGACTCCGAGTGCCCCGTCGGCGAGAGTAATGATGGCCAACACCAAGGCAGCAACCGAATAGGTGGGGATGAAGGGGACAGGACCAATATGGGCCCCGACCGGTGGTACTGCGTCGAAGTACGCGTAGAGGAGCCAGAGCGCCTCGAGGATAGTCACCCAGCCTGCCGCCCTCCTGGCGAACGACGTCACTTGGCCATCGTCAGCCTGTAGTACCCGGCTTCGATATTCTCGTTGATGTGGTCCTTGACCCGGTAAAGCCTGTGGATCGGGTTGGCCACCCTGGGGGACAGCGTGTAGTCGGCGCCCACGACGAACTCGTGGACCTCACCGCCCCTGCAAGCGTGGGTTATCTTCTTCCCCGGCTTCGCCCCAAGGCTGTTCATGTAGACATCCTTCTGCGTCGTACAGGTCAGCACGGCCCACTCCTCGTCTTCCGGGATGGTCTCGAACCCGACGCTCGCCTTCAGCGGCTCCCCGTACCTCTTGTCGTCGCAGAACAGCTTCTTGCAGCTCCTGCACCTCCAAACGTCGACTACCCCCTGCAGGTAGTTGTCGCGGTTGACATTGATCATGCCTATGAATACTATCTCGTGCTCGTGCGCCGCTGCCGCCAAGACTTACCCGCCCCCTGTCCCCGTGCTTTTCTCCGTTGCGGCCTCGTAGAGAGGGATGAGCTCCAATATCAGCCTGTCCACCCTCATCCTCCTCTCATTGATCTCCCTCACCATCGACTCCCGCCACGTCCTGTACTGGTTGGCCACCCCCAGCCGTGGGTGAACCGGGACGATCCTATTCCCGTCCCCTGAAACGATGACCATGCCCTTCTGCAGCAGCTTCGAAGCCCGGCCCGACTCGGCGGCCGGGATGTGACCCTCGCGCAGGAGCCTCAGGTAGAGCGCCGCCTCCTGCCTTGAGAGCCCCGCCTCGATACCCAGCCTGTCGAGGACGCCTTCTTCGTCTCTCAGCCCGGGAGCTGACGCCTTCTTCAAACCTTGGAAGTCCCCGGCGAGTCCCAGAGGAACTCGAAGTAGTCCTTCGCGAAGCTGGCGAGCCCGTGGTGGGACGCCCAGATGGCTAACGGCGGAGCGACCTGGTCCCCGCCTCCAAGCAGGAGCACGACCTCCCGGGCGTCTGAGATCAGCCCTCCTCCGTACATGGTCTTCCTCGTCCTGACCTCCGCGTGCTTCGCCAGCACCCCGGCCTTTTCATTAGGGAAGTCGGTCGACGTGAGTATCAGGCTCTTGACCCCTTTCTCCTTGAGGGTGGCCATCAAGGGCTCTATCCTGTCTGTGAACGGGGCCAGCTGCGTCGGGAGGGCTATCAGGAGTTCCGCCCTGCAGTTCAGGAGCAGGTTCTTCACTCTTGAGAGGATTTCGTTCGTCCCCCTCATGATCCAGATGTCAGGCTTCTCCTGCTCCCCCCTGCTGACGTAGATTCCCATCAGCTCCTCGAGGGCGACCTGCTCCCTCTCCTTCCTTTCGGTCTCCTGCCTCGACTTCAGCTCTTCCAGAGCTGTGTCGGGGGGCTTCGCTGTGTACACGATCGGCCTGCTCTTCTGCTCCTCCACCCATCCGCGTCGGTGAAGGGATTCTAGCGCGTCGTACACCTTGGAGTAGGGGATCCTCGCCTCCCGGCTGACGTCGCTCGCCGTCATGGTCCCTCCGCGCAGGAGCGCGATGTACGCCTTGACCTCGCTCCCCGTCAGTCCGAGCGCCTCCAGGGAGGCCTCCGCCCTTTCGCTCAGCCCCATACCGGTCCCCTCAGCGTGAGCCATTCTTCGGGTAAAAACGTAAATCTGATGAGGGTCGCGGCCTCCTCATGGCCGGGTGCAGGCACGAGTCCCTCGAGTATGTGGGGGACCAGAAGACAGACGACGGGGTCAACTCCTACAAGCGCTGCAGGAACTGCGGGATGCTCTTCGTCCTGACCCCTTCCGGCAAGCTCATCGGTATACCAGGCGCGAAGCAGCAGCAATCCGCCCCTGGCAGCGTAGGAAGGCTATCTTAACCTTTCACCCTCTGTAAAGTTAAAATCCTTATATGCGGAAACCTGCAGGGAGACACAGCGAATCTGATTTGGCCCAAATCGCAGACGTCAGTCTAGAACTCAAGAAGGAAGTCTCGAAGGGGAACTTCATCCGCCAGACGCAGTCCATCTGCCCTGACTGCAACAGGATCCTCCCGGCGATAGTCTTCGAACGGGACAGCAAAGTCTGGATGACGAAGACCTGCCCCGAGCACGGCGAGACCGAAGAGCTGTACTTCGGCTCATACGAAATGTACAGCAAGTTTTCGCGCTATTGGAAGGACGGGAAGGGGACCCATGCCGCCAACGTCCCGATGGACGTCTGCTCCTGCCCCGCCAACTGCGGCCTTTGCTCAAACCACCTGTCGCACACAGGTCTTTCGAACATAATCGTGACCAACAGGTGCGACCTCACCTGCTGGTACTGCTTCTTCTACGTCAAGAAGGGCCTCGAAGGCGCCTACGTCTACGAGCCGACCCTCGACCAGATCAGGGAGATGGGCCGCTCGCTGAAGGCGGAAAGGCCGGTCGCAGGCAACTCCGTCCAGATAACTGGCGGCGAGCCGACCATCAGGGAGGACCTGCCGACGATCATCAAGATACTGAAAGAGGAAGGCGTCGACCACATCCAGCTGAACACCAATGGGATCAACCTGGCCCTCAACCCAGGGCTGGCGAAGCGCCTGAAGGAAGCCGGCGTCTCGAACCTCTACATGAGCTTCGACGGGGTCTCCCCGAAGACCAACCCGAAGAACCACTGGGAGGCGCCCTATGCCATCGACGCCTGCCGCAAGGTGGGGGTCGGGGTCGTGCTCGTCCCGACGGTCATAAAGTCGATCAACGACCACGAGCTCGGGGACATCATCCGCTTCGGGTGGAAGAACATCGACACGGTCCATGCGGTCAACTTCCAGCCGGTGTCGCTGACAGGCCGTCTCACCAAGACGGAGAGGGCGAAGTACAGGATTACAATCCCGGACTGCATCGAGAGGATAGAAGAGCAGACCAACGGCATGATAACCAAGGACGGCTGGTTCCCGGTCCCGTCCTGCTCTCCAGTCACAGGCTTCATCGAAGCTTTCACCAAGAAGGAACAGTACGAGCTCTCGATACACTTCGCGTGCGGGGCAGGGACCTACGTGTTCAACGACCCAGACAAGAAGAGGCTCATCCCCCTGCCAGAGTTCGTCGATATCGCTGGGATGATCGAGTACCTCGACGAGAAGCAGGAAGAAATCTACTCAGGCACGAACCGCTACATCGTGGCGGCCAAGGTCCTGACGAAGATTTCGTCCTTCGTCAACAAGGAGAGGCAGCCCAAGAGCCTCAGCTTCGCGAAGCTCCTCACAGACGCGCTGGTCAAGCACGACTACTCCTCGATCGGGCAGTTCCACCTGAAGAGCATGTTCCTCGGGATGATGCACTTCCAGGACAAGTACAACCAGGACGAGGAGAGGCTACAGAGGTGCGACATCCACTATCTCACACCCGACCTCAGAATCATTCCCTTCTGCAGCTTCAACGTGATCCCTGAATGGTACAGGGACAGGATTCAGCAGAAGTACGGGATGCCTATCGAAGCATGGGAAGCGAAGACCGGCAGGAAGCTCGAAGACGGTCTCTACAGAGGGACCCTCAGGCGGGGCGGGCACGTTCAAGGGTGCGGATGCGCTGCGGGCGAGCACGGCGAGCCACTCCCGATACAACCCATAACAGGGACATAGACCTCCGGACTCGTGCCCATTCAGTTCCAGTTGCCGTGAAGTTCCCTACTTCATCGATTTTCTCAGGTAGATTACGACCGGCTCGCCCAGCCTGGCGAGCACTACTCCCCGCTTCGAGAGGGTGTACCTAACCTTAGGGGGCCTCGACTCTATGACCTCCCTCTCCACGAACCCCAGCTCCTCCAGGTCCTTCAGCTTCTTCGAAAGCACGCGCGAACTTATGCCGGTGAGGACGCGCTTGAGGTCCCCGAACCCGACCGATTTCAACGAGTAGGTCGACATGAGTATCTCGATCGACCACTTGCTGAATACCTTCTTCGTGACGTGGACGTTGACCCTGACCGCGCTCGGCTCCCCCCTGTAAGAGAGGGCTTCGGCCGCGCTCATCTGCCTCACGAACGCAGAAGCGACTTCTCCGAACTCGGCGAACTTTCCTTCCAATGATTCTACCCCAACGGTCTTGGACTGAGAAGGCTCGGTTGACCCCTTCGGGTCCTCGTTCCTGTACAAGCGTCCGCCAAGGTTGCGGCCGTTTAATAAACAAAAGTGAAACTCTTGGACACAGAAGCGAGATCGCCTTCCCATCGAAAGTCGACATACCCGCCCGGTGGTTGCCGACGGAGATCATCTCCTCGCTCCGGCCGCCGCGCGCCTCGGAGCCAGAGGGGCACCTACCCGCTTGTGAAGCACCCCGAAGGCCTAGGCAGAGAGAGAGCTCCCTTCTCCTGGCGCAATCTCGTCCCCGGAGTCAGGAGCCCCGAGCGTTCCTGTGGCGTTCCAGATCGTTCGGGAACGGGTGTTCCTCGGGGTTCCTAATCACCCCTACCAGGCATAGGAGGACCGATGAAGAAAACAATCGTCGCAGCAATCGCGATCGTGGCGGCTATAGTGATAGTACTGGCGGCCGCGGTCGCCCTAGTCCAATACCAAAGTCCAAGCGCATCAGGCTCAGGCAAGCTCGCCATTATAGGGACCGATCCGGCGGTCGCAGCTTCGGGCGTCAGCGACGCCACGATAGCCTACAGCTCGGTCTACGCCCACACCGCAGGCTCAGACATGGTCAGCGGCTGGACCCAAGTCAGCGGATCCGGGTCCATGGACCTTATGGCCTCACAGGGCACGGCCCAGACACTAGCGTCGTCCCAAGTCAACGCTGCAACCTACGACGCGTTCAAGTTCAACGTCGACTCATGCAAGGTCTTCTACCAGGGGCAGAGCTATGTCACCACTGTCGCTTCCACCACCATAACCGCACAGTCGCAGAGCAAAGTCCAGGTCAACTCCAGCTCGACGGCCGCAGCCGTGGTGGACCTGAGGACCTTCATCGAGAACACAGGCAGCTCGTCGAATCCACAGTTCGTCTTCAGCGCCACGGCCGAAGCGACCAACGTCCCTCCGTCGACCCTGGGGTCCCTGTCCCTCCAGGTGGGCGCCACAGCAAGCCTCTCTGCCCAGTCCTGGTGGAGCACCTTCATGTCCCAGACCAGCGCCAGCCTGAACGTCGGCGCTACGCTCAGCAGCAGCTCCATGGTCCTTGAAATGCAGAACTCCGGGAACGCGAACGCCGAGATCCAAGAGGTCATCATAACCCCGGTCTCGGCTTGGGCATCCGCAGGCGCCTCGCTCCCCTCTTCATTCAGCAGTTCGGCGATCTTCACAGTGAGCAGCAGCGGGACAGTCCAACAGTCCTCTTCCCTCCAGGCAACAGCCCTCCTAAGCAGCGGGGTGACAGTCTCTTCGGGCTCTGCCGCGAACCTCAACTTCAACGGGGACATCAACATCGGCACGGCCATCGGCGGCGTTCAAGTCGCCGGGGTCGTCACTGGGCAGCAGTACATCATCACATGCATCGGCGCGAACACGTACGCCAGTACCACCGTGGTGGCCTCCTAGGCCACCCCCCTTTGTTTTCGAGGTAGGATCGGGTTGCAGAATAACAGTTTCCAGGGCCCCGAACCCGCGGATGCCCCCGAGGAGGCGATCCCCGGCGCGGCGGCGACGTTCAAGAAGGCGCAGCTGAGGCTGCTCATGAAAGAGCACGAGGAAGCCGTTTCGAAGCTGGCGGGGTTGGGCTATACAATTTGGACGCTTGAGGAGTTCTTCAGGTCGGGGTGCAATGACTGACCCCGTCTCGCAGTCTGGAACGGGCGTTCCACGGCGTTCCTTATCCTCCGAGGTGTAGTACCTACCTCCATGAGCTCGTTCTCGAGGAGGAGACTGCTTCCCGTAGCCCTGGGATGCGTGCTTGTCGCGGGCCTCTTCACCCCGATGGTCGCCTTGGAGCAGTCCAACGGCACAGGCCAGCAGGCGCAGCTGGCAGCCCTCGTCAGCGCGGCCGAGTCATCCAAGACATACACTACAACCGCGGTCAACTACGCGGCCGCCAACGGGCTGGACGTAGGGGGGGCCCGGGCCCAGCTCAATCAGGGCGACTCCCTCTTGGCCGCGGCCCAGAGCGACCTTCAGGCCGGGACCAACCTGTCGGCGGGGATCGAAGCAGTCCAGGCTGCGATGTCGGACTACGAGGGAGCAGCGGCTGCCTCCACCATCGCACTCAGCGACGCAGGGCTCACGGCGTCTGTCGACTACGATGCCGCCCTCGCTGCGGTCGCCGAGACGAACGCGACTGTCAGCATCGTGGCCTCCGTCGTAGCCCAAGCCTGCGCAGGTGCGTCAGGTGCGCAGGCTCTAGTCCAGGCATGCGCGCAGGCCGGAGCCCAGGCTGCTTCCGCGAAGGCAGACCTTGACCAGGCGGCTTCACTACTGGCTCAGACGAACGGCCACATGGCGACGTCCGCTGACATCTCGCAGGCGCTCTCACTTGTAGCTCAAGCTAGGACGGAGGCGGGAGCTTGCCAGTCAGAGCTGCTGACCATCGCGTCCTACACCTATCCGCAGCGCGGTCAGGTGTACCTCTCAACTGTGGTAAACCCGGCCTATTCCGCCGCGAACTCGACCATCAAGGACGAAGCGGCCGTCCAAGCCAACCTGTCGGCATACCAGGAGAGTTGGACCGCTTATGTCCGAGCACAGACCCCCGCGGCTGCCGAGATCAATTCCTCAGCATCCGCCCTCTCCGGCGCCATCGCCGCAGTCGAAACGGGCGCGGTCTCGGCGAGCATTTCCGCCGCCCAGAGCACCGCAGGAAAGGTCGGTGCTGACATGTCCGCTCTGCTCAACCTCGCTGGGATACTGGCCCTCCCCAACCTGGTCTCAGCCATCCAGGCGTCCGCCTCGGCCACTTCTTCCTACTCCGGCGCCCTCGCCACGGCCGGCGCTTGGAACAGCGCGTACTCAGGGACCCAGCTCTCGGGGTTCGCAAGCTATCTCAGCACGGGGAACGCTGACTCGACGGCAGTCCAGACCTCAGGCGCCGCATACGTTTCGGACTACCAGGCGGTCGTGGTCGACCTAGGAGGCTATCTGGCGGTGCCGGGCGTCTCGAGCATATACTACGACCTGACGAGCCTGCAAGTTTCGTCCACCGCGAGCGGAGCCAGCGCTTCGCTTCAGCAGGAGGTAAGCGCGGTGGGGACGGTGGAGAGTGACGTCTCGGCGTTCAACGCCGCCGTCTCCGCCGGACAGTCGGCCATAGTGGTTGGAAGCAGCCTGCTCAGCTCGGCGGCCAAGATCACTGCCTCGAGGCCCGCCTACCTCAACGCGACCGCGGACGCAGCGCTGGGGGAGGTGTCAGCCGGGGCCCAGGCCGCGGCCCAAGCCGCCCTGTCTTACGTCGCGGCGGCCCAGACCTGCCTTCAGGCGAGCGCGGGGACCTATGCAGGCAGCCTCGCAACACTCCTAGCGGCAGGATCCTCCCTCGGAACCCAGACTCGGATTTCGACCGGCGCGGCCGCGTCTGCGCTGTCTTATGTGCAGGGCGACTATGACGCCAGGACCGCGGAGACGGCGTCAGGCCGGGCGTACGTTTCTCAGGCTCTCCTCCTCTTCTCTAGCCAGAACGTAGAAGCTGGGGTCGCCGCGATGGCGCAAGCCTATGCCCAATTCCAGGCGGCTTCATCCGTCTCCGCGTAGATCCGTCTCAGGCTTCTCTTTCTTTGATTATCTCTATCTGGTTCTGTGTCCCCGTCTTGGTGACCTTGACGTACCCCAGCCTTTCAAGTCGCTTGATCTGCCTCCAGGCCGAAGTCTTAGGGAGGGCGAATCTAGCCCTGATCTCGAGCTCAAGCACCCTCCCCCCCTTCTCCTGGATGAAGTTGAGGACCTGAACGTCGTCCGGCCTCAGGTCCCTGCTGACAGGCCCGATTCCTCTCCTCCTCCACCAGACGAAGGACGCCCCGGCTGCGGCTACCATGGCTATGGCGACGCCGAGCTCAAGAGCGGAGGCCTGCGTGCCCGGAGCAGGCGGGGTGGGACCCGCTTGGGTTCCCGTCGACGCCGACGTCATGGTCCCCAGCGGGACCCCATAGGACAGCCTCCAGGCTCCGGGAGAAAGGGCGACTTCCGGCGAGGTGTCCGTCTGGTTGATGGAGTACGGCGTGCCTAATACGGAGATGAGGGTTGCAAACTGGGGGAGGACCACCGTGGAGTTGTACCTCGCCGAGTACGCCAGAGTCCAGACCGTCCCGTTCTTGGAGGTCAGCGCGTTGGTGTCGTAGCGGAGGGTCACCGAGGCCGCACCGAGAGTGTAGACAGTGACGTTCGCTCCTCCTGAGTTGAAGCTGTACGAAAGCGGAGAGCCGTTCTGGTCGGTGGCGACCAAGTTTGACACGACTCCAGACAGGAGCGTGACTTCGACCGATGTGGCCCTTGAGTCGACAGGGAGGACCTGGGACACCTGCACGTAGCCGTTGGCGTACACGCTCAATTGCAAGGACCCGCCGCCTGTCGCTGAAGCAGCCGGGGCAAGGAGCGTCATCAAGACTACTGCAACAATTGTCGATGCCCTTTGAATCAAGCCCCAGGATTCCTCCGCTACGGGCCGTCCGCCTGCTAAAAGCCTGATGGCTCGGAGCTCAATACGAGCCCAGAGGCTGCTGGCATGAAATGTTCGAAGGGGAAATCGGGGCGTTGCTCGCCGTGACGCTCGCGACGTTGTAGGTTACGGTGAACTCGGCCCCTGTGGCGACAGACTTCACCGCGATGGACAGGTCCACATTGCTCAGCGCGGCAGAAGCAGGGCTTATCGTGAATGGGAGGAAGATGATCTGCCCCGACTGGACAGTAGAGAGTCCGATGCTGCATACTGGAGTGTTGGCGGCATCAGTCTGTGGGGATGTCACCTGGGCGAAGAGGGGGAGGTAGCTGGAGTCGTTCCACCGCAGGCTGAAAGCATACTCGGTGCCGTTGAACGTGGAGGACGCGACACTCGCGTAGTCGGCGAAGGGCCTCTCCTGAGCCGGAAAGCTGTCGTTGGCGTAGGCAAGATATCCAATGTAAACTCCGAAGGCCACGGCCCCCGCCACCGCCAAGACCACGACGACCCTGGCCGCCGAGCGGCGCCCACCCTGCCGGAAGGGTCCGGTCTTACCTGAGGTCGTCAAGCCTCGTCGAAGAGCGCATCAGAGACAGCATCCTGTCAAAGTACTCGTCGAGGGACGCCCGGAACTCGGCATCGCTCATGTCCGGCCTCGACTTCTCCAGGAACTCCTCCAGCCAGCCGAACTCCTGCTCGGCGTGGCGACCCATCCCGTCCAGCAGGCTCTTGTTCCTGAAATACATCTCCGCGTCATCGTGAGCCCCCCTGGCGGACCAGTCGGCCAGCTTCCTTCTCTTTATCGAAGCAACCGCGAAGGCGTTTCTGCACAGCAACCCAGCATCCGCCGCAGGGTCTCCGGACGGCCTGTCCGTGATCCACTCGGCGAAGAACCTCTTCGCCATGTCGTGCTCCTTCTCGCCCATGACCTCAAACACCACGTCGTCGACTAGGATGTTCTGAAGGTGGTTGAAGGCGTCTATGAGGAGCTCCGTCTCCTTCACTCTCAGCCCGTCTTTCTCCTTCAGGTCTTCCAGCACCGCCTCCAGTATTTTGCTGTCGTGCGAGCTGGCCCCGCGCTCAGCAAAATACACGTGAGACAGCTCGTGGAGGACGAGCCCGCCGAGCATCTCCGAGTCGAGGGCCCACTCCGAAATCAGGATCCTGTGCACCTGCCCTTCCTTCCTCGCGTACCCCATTATCGCAAGGTTTGGCTCGACGCTCAGGGAGACCTTGGACCTGACTTCGTAACCCTTCTGTCTCATCCTGTCAAGGGCCCAGTCGAGGGTGTTTTGGAGGGAGCCGTCGGTGTTAGCCGCTCGCATTGGTCTTTGGCCTTGTGCCGCAGCACATGGATAAACATCTCGGTCTCCGGAGAAGAATCAATCAAAACGCTATTCTAGCGGTGCGGCTTCCCATCCTTCGTGGGGTTCAAGCGCTATCTCGCGGGAGTCCTCGCCGTGGTGGGCGGGGTTCTCATGGTCTTGAGCGGTTACTCGTCCAGAGGCTTCCTCTACACCGCCCTGGGGTACGCCGCTCCAGAAGTATCCCAGTTCCTCAGCGGCGCGGCGGCAAGCGCGGCCATCATCGCGATTACGATCGTGGAGCTGATCATCGCGCTCGGCGGGGTGGCGGTGGCTATCGGCGGCGTCATCATCTTGGCAAGACACACCACGACGGGAAGGGCTCTGATCTACCTGGGAGGCGGGGCAGGTTTCCTCGGTCTGCTGATTTCGTTCGGATACTCGGCCTACAGGCTCGGGGGCCTGGACCCAGTCCTCTCGTACCTTCCCTACTGGGTGGGCCTGACCATGGCCGTCTTGGGGAGGCGGCTCGCGAAGGGCTCATGAGCTCCGGCCCCGGAATCATCGACGGACCGTTCAGCATGAGCTCTGACGACCCCAGATTCGACAGGCTGTTCATGGAAGCGGCTTCGCGCCCGCCTGGAGGGGTCCCCAAGATAACCACGGTCCGGAGCGTCCTGCTCTCCAAGAGGCCCACAAAGACGACCGTCGGCCTCACCAGGTACTCGAGGGTCAGGTTCTTCTTTCGTTCGCACCCTAGGCAGACAATAACGTTCTACTCTCACCTCTTCAACGCCCTCTCGGACCCCGCCGCCGTTGCGGTCATAGCCCACGAGCTGGCTCACGCGTGGCTCAACGAGCACGTACGGCCAGAAGAGTCGAGGACCAGAGAGAGGGAGGCCGACGGCGTCGCCAGGAGCTGGGGCTTCGGTGCGGAGCTCGACGCCCTGGACCGCGAAGCGGATACTGTCAACTCTTAGTGGTATATCGAGCCTGCCCCGCCGAGTCGAGGGGGAGCGCTCGAGGTTGCCTTCGACCGCAGCTCTGAAAGGTCGACCTCGAAGCCGGCCATGCCTCCCAGGATGTCGAGCAGCTTCGCCACCGATCTGACATGAGGGCTCGGCTCGCCGTGATCTACCGAAAGCTTGTACCCGCGGATTCCTGCTTCCTTCGCCATGGCTACGACCATCGACGCAAAGAAGGGGGCCGGCTCCTCCCCGAGGATCCTGACCCCGTGCTTCTTGAGCTTCGCGACCCCTAGAGAATCTGTCGCGAACCCGCAAGCCTGAGGCTCTGCCTCAGGTGCCACCGGGTTCTCAGCCCACCTCGCCCCGACCGAGTACAGCTCTTTCACGCCCATCCCTTGGGCCTTTCCCAGCAGGAACTGCGCGAAGTCGTACTGGTCATCCATGGGGGAGGTGTCCCCGGCGAAGAGAACGATGTCGTGCTTGCCTTGGCTGCGATAGAATCCGCACTCCGGGAGGCTCGAAAGCCCATCCCCTCTGACGATGACCTCAGGAGGAAACACCGAAGCGCGGACAGTCCCGATTTTCTTGAATTCCATCTTCTTCAGCAAGTATCCTGCGAGCTCCTTGGCCTGGGAATAGAGCGCCTTGTATTGCGGCATGGAGGTGGAAACGGCAACTATCATAGACGAGGCCTTGAACTTGGCATCGGATCCTCCCTCGAAGTCAAGCCACATGGAAGAACTAGGGCAAAGCCCTTCTCGCGCATATTTAACCCTCCTACGGGCTCCTTTGCAAACCCGAGTGGATTTTATATACAAACGGCCCTGAATCGAAAGTAACCGATTCATGACTGCATACTGGAAGACCCTTTCTCACAGCGGCGTCCATTTCCCACCGGCCTACGAGCCCGCCCGCATCCCTTTGAAGGTAAGAGGAAAGCCGGTCGAGCTTTCACCGTTGGCCGAGGAGATGGCATACATCTTCGCCAAGAAGAAGGACACGCCATACGTGCAAGACCCGGTCTTCACCTCGAACTTCACCGAGGACTTCGTCAGGCAGCTCCCGCCCTGGTGCAAAGGGGCGAAGTTCGGCGACATAGACCTCGCCGAGTTCTACCGGAAGGTAGACCAGGAAAAGGCGGCGAAGGAATCGATGTCGAAGGAGCAGAAGAAGGCGCTCGCCGCTTCGAGGAAGGAGCAGAGGGAGGCCCTGAAGGCGAAGTACGGGAAGGCTGTCTTGGACGGCAAGGACGTCGACATCGCCAACTGGATGGTCGAGCCCCCAGGCCTCTTCATGGGCCGGGGCAAGCACCCTTTCCGAGGGAAGTGGAAGCCGCGAGTGGGCCCCTCGGACGTGGTCCTGAACCTGGGCGAGTCTGCGCCAGCCCCTCCCGGGAGCTGGAAGGAGATAGTGCACGACCACAACTCAATGTGGATGGCGAAGTGGATCGATAAGCTGACAGCCAAAGAGAAGTACGTGTGGCTGCACGAGAGCGCGCCTATCCAGCAGTCCCGCAGCAAGGCGAAGTACGACAACGCCCGAAAGGTAGGTACCAACCTCGACAGAATCCGCGCGAGAATCATGCGGGAGCTCGACTCGAAGGACGAGAAGATGCGGCAGGTCGCGACTGTGTGCTACCTTATCGACACGATGGGGATGAGGGTAGGAGACGAGAAGGACGAGGACGAGGCTGACACCGTCGGTGCAAGCACCCTCAGGGTCGAGCACGTCAGGCTGAGCGGCGAGTCGGCCGAGTTCGACTTCCTCGGAAAGGACAGCGTGGCATGGTCGAAGTCGGAGAGAGTTCCGCCTCCTGTGGCGAGGAACCTCAGGGAGTTCATGGCCGGAAAGGGCGCCGACAGCGAGATCTTCCACAACGTGAGCTCAGGGATGGTCAACCAGTTCCTCTCCTCGATCGTCCCAGGAGTGACCGCGAAGGTCTTCAGGACCTACCACGCGACCGACACCGCAAAGAGCAGCCTTGGGTCGAGGGACCTCAGCTCAGCCGACGACCTGGACAAGTTGTATCATGCGAAGGAGGCGAACCTACAGGCCGCAATATTCTGCAACCACCAGAGGACCCCGCCCAAGACATGGGAGGAGTCGCTCAAGAAGAAGCAGGAGAAGCTTGAGGCCGCGAGGGCCAAGGGAGATCAGAAGAGGACCGCGAAGCTCCAGCGGGAGCTCGATTTTTATGTCAGGACGAAGAACTACAACCTCAACACGTCCATGAAGAACTACATCGACCCGAGGGTGTACAAGTCGTGGTGCGACTACGTCGGCCTGGACTGGGCCAAGGTCTACAGCAAGTCCCTCCAGAGGAAGTTCTCCTGGGTGCAGCATTCCTCGCAGAAGTGGGAATCTGCGCCTGCGGCTCTAAAGCCGGTGCCGACGGCGAGACGGCCCTCCGAGCACTCGCCATAGCTCGTCTTCCGGCGCTTCCTTCAGTTCCAGGAAACCTCCTCTCGAATCGACGAGTCTCCTGCCTCGGTGGAATTCCCCGATAGTCGTCACCATGGTAGGATGCAGCGCCCTCTCGACCGCATCCTCGGCCCCCTCCTCCACGGCCAAGAGCAAAGACCCTGACCCGATGAGCCTGAGGGGGTCGATTGACAGATGGGAGCATATCTTCGTCGTCTCGCTTGAAACGGGAACCTCTGAAGAGCGCAGCGTGAACCCGAGTTTTGAAGCGAGAGACATCTCGTAGGCGGCTCCCGTGACGCCCCCTTCGGTGCAGTCGTGCATGGCGTGGACCTTGCCTGTCCGGTATGCCGCCACTGCCTCGGCTGTGACATCTATCTGGTCTATGTATCTCCTCGCCCTGCCAATCACCGGTGAAGGCACGCTCCCCTTTGGAAACCTGTGCTCCCTTGCGAGCTCCGAGGTCCCTTCCAGGCCGGCTGTCTTGGTCATCATGAGGACGTCTCCCTCCTTTGCGCCCGCCGAAGTTACGAATCCATCCACGAAGCTGAAAACGGTGGCGACGATCACGGGGGCCCTGAGTCCGGGGGTTACTTCGGTGTGCCCCCCAAGGATGGCTATTCCAGAGTCCCTGGCCGCCCCGTGCATCTGACGAGCAATCTCCTCAAGCTTGGACGATGTGGACCCGTCGGGGAGCAGAACCACCGATTCAAGGAACTGTGCAGCGTTCCCAGAAGTGGCGACGTCGTTGGCCGCGACTCTGACGGCGTAGGTCCCGATTTCTTCAGATGCCCCAGTGATGGGATCGGCGGAAACGACCATGAACTTCCCCCCAACTCTCACGGCTGCGAAGTCCACCCCGGCCGCGGCGGGAGTGACAACGCGTTCTGACTTCTGTCCGGTGAGCCTTAGGACGGTGGAGTTGAGTAGCTCGATGGAGACTTTGCCAAGGGGAAGCCTTCGCGTCCTCAGACGGCTCCGCCTTGACCCGTCCCGTTCCCAGGGCTTTCGCGCAACTGCGGCGCCTCCCTCCTGAATAGCCCCTGGACTCTTGAAGCTACCGGTGGCGCCACCACGAGTCCGGCGATGGCCTGTAGAGCGTTAACGGGAATCTCCGCGAGAGGGGCCGCGAGGCCTATCTGCAGTACCCCGGTTTCATAGAGGAAGTAGCCCGCGACCATCTCGGCCCCTCCCGCAAGTATGGCAAGAGCGATCCAGGTGTACTTCGGCCCGATCTTCGAGCTCGCGGCATACGTGACTCCGAACGCAATGACTGCGGTCAGCAGCCAGACCACCACCGAAAGGGGGACGTCGGCGGTTGACGCTGTCGGAGTGAACCCCGCCTGGCCGAACAGCAGCGACGCGTCGGGGAAGGATATGAGCCCAACACCAAGTACGATTCCAGCCACTGCGAGTCCGAGTGCCGCGCCGACCTTCTTGTGTAGGCCTTCGGGAAACGCGCGGAAGCCCCTTCTTCCGAGGTACCCTACGATGAAGCCTTCTGCCGCCTTGATGATGAGGGTCCCCGGGGCGAACTGTGGAGCCAACAGTGCGTCAGAGAGAGCAGAACCGACTCCGCCAGCGAACGCCCCGACGTAGGGTCCCATGACCAAAGCGGTGATGTAAACCATGATCTCTCCCACGTCAAAGTACCCACCAGTGGACGTTGTCACTGCAAAGGAGAACGTGGTGACGAAGACAAAGGCGGTGAAGATAGTCGCTCCGGCTACTTCCCTTGTTCGGACCATCGTCAGACCCGGCCCTTCTGACGACATATAAGTCCCAACCTATATATCACTTCTTTCTCCAAAGCCCCTATCGATGTTCAGGTGCACCAGGTGCTCTCACACCTTCGACACTCGCTCGTTGACACCCGTTTGCGAAAGATGCGGTGGTGCGGTCCTGATCGAGTCGGCAAGGCGGCCAAGCGTTTCCAGGAGGGGACTCGAGAACCTCCCGTCCGGGGTGTGGAGGTACCGCGTATTTCTCCCGCACCTCCCTCCCGAGGAGGTCGTGACCCTTGGGGAAGGGGGGACCCCGCTCCTACGAGCAGAGCGGTTGGGCGGCGAATTGGGGCTGCGGAATCTGATGATCAAAGACGAGACTAGGAACCCGACTGGCTCGTTCATGGACAGAGGAACCACGGTACTGGTGAGCCTGGCAAGGCACGCGGGCGTCAGGGGGTACAGTTGCGACACCACGGGGAACCTCGGCGCCTCCCTCGCCGCCTATTGCGCCAAGGCAGGGGTCAAAGCCCACATCAGAGTGAACCCGAACACGGACCAGGGGAAGCTCTTCCAGATGCTTGCATACGGCGCAGAGCTTGATACCACATCCAGCGCTGGTTGGAGGGGCGGTTCACTCGAGGTCACAGCAGCGAACCCGTACCTCATGGAGGGCGAGAAGACGACAGGCTATGAAATTGTACAGGACCTCGAATGGAAGATACCTGACGTGGTGGTGGTCCCCGTGGGGACCGGGGGCCATCTCAGCATGGTGTGGCGCGCCTTCCGCCAACTCGAAGAAGCGGGCGTCATAGGGGCTCTAGGGTGCAGGCTGGTCGGGGTGAAGCTGGGACAGGCCGACTCTTCGGCCCGGGTCCAGGCGCCCATCGGGCTTCCGCTTGCAGAGCTGGCCGAGTCGGAGCCTTACTTCAGGGAAGAGGCGGCAAAGGCCATTGAGGAGTCGCATGGGCTCTCGATCCCGACGACTTCCGGAGAGACAATCTCTGCCACCGGCCTCCTGGCCAAGACAGAGGGGATATTCGCCGAGCCGTCGGCGGCATCCGTCGTGGCTGGGCTGTCCAGAGCAGTCAAGAGTGGACTGGTCGGCCGCGACGAAAGCGTAGTGTGCGTCATCACGGGCGCGGGCCTCAAGGACACGAGGTCCGTCTCGCGCATCGCAAAGGAAACCCGGAGAATCGCCCCGTCCACTTCATACGCCTCGCCCTCGCCTAGGATAGGCGAGACCAAGACCTCAATCATGCGTCTCCTGAGGAGGCCCGGCTACGCCTACCAACTATGGACAACTCTCGGCGGGAGGAAGGAGATCTCTACCGCGAGCGTCTATCAACACCTAGCGGAGCTCGAAGACATGGCACTGATCCGCAAGCGAGGCTCGGAGGTCTTCCGAGGACGTGAGAGGATCATGTATGAGCTCACTAAGAGGGGGACAGATTATCTCAGGATCACTGGGAGGCTGGAAAGAGCCAGCCAAATCCTCCCGTGAGCTCTGCAGACGCCGTCAATCGATGATATTCGCTAGGGACTCCAGGCTGTCTGATATCATCGAAGGCATCGCGTCCCTGGGTAGATGCTCGGAGTATCTGTTCACCCATGCGGTCGCGATGCCAAGTTCTTGAGCCGGGACGATATCATGAAAGACGCTCTGCGCGACGT
This sequence comes from Nitrososphaerota archaeon, assembly GCA_029784825.1. The sequence continues at coordinate 85 of JAFMAU010000005.1, read as the reverse complement.
GGAGCACTTCCCCTTTTGCCGCGCCCGTCCTGCGCAGGAACTCGACCCAGTGCGCCGTCCTGGGCTTGTAGCTCCCTACCTGCTC
>JAFMAU010000059.1 GCA_029784825.1 Nitrososphaerota archaeon | reverse complement strand
ACGGTTTCGACCTGGCGATGAATACTAGGAACAGGCCAACCGTCATCGTCGCGCACACGGTCAAGGGGAAAGGCATCTCTTTCATGGAGTGGTCTCCCCACTACCACGGCACCCCGCCGACCAAGGAAAAGCTGTCAGACGTGTTAAGCGAGCTGGAGCGGTGATCTTGGCAGCAGTAAAGATCGCACCATCTGTCCTCGCCTGGAACCTGGCCAACTTGGAAAGGGCCGTCGAGATTTCCGTCGAGGGGAGGGCGGACCAGGTACATCTCGACGTGATCGACGGAAGCTTTGCGCCTAACATCACTTTCGGTCCCGGAACTGTGAAGGCGCTCAGGCACCTCACCGACATGAAGTTCGACACCCACCTTATGATCGAGAACCCCCAGAACCACCTGGCCAAGTTCCTGGACGCGGGGTCGGACCTCGTCACCCTCCATGCCGAAGTCCTGAACGGGAGCCGGTTCGACGAGCTCTACAGCGCGGTCAGGTCCAGGGGGAGGGAGATGGGACTCGCGATCAAGCCGGAAACCGACCTGCCGAAGTGGGCCTCGGACCGGCTGGACAAGCTCTCGACGGTCGTAGTGATGACGGTCAAGCCCGGGTTCAGCGGCCAAAAGATGGACAGGTCGGTCATGCCAAAGCTTCAGCGCATTGCCGCCCAGGTGAAGGAGCGGGGGCTGGGGACTGACATAGAAGTGGACGGAGGGGTGGAGCCGGACAACGCGGCCGACGTCGTCAAGCGGGGCGGGAACGTGCTGGTGGCCGGCGCAGCGGTCTATGGGCAGGAAGATCCTGTTAGTGCGATCGCTGCCCTGCGGGCCGAGGCCGAGAAAGCGGGAATCCGGTCATGACCATGTCCAAGATGTCGGCAATGCGAGACGCCTACGGCGAGGCCCTCTTGGAGCTGGGAGGTACCAACCGCGACGTGGTCGTGATCGGCGCTGACACAACTGGGTCCTTGAAATCAGGGGTGTTCGCCACGAAGTTCCCCGAGCGTTTCTTCAATGTCGGGATCGCCGAGCAGAACCTCGTCTCGATTGCGGCAGGCATGGCCCTGGCGGGCAAGGTCGCCTTCGCCGGCACCTACGCCATCTTCGTCCCGGGCAAATCAGTGGACCAGATACGCAACAACATCGCGTATCCCAACCTCAACGTCAAGCTAGTATGCTCTCACGGCGGGATCTCGGTCGGTCCAGATGGTGCGTCGCACCAGCAGGTAGAGGACATCGCGATAATGAGGTCGATACCGAGGATGAAAGTGATCGTCCCATCTGATGCGGTTTCTACCCGGTCCGCGGTCAAGGCGATCGCTTCGATACCTGGGCCGTTCTACGTCCGGCTGACGAGGTCATCCACGCCTGTGGTCTATGAAAGCGGGTTCGAGTACGAGTTCGGCAAGGCAAGCGTCCTCAGGGACGGTTCCGACGTGGCTCTGATCGCGTGCGGGATAATGGTCCCCGAAGCCCTGAAGGCTGCCGATTCCCTGAAGGCGAAGGGGGTCTCGGCGTCTGTGGTCGACCTCCACACCATAAAGCCCATCGACGCAGATGCTGTAGTCAAGGTAGCGCAGCGGTGCGGGAGGGTCGTGACAGCGGAGGAACACAACATCCTCGGTGGGATGGGATCCGCGGTCGCGGAGGTCCTCGGAGAGTCTCGACCGACGCCGATGAAGAGGGTGGGGGTGATGGACACCTTCGGGGAGAGCGGCGAAGCAGGTGAGCTCCTGAAGAAGTACGGCCTCACGGCCGAGAGCATAGAACAGGCAGCAACAGGCCTGACGAGATCGCAGTAGGCTTTAATATCAAACGGGAGCCTCTTGAAGAAAGATGAAGCTTTTCCTCGACACGGCCAACCTCGCTCACATCAAGAAGTTCAACCAGATGGGAGTGGTCGATGGGGTCACCACAAACCCATCGCTTGTGGCCAAGGAGCCTGGAGAATTCGAGGAGATAATCGCGGCCATCTGCCATGAAGTAAAGGGAGATGTGAGCGCGGAGGTGGTGAGCACCGACTTCGATGGCATGCTCACGGAGGGGAGGCACCTTTCGGCCATAGCGCCGAACGTCGTCGTCAAGATACCCATGATTCCCGAAGGGCTGCGAGCCACGAAGGCGATCAGTCAGTCGGGCATCCGCGTGAACATGACCCTCGTCTTCTCGGCGAACCAGGGGCTCCTGGCGGCAAAGGCGGGGGCATCCTTCGTGAGCCCTTTCATCGGACGCCTGGATGACATTGGTCAGCGCGGGATGAGTCTGGTCGAGGACCTAGTGAAGATCCGGGACAACTACCACATGAAGGCGGAGGTCTTGGTTGGCAGCATCCGCCACCCTCAGCACGTGCTTGAAGCAGCCAAAATTGGCGCCGATATCGCGACCATGCCAACGGAGGTCATGGAGAAGATGATGCAGCACCCGCTGACCGACTCGGGGCTGAAGCGCTTCCTGGACGACTGGGAGAAGGCCAAGAAGGCGAAGGCCTCGATTACGGTCTAGCAGACAACTTTTTACGCAATGAGGGTGCGCCATCCCTAAATGGCGAAGACATACGCACTTCCACCACTACCATACGGCTACGACGCCCTAGAGCCTCACATCTCAAAGCAAATCATGACCCTGCACCACGACAAACACCACCAGGCCTACGTGAACGGCGCCAACGCGGCACTTGAGAAGCTCGAGAAGTCGCGCAAAGGCGAGGCGCAGATTGACGTCAGAGCTGTACTGAGAGACTACAGTTTCAACGTCAACGGTCACATCCTTCACTCGATCTTCTGGCCCAACATGGCCCCCCCTGGAAAGGGCGGCGGCTCTCCCGGCGGCTCCATCGGCGACTGGGTCAACAGGGACTTCGGCGGCTTCGACAAGTTCAAGGCACAATTCAGCGACGCGGCTAAGACAGTCGAGGGGAGCGGATGGGCGCTGTTGCTCCATGACCCCGAGACCGACTCGCTGGTGCTGACTCAGGTCGAAAAGCAGAACTTCATGCACCTGGCCGGAATGACCGTGCTTCTGGGCCTGGATGTATGGGAGCACGCATACTACCTCCAGTACCTGAACGACAGGGCGAAATACGTAGATGCGTGGTGGAACGTAGTGAACTGGTCTGACGTCGACTCTAGGTTGTCGAAGGTCAAGAAGTGACCTTCGCTTCCCTATTTTGTCGCCCTTCCGAGATATTCTGACTGCTTCCCGCTCTTGAGGATCAGCTCGTCTAAATCCTTCTTGGTGTGCGCCGTCGAGATGCCTCCCGGGTGCCCTGGGAGGATAAAGACCCCCTCGGCCATCATGCTGAGTGCATAGCTCTTCTGCATCGGCTTGTCCTCGCTCGACTCTTCTCCGGAGCTCGCAGGCTCGGGGCCGAAGTGGGTGAGGAAGAGCGACCCGATTCCGGTTGAGTGGGCTTCTATGCCGGCCTCTCTGAACGCCTCGTCAACGCCTATCCTCACGTGCTTTCCCGCCTTGTCAAGCGCAGGGTAGATCTCCTTCGCCCTCCTCCTGAGATGCCTGACCGTCGCGAGTCCCGCAGCCATGCTCAACGGGTTCTCGGAGAAGGTCCCTCCGCCGATCGAGACGAACTTCTCCTTCTTAACGGGGTCAGCCAGTGACAGGATCTCCTTCTTTCCTGCAACCAGCCCCAGAGGCAGTCCCCCTCCGGCTATCTTCCCGAACGAAGCGAGGTCGGGAGTGACCCCGTACCACTCCTGGGCTCCACCAAGGGCTACCCTGAACCCGGTGATTATCTCATCGAACGCCAAAAGCGTCCCCGTCCTGTCCGCCAGCTCTCGGAGGCCTTTCAGGTAATCCCTGTCCGCAGGAATGCACCCCCCGGCCCCGAGGACGGGCTCGAGGAATATCACAGCCGCGTCACCCCCGGAAGCCTTGACCTCCCGCTCCGCGGCGTCGAGGTCGTTGAACTTCACCGTCTTCACATGTTCCTGCTCCTCTTGGAGTATTCCAGCGCTCTCCGCCCTGTCGAACGGGCTGTGCACCCCCTTGTTGAGCTCGGTGTTGTACCCATGCCATCCGCCCGCCATTTTGATCACAGTCCTCTTGCCGGTGTATCCTCTCGCCAGCCGGACCAGATACATCGTGGCTTCGGCACCAGTGTTGCAGAGCCTCAGCCTCTCTGCGCACGGGACCGCCTTCTGGATCTCTTCCCCGAGCTCGACGGAAAGGCTGCTCCCCATGCCATAATGGGTCCCGTTCGCGATCTGAGCCCGAAGGGCGTCGACCACGACTTTCGGCGAATGCCCCAGAATGAGCGCCATGTGCCCCATCCAGTAGTCGGTGTATCTGTTGCCGTCTTCATCCCAGATGTGCTCACCCCTCGCCTTGCTGACGAAGAGCGGGTACGGGGCGTAGTACCTGGCGTTATGGTTGATGCCTCCGGCGAAGACTTCGTTCGCCCTCGTGAAAAGGCGCTTCGAGCCTCGGGTCGTCCGTTCATAACCCCTCGACAACCCTAGACCAGCCCTGCGGGTTGTATTTCAACTGCGTTCTTCCCGCAAGAGTCATTTAACGCCGCCCTCCGCAAACACAACGAGTTTGGAGTTCGCGATCCCGCTGGGTTCTCCCTTCAACCTGGATTACACCCTGGACAGCGGCCAGACCTTCAGGTGGAGGAGGACCGGAGAGTGGTGGCAGGGTGACGTTTCGGGGGGCGTTCTGAAGGCAAAGCGAGAAGGGGACGCGCTGGTGTGCGTCTCGAGCACGGATCGGCTCAATGCCACTTTCGTCTCGACCTACTTCAGGCTGGATGACAACCTTGAGCAGGTCCTCGCCTCTATCGCAAAGGACGACACGATCACGACCGCGGTCGAAAGATTCTACGGTCTCCGTCTAATCAGGCAGGACAGGTGGGAGTGCCTCGCCTCGTTCGTGCTCGCCACCAACGCGAACATACCCCGGATACAGAAGATGGTGTTGGAAATCTGCCGCCGGTTCGGTCGGCCGTTCTCTTTCGAAGGAGAGGAACACTACGCCTTCCCGTCTCCCTCGGACCTCGCAGATGCTTCGGTCGCTGACCTCAGGAATTGCGGGCTGGGCTACAGGGCGCCGTTCCTCCGACGGGTGGCGTCGGCAGTGGCTTCAGGACGCGTCGACTTTCAGAAGGTCTCGTCGCTCCCCTATGAAGAGGCAAGAAGGCTCCTCCTGAGCGAGTTGGTCGGGCAAAAGGTCCTTCTTGGTGTGGGGCCCAAGGTGGCGGACTGCGCACTGCTCTACTCCTTTGGCAAGGACGAGTCGTTCCCCATCGACGTCTGGATTGCCAGGGCGATTTCGAATTCTTACCCTCGCCTCCTGGGCGCCACCATTCGGACGCGGCTAAAGCGGGGTGCCAAGGTCAAGCTGTCCCCAGGCGACTACGCGAAAGTCTCGAGCTCGGTGAGGAAGTATTTCGGACCGTATGCAGGCTACGCGCAGCAGTACCTGTTCATGGCCGCAAGAGAAGCCGTCTAGGCGCTGTCTTTCTTCTTCTGCCTGGCCTTCGGCTTTTCGACCTTTTCCTTTACCGCGGTCGCCGCCTTCTTCGACTCCTTCTTCAGGGCCTTCTCCGCCTTCTCAGCTTCCTTTACGATCGCTGCAGCCTCGCCCTCGACTTCTTCAGCGAGTTCTACGGTCTTCGTCTCTGCCGACTTTGCGACCGACGGTCGGCTGTTCCAGTGCTTGAGTGCGCTGACGTTACCTTCGATGACGCTCCTGCGCCTGTGGTCGACGCTCACACCCCACCTGAGTGCCGCCCTTGGGGTGATTCCAGCTCCAGCCAGCTCCCCGAGCGAGAACCCTTTCCCGCGCCGCGCGATCATCCAAGTCTCGTGCCTCGTCAGGACCGCAGGTTCGGGGGCCTTTCCCTTCGGCTTCACTGAAGCTGGCCCCTTGCTACCAGCGCCCTTCGCGGACTTCTCCACCTTCTTCACTTCGCGCTTGACCGACTTCGCAGCCTTCACAACCTCCTCCTCGGCTTCCTTCAAGGCGCCTTCTGCCTTCTTCTCTGCGTCCTTCCTCTTCGACTTGCGAGGCTCTGCACTCAACGCTTTTTCAGCCCGTCCAGACGGGGGATAAAACGGTTCCTCGAACGGCCTGCGCTACGAGCCGCGCTTCCGCAGCCCCCAGACGACTGATATAGCCCCCGCGGCAGTAAGCATTATCCCTGCTGCCACATAGTAGAGGTTCTGGTAGACGAGGTAACCTGGGACCAGCACGACGTCAATCCCGATCAGCAGGGCGATGATCCCCAGGGCAAAATACCCCCCGCTCCCGATCACCAGAGGAGTGGCCTCGTTCCCGCCCGGGAGCTTGACCGGGCCCACGGTAGCCGCCCTCTTGAACGAGGGGAGCCCGCCCTTCATCAGCCCCATCGGGAAGAACATCACACCCAGTGCGAGGAGGATGCTGGACGTGCTCTGCGCCGCGCTTGGCTCTGGGCTGGATATCAGGCAATAGCACCCGTCGCCTGCCGGGGTCATCACGGGAGACAGGGAATAGTAAGGAGGCATTATGCTGCTGAAGAGGAGGATCCCTACGATGCCCAGAAGCATGAACACAAACGAAAGCGCCACGAACTCTTTGTCCAAGGAACGATGGTCGCGGGCCGTTTACATTTCTTAAGGATTTCTGGAGGCGGGTCGTCACTGGTGGGGCGTTGCCCGCCGGAAAATCAAGCCCGCCGCGAGGAGCGCCACGAACACCCCCGCGAGCCCCATCGTGTTCGCAATCCCTAGGGAGCCTGCCCCCTGGCTATCGGCGGCGCTGATGAAGTAGAAGAACGCGTAGGCAGCCGCGATCAACACGCCGACGGCCACCGGAATCCAGACCTTCAATTCTGTACGGGTTCTTCGCCAACCCCTCCATATGTGTTTGGCGCGCCCCCGGTTGCATCCTGGTACCCCTCGTCAGGTTAATATCAAGACGGGAGGGCTAGCCGACGGCTTACATGACTTACATCCGGGGAGACGGTCTCGCGCCCAGTGAACCGAGCAGAAGGGGCACGAACAGAGAGAAGGTCCTCGGACACATTACCGCGCATCCGGGAGTGCATCTCAGGAAGGTGTGCAGAGACCTCGGCCTCGGGATAGGGGACGTCCAGTACCATATCGACCGCCTGGAGAGGGACGGCGCCGTCACTTCGTCGCGAAGGGGGCTGTACCGGCGTTTCTATCCCGGTGGGCTGTTCGGGGAGAAGGAAGGAGTGATCCTCAGCGTGCTCTCACAGACCACTCCCAGGGAGCTCATCCTCCACCTCATCCAGAAACCCGGCTCAAGTCAGGAGCACTTGGCGGCCACTCTGGGCCTCTCTCCTCCGACCATATCATGGAACCTGAAGAAGCTGGTCCAGCTAGGGCTGGTCGAGAAGGGGCATGCGGGCCGGTATTCCTCGTACCGGGTCAGGGGTGACGAGGCGGAGATCGCCAGATTCATCAGGAGCTTTCACCCTGGCGTCTGGGAGCGCTGGGCTTCGCGGCTGGCAGTCGCCGTTATCGCGATTTCCTTCGAAGGGGCCGGCAGCACCTGATGACCTGGCATGCCCTGATTCTGCAGCTGATAGGGGTCGGCGAGGAAGCGGGCACAGCAGCTATTCTCAACGTGCTGGTCGCCGCGGTCGCGGTGGTGCTACTGGCCCTCTCGGTCTCCGCATACAGGAAGACGCGGCTCAGGAGGCTACTGCTCATTTCGGCCGCCTTCGGGTTCTTCGGCGCCAGCGTCGCCGTGCGCAACTTCGAGATCCTCTTCTCGCCAGGTCTGGATGTCGACGAACTGCTCGTCGCGGCGCTCGAACTGGGCGCGCTGCTCTCCTTCTTCTTTGGGCTGGTCATGAAAGACTAGGACAGATAGACAACTGTACCATAACGTCTTATTACAAATGGGCTCCGCTGTAGCGGTTCAATGCAGTGGCCCGCCGGTCCCCGCCTCCCTTCAGGCGTGCAGTCAGCCGTCGCCTCGGGTGCCGGCAACGGTAGAATGGCCATGACCCAGGCTGCAGGCCAGCCGACGTCTGCAAAGCACGCTGCAGTCAGAGGGTTCCGTAGGATCCAGTTGGCGACAGGAGGGATGCTGCTGCTGTCGTCGGCGACGGGAGCCTACCTGCTGGCGACAGACGCGTCGCTCTGGCTCCTCGCTGTGTCGCACGCTGTCGGCCTGGTGATCATCGTCGTCATGGACCTGGTCCTGGGCCTGTACAGCCTTTCATCGTCCAAGTCGGTGTACCTCCCTTCCATAGCCGCAGGAGTGCTCGGATTCGTCCTCCAGGCGGGGGACGTCCTCACCGCCCCGCAATACAACATGACCATCCCATATTTCGCCCGTTACCTGTTTGGCCTGGGCGCCTTCGACCTACTTCTCGCGCTTCAAGCTGGGGTCATCCTCGCGGGGGTCCTGGGGAGGCCGCACGCCAGATATCTCTCCAGGAGGAAGAGCAGGTCTCAGAGGCTCGACTACACAAGGCGGGGGTTCATCAAAGCCGCTGCGGGTCTCGCCGGGCTTGTCGGGATCGGCGTGGTCGTGGGTTCGATCAAACTGCCCGCGCCAGCCGCTGCGAGCGCTGCGGTGACAACGACCACCGGCGCTGTCTCGGGATCGGTGGCCAACATCGGCGACTTGAAGGTAGGCACGCCTGTCTACTTTGAGTATCCGTCAGGGTATCCGAACGCGCTCATCAAGAACGCGGACGGTTCGCTCACGGCGCTGAGCATCCTGTGCACGCACGTATGCTGCGAGTGCTCCTTCGACCCGTCTTCTGACTACTTCTACTGCCCATGCCACGGCTCGATATATGACGCGACGGGGAAGGTCGTCCGCGGGCCGGCTTCGACCAACCTCCCCACGATCGAGCTGAGGGTAGACAGCTCGGGGAACATATTCCCGACCGGGGTCAGCAACCCTGGTCCCTGCCAGGTGTAGCTTGCCTCGCCCTCCCGCGGAGGGTCAAAAGCTATGTTTCTTGGCGCGTGCGCTCTTTAGAGGCCGAAAACATGACTTGCAGGCAAAAAAAGCCGGTTTAACGTCCCGCAGGTCGGAACCTCAGAGCTTTTGGCTCTTTTGAGCCGACGACACTCCGGTGACTGTGGCCTGAGTAGGCTGGACGGGTCAGCCGATGGCCGACCTCTACAGCCGGAAGCTCTTGGCCCCGTTGGGTCTACCAGGCTGAGCTACTGCGGGACGGTCGCCCGACCTGTCGAGATTTCTTAAGGGTTTTTTGTGCCAGCTGGAGCCGTTCCGGAGACGGGGACAGCGCAAGCAGCGACCGCCGCCTTTCCAGCGTACACGCTTACCAGGAAGGGGCTCGCCACCAGCGCGGGGATGCTGAGCGCGATGAACAATGCCTGGAAGGGGGCAAGAGCGACCGCGAGAGAAGTCGCGCCGAGCCCTCCCAGTGCGCCAGCAAGAGCCAGCCCGGCACAGGTCGGGCACCCCGTGAAGAGCCCCGCCGCTATCCCGACAGGCGCGAGCCATCCAGCATTGGATCTTAGCCCACTGTCTCTGAGCGCGTGGGCCGCGACCGCTACATTGAACCCCACGAGGATCGGGATGACAGCAGCGAAGAAGGCGTCAAGGGGCAGTATCTGCAGTGCGAAATGCCACTGCGGCATGAGGTACACTATGAGCTCTGGGACTGTACCAGGAGACCCGCAGCAGGCCGCGGCAGAGACCGACGGAGCCGTGACACCATAGACAGCGGCGAAGTCGACGGACGGCTGGTAGACAACCATGCTAGAGACGAACAGATATGCAATGCCGTACAGGACGCCGGCGACGGCGCCCACCCTGATGTCTGGCCTAGAATTCAATGCCCCAGAAATCACAGTCCAGACGGAGCCGGGCCCCTCGACCTTCTTCTTGGCCAGCCCGATTCCGATAAGCAGCGTCCCGGCCACTGCCATGGCGATACCCAGCGATACGTAGGAGTAGAAGGCGGTCGCCTGCGCCACCGCTGCCGACTGGCCGAGCACCGAATCCTGCGTGAAGTACCATTCCAGCGACTCGCCAGCCACAAGGGCGGTCCCTGAGGCCGCTGCGAGCGCTCCGCAGGCGACGTACCGCGTCGAAAGCGCCCTTTTCACAGCCTTTCACGTTCGAGGAGCCTTTAATCAGTTCTCCGGAGATATGGCTCGCATCTCCCGTGGTTACAGGAACGCGCATGGAAGACCAAAATACACGCCCCTAAGGCGTTCGGTCAAACGGAGAACAGTTGAATGAGCTTTTCTGACTATTTCGCGCTGACCAAACCCAAGATTACGCCCCTCCTCCTGATGGCCGCTCTCGGGTCAGCGGTAGTTGCCGCCCGAGGCATCCCTCAGCCTGTCGTGCTGGTCGGGGTCCTCGTCGCGGGAGCCCTCGCCTCCAGCGGCGCGCTTGCGCTCAACAGCTACCTGGAGATGGGGATGGACGCCAAGATGAAGAGGACCATGGGGAGGCCGCTGCCTTCTGGGAAGATCGTCCCTCCGCTGCATGCGCTGTATCTGGGGTTCGGCCTGCTCGCTGCCGGGATGATCGTCGCGCTGCTGACGCTGAACTACGTCGCGACGTTCTTCATCGGGCTTGGTGCCTTCGTTTACGTCCCCGTTTACACCCTTTTTCTGAAGCCAAGGACAAGTTGGAACATCGTCCTCGGCGGCTTCGCCGGGAGCTGCGCGGCGCTCGCAGGGTGGTACGCAGTCACTTTCCAATATCCCCTGGTCGGATGGCTCCTCGGCGCGTTGGTGTTCGTCTGGACGCCGAGTCACTTCTGGTCTCTCGCTGTCATTACGGAGGAGGACTACTCGGCGGTGAACATTCCGATGCTCCCCTCGGTCGTAGGCCCCGTCGCGGCTTCTAGATACATCGTGGTGAACACTCTCATGCTCATCCCCGTCAGCCTGCTCTACGCCAACTATTTCCTTGGGCTCGGGTTCTTTCTGTATCTTGGAGTGGCGCTCGTCTTCGACCTTCTCCTGCTGGCGACTAACATCAAGCTGTTCAGGTCGCCGACGAAGGACAACGCCTGGCTCGCGTTCAAGTTCTCCAGCCCGTACCTGGCGGTGATCTTCCTGGTCGCCATGGTCGCAGCGGTGCTGCGCTGAGCCTGCATTCCAGCGAACTGCTTTATCCTTGCCGTCGCACAGCCGGGTGAACATGGCGTCCACTTACGTGGTGCACTACGCGGAGGTCGCGCTCAAGGGGAAGAACAGGCCCGACTTCGTCCGCGTCCTGAGGAAGAACCTCGCACGTGCTCTTTCCGGGCTTCACCCTGAGATTCGGCACGCCGAAGGGAGGCTGCTTGTCACCGCGGAAGGGACGAGCGATGAGGTCGCGGCCCGGATATCGGCCACGTTCGGAGTGGCATGGTTTTCTCCGGTGACCGTCGTCGAGAGCGACGTTCTGAAGATACGCACCGCCGTGCTCGAGATGGCGAAGGGGTCGACCGGTCGGACCTTCAAGATAGACGCTCGGCGCTCGGACAAATCCTTCCCCGTACGGTCTCACGAGCTTGCCGGAGATCTGGGCGCAGCGGTCGCGGAGCAGTCCGGGATGAAGGTCGATCTTACCGACCCCGACGTGGTGTTCCATGTGGACGTCACGAAGACCCGAACCACTGTATACTCGAAGAAGCAGGCCGGTCCAGGTGGCCTCCCGG
>JAFMAU010000058.1 GCA_029784825.1 Nitrososphaerota archaeon | reverse complement strand
AGCCGAGTGTTCAGGGGGATGGACGAATCCCCCGATTTTGCTTACCTGACGACCGAGGGGAGCGAGTAGGAGCATGGGCCACACAACCCTCGAAAAGGTCTTGGAGGTTCGGGCCGTGAAGGGCAACCAACTCGCCCAAATCGAGGGCGCAGTCCGGAGGGTCAGCGAAGGGGAATACAGAGTCCAGTCCCAGAGGACGGGGGAGTGGTATCAGGTCTACGCGACAGAGAGGGGCCTGAACTGCTCCTGCCCCGACTTCTCTTACAGGTCTGCCCTCGGCATCCGACACCCAGAAAGCCCATTCAAGTGCAAGCACATTTTCGCCGTCGAACTCTCCCACGCTCTGAGACAGACTGTCGAACAACAGGTCAAGATAGAGCCTGCGGGAGTCCAGACTTGCCTAAACTGTGCGAGTCAGAAAGTGGTCAAGCATGGCCTTCTCCACAACGTCAAGGGGGACGTTCAGAGATATTCATGCCGAGACTGCGGCAAGCGGTTCACTCAGAACCTCGGTTTCGAGCGCATGAAGGCGAGCCCCGAAGCCATCACTCAGTCAATGCAACTCTACTTCACAGGCGAGAGCCTTCGGAACGTCCAGAAGTTCCTGCTCCTGCAAGGGGTTAGCGTGAGTCATGTGTCAATCTATAACTGGATTCGCAAGTATGTCGGGCTGATGGAGAAGTATCTCTCCCAGATTACCCCTCAACTCTCGGACTCTTGGAGGGCTGACGAACTCTACGTCAAGGTTCGGGGTAACATGAAGTATCTCTTCGCCATGATGGACGACCAGACCCGCTTCTGGATTGCTCAGGAGGTCGCGGACTCGAAAGAGAAACATGATGCTCGAAGCCTTTTCCACAAGAGCGCCGAGGTCGCGGGAAAGAATCCGAGACTCCTGATAACCGATGGCCTGCACTCTTATTCGGTCGCGGCCAAGAAAGAATACCAGACGAATCACGGCCACTCAGGAGCCGTCCATGTCCGCGACATAGCGATTGACGGGGTGATTCACAACAATAAGATGGAGCGCATGAACGGGGAATTCAGGGACAGGGAGAGGGTGATGCGCGGAGTCAAGAAGGCTGACTCGCCTATCTTCAAGGGGTATCAAATATACCACAATTACGTCCGACCGCATGAAGCCCTTGGAGGCAGGACTCCGGCGGACGCCTGTGGGATTGCCATCGGGGGAGAAAACAAGTGGCTGACCCTCATCCAGAATGCGAGCCATGTCCAGCGAGTTAACAGCGAGAAAAGGGAACCAAATGTCCAAGCAACTTAACAGAACCGCTTGACGATAGGCAGAAATACGACCGGAGTCGGGCGGACGTTGAATTGAGCCAAGGCGTCCCGGCACCCGTGCCAGAAGCGGCAGCCCCCAAGGAGCAGCCCGCGAAGGTCTTCGCAGGCGCCGTCTACGAGTGCGTGAGGTGCGGCACAAAGACCACTCAGGAAGAGCTGGCGAAGCTCCCTGAAGTGAAGTGCATCTGCGGCTACCGGGTCTTCAAGAAGGTGAGGCCCGCCGTGGTCAAGCAGATCAAAGCGATCTAGCTCCAGCGTCTTTAGTTCGGCGATTGCATAACCGCCATACACCGTTTAATTACTCCTTTCATTCGGCGGTCTCAGATAACTTGCATCTCATGCAAAGCAAGGAAAGGGCGGCGATTCTTGGCTACGGCGCCTACGTCCCGTACTACCGTCTCCCTACGACCGAGATCGCCCGGGTCTGGAAAGGAGGAGGGTCGGGGCCGAACGTGGAGAAGGCGGTCGCGTCCATCGACGAGGACACGGTCACGATGGCGATAGAAGCGGGCCGGGGGGCGATGAAGATGTCAGGGGTAGGCTCGCTCGGAGCGGTGTTCGTAGGGACCGAGTCGAAGCCGTACGCGGTCAAGCCGACGAGCACGATAGTCGCCCAGGCGCTCGGGCAGCACCACACCCTCGCCGCCGACCTCGAGTTCGCCTGCAAGGCGGGGACCGAGGCGATGCAGGTGGTGACCGGGCTTGTGGGGTCGGGGATGATCGAAGCGGGGCTCGCGATCGGGATGGACACCGCCCAGGGGAGGCCGGGGGACGACCTGGAGTACACCGCGGCCAGCGGCGGTGCAGCCTACGTCATCGGGAGGAGGAGCAAGAAGGCGGTGGCGGTCATCGACTGCAGCACGTCATTCGTGTCCGACACGGGAGACTTTTGGAGGAGGGCCCACGAGCGGTACCCAAGGCACCTATCGAGGTTCACGGGGGAGCCGGCATACTTCTACCACATAGAGAACTCCGTGAAGACCCTGTTCGCCGAGACGGGGCACAAGGCCTCGGACTTCAAGTACGCCGTCTTCCACCAGCCGAACCCGAGGTTCCCGGTGGAGGTGGCCACGAGGCTCGGGTTCACCATGGAGCAGATCAAGACGGGGCTGCTCAACCCGCTCATAGGGAACACCTATGCGGGGAGCTCTCCGATCGGGCTCGCCGCGGTCCTCGACGAGGCCAGCCCGGGCGACAAGGTCCTACTGGCGAGCTTCGGGTCGGGTGCAGGGTCGGACGCCTTCTGCATTGAAGTTCTCGACGGGGTCACGGCCACGAGAGGGGTCAACCCAACGGTGAAGTCGATGATGGAGAGGAGCACCAAGATCGACTACTCGACCTACTCGAAGTTCAGGGACAAGCTCCACAAGTAGGCGGGCGGATGTCAAGAAAGGCCTACGTCGCTTCGGTCGGGTTTACCCCCATCGGGGACCACTGGGACAAGTCACTCCTCGACCTGGCGGTGGAGGCGGCGAGGGGGGCGCAGAAACCCCTGGGGAAGAAGGTCCCCGACCAGATCATAGTCGGCAACATGTTCAGCTCGGTCGGCGCCAAGCAGGAGCACCTCGGCGCCTATCTGGCGAGCGCCCTCGGCGTTTCCGGGGTCCCGGCTTACAAGATCGAGGCCGCCTGCGCGTCGGGAGGGTCCGCTTTCAACGTCGGGTACAACCTGGTCCGCTCCGGGGCGATCGACACGGCGCTTGTCGTCGGGGTCGAGAAGATGAGGGACCTCGAACCGGAGGAGGCGTCCCAGGCTCTCGCGATGGCCGAGTCGGCGGAGTACACCCAGTTCGTCGGGGCAACCTTCGCCGCGCTCAACGGCCTCCTGGCAAGATACTACATGGAGCAGCTGAACGTCACACGGGACGAGCTCAGCTCCATCCCGGTCCTCGACCACGCCAACGCGGTCACCGCCGCGCACGCTCAGTTCCGCAAGGCGATCACGCCTGACGTCGTGAGCCGCTCGTCAATGATAGCAGACCCGCTCAGGCTCTTCGACTGCGCGCCGGTAGGCGACGGAGCGGCAGCGGCGCTCATAGTGAGCGACAGCGCCCTGCAGGGGGCAAAGCCTGTCGAGATACTGGGAGGGAAGATAGCCACGAACAACTTCAGTATCTATGAGAGGGACGACATGCTCGACTTCAGGGCGACCAGGGAGGCGTTCAAGGGCGCCATGGAGCAGGCGGGGCTGGTCCCGAAGAAGCTCGGTCTCGTGGAGGTTCACGACGCTTTCTCCGTGGTCGGTGCGCTCTCGCTCGAAGCGATGGGGTTCTCCAAGAGGGGGCAGGGGTCAAAGGACGCCAAGGCGGGCAAGTACGGCCGCGGGGGCGAGCTCCCGATCAACACCTTCGGGGGGCTGAAGGCCAGGGGGCACCCGGTCGGAGCGACTGGGATGTACCAGATCGCGGAGGCGTACATGCAGCTGACGGACCAGGGTGGGAAGAACCAGGTGGAAGGGGCGGAGTACGCGGCGACCCAGAACATAGGGGGCGTGGACTCGACGAGCGCGGTCCACGTGTTCGGGAGGGCGGCCTAGTTGGCGATCCAGTACTGGAGGATAAGGGACAGGTACTACAGGCTCATCGGGAGCAGGTGCACGGAGTGCGGCGCCGAGTCGTTCCCTCCGCTGTACAGGTGCAGGAAGTGCGGCTCGGAGAAGATGGAGGACAAGGAGATGCCGAAGGAAGGGAAGATCATGACCTACACCCGGCTCCACGAGCCCCTGCCGGGGTTCGAAGCCCAGGCTCCCTTCTTCCTGGCGGTGGTGGAGCTGGCCAACGGCGCCAAGGTACTGACGCAGATCGTAGACTCGCCCGACGACGCGGTGAAGACCGGGGCCAAGGTCTCGGCCACGGTGAGACGGGCGAAGGTGGACGGGGAGTCGGGACAGATTATCTACGGGTACAAGTTCGTCGTAATGTAAGCGCGCACGTGGTTGCTCTGGCAGAGAGCCGGGTGGGGCTCTCGTGCCCGATGTTTCTGGAGGCGAAGCACTGAAGGCGGGCCGGTCCTCCCTTCGGTCCAAGGCTGGCTAACCATCCGGAGCGCGTCGGAGACTTCATGCGCACCGCTTCGAAGCGGCGTCCAAAGGGGTGTTCGACCAGATGGCCATCCACCAGCTCGAGAACCTGCACCTTCATCGTGCAAGGCGACGTACGAACATCCAAAAACATGAAAATACCATCACATTGTACATGTTTAAGTAACATATTCCCAAACCAACGTCTAGATGATTTCGACTTCAACACCAAAATCGTCCAAAGCTTCACTCATAGGTTCCATCGTAGTAATCGTCATACTGATCGCCGCTTTCGCATACACATACGAGACCTCCGCCTCAACAATAAAAAGTCAGAACGGGTCCATCAGCGCTCTTAACGGGCAGATAACCTCCTTTCAGGGGCAAGTAGCCTCTCTGAGCGCGAACGTTTCCTCGCAAGCAAGCGCTCGTCAGGTTCTGCAGCAAGACCTTGCTGCGGCAGGCACGACGATCACGTCCCTGACGTCCAGCGTCAACTCCTACTCTGGCCAGGTTAGCAGCCAAAACTCAGAGATTTCTGCCATGCAGACCACTATAAGCGTGCAAGCCCAGCAAACAATCGTGAACGGAGGAACCATTAACATGGCATTCAACTCCTCGACCCCGGTTACATCTTTCACGGTGAGTTACGGTGGATACATCCAGGTCTCTGGAACATCAAGCACATCCATTGTCCTTGGCGTGTGTTATGGAGCCGTGTCGCAGTCTACTTGCGATGCAAGCGCCACATACTATATGATCTACTTTGGAACAGGCGGCACCTACAACGCGCCTTTGATGCCTGGCCCGGTTTGGATCAACGCGTACAACTACAACGCGGGAACGGCCACGATAACCATTACCGAGTGGACGTAGTAACACCGCCATTTCCCCGTTTTTTCTCCCTGGGGTAGCCCGGATTCTGAATGCAACGCTCGTCCGCGCTGAAGCTGAACACCGTAGGCTGAGGCCAGGGCTTCAACCGGTCCCGCGGGCAGGTCAGACCTTCCGGGTCATCAGGGCGTTGCTCTTCCCGAACGGGGCGACGACCCTGAAACCTTCCCTCTCGAACATCGAGACGGTCCCGAACCAGGTCGCCAGCGCCCCCTTGTTCGTCGCGGGATACGCCTCCACCACCCCGCCCCCCTTCCGCTCGATCGAGCGGAGCGCTGCGTTCAGGGCGTATGCGGCTACCCCTTCCTTCCTGTGCCTCCTGTCGACACAGAAGCAGGATATCCGCCACACCTTGGTCCCCCCGTAGCTCGGCGACAGGCTCCGGTACCTCCTCGTGGCGTCAATCCTCGGAGCCTCCTCCTTCGGCCCGTACTGGCACCATCCGACCGGGTCTTTCCCCGAATACACGACTATCCCGTGGGACATCCCCCCGCGTACGAGCTCCTCCTTGTCCCTGCGGTTCCTCTCCGCCCTCTCCTGTACGCCCATCCCGGCGCTGGGCGGCGGCTTCTCCCTCTGGTAGTACACGCACCAGCAGGCGCCCCACTCGCCTGGCTTCCTGAAGAGCTTCTCAAAGTCGGGCCACGTCCTCCTGGACAGCTCCTTGGCAGAAAGCGCGGGCCCGGGCAACGCGGACGGCGCAGGGGCCGCCTGGTACCTAAGGGTTCCCGGCCCCCAAGATGGTTAAGTCGAATGGAGTCCAAGGAGTGCGGCCGTGGCTCTTACAGTGGTGGTGCTGGCCGTCTTCTTCCTCCTGGCCCTAGCGTCGGTGCTTCTCTCCCGTAAGATCAAGACCCCGTACACGACCCTCCTGGTCCTTGTGGGGCTGGCGCTGGCAGCCATCCCCATCTCCGCGCTGAGCGGGCTCACCGGCTTCTTCGACAACCTGGCCAACCAGCAGCTCTTCGTCGGGCTCATCCTCCCTCCTCTGCTCTTCGAAAGCGTCGTCGAAGTCAAGCTTTCGGACTTCCGCGCCGTCTACAGGCCGGCCCTGCTCATGGCCACCGTCGGGGTCCTGATCTCCACCCTTGTGGTCGGGATGGTGCTCTGGAAGGTGGTGGGGCTCTCGCTCCTCGTGTCCTTCCTCTTCGCCGCGCTGATCTCTCCCACTGACGTGGCGACCGTGCTCGAGATATTCTCCCGGGTCAACGTCCCGAAGAAGCTGGCGACCCTCGTCGAAATGGAGTCGGTGTTCAACGACCCGACGGCCATCGCCATCTTCACCGTCGTCCTCACCAGCTCAACTGCGGCCTCCCTGAGGCCGGTCGCGGCCGTGGCCGAGTTCACCTACATCCTCTCCGGCGGGATCCTGGTGGGGCTGGGAGTCGCCTTCGCTGCGAGGATGGTCCAGCCCCTGATAGACGACTCGATCACCCAGGTCGTGCTGACGCTGGTGGCCGTCTACGGCGCATATGCCCTGGCGTCTGAGCTCGGCACCTCTGGGCTGATCGCGGTCGCGGTCACCGGGCTCTACTACGGCAACACGGTCCTCTTCAGGGTCGAGAGCAAGCAGGTCGCAGAAGCGACCAGGGAGTTCTGGGAGGTGGTCGCGTTCGTGGCGAACGCAGCCGCGTTCTTCTTCATCGGGGTCAGCACCAACCTCTACCTCCTCGGGATCAGCCTCGGGGCGTTCCTCGTCGCGTACGCCGTCGTCGTCATGGCGAGGATAACCTCCGTCTATCCCATCCTCAGCTTCATGAAGGTCTCGGGCTCGTCGATCCCCTCCACCTGGATGAACACGACCGTGCTCGGCGGTATGAGGGGGGCGCTCGCGATCGCCCTGGTGTCTGCCATTCCCTTCGGGGCTAGGCAGCCTGTGGCGACCCTGACCTTCGGGGTGGTGATGCTGAGCATCCTCCTCCAGGGCCCCTTGCTCTCGAGGTACACCGGCCAGACGTTCGGGCGCCAGGAGACACTGCAGCGGTACGCCGGCGGCGACGCCATCTACGACATGGAAGGCACGCCTCCCACTGCAGAGGCTTTATCACCCGACGGCGAGGGCGGAGACACCGATGAGCTTCGATGAAGTGGTGAGGCTGGGGCAGCAGAGGGGGTTCTTCTTCAAGACAGCCGAGAGCTACCCGAACACCCCCGCCGGGTTCCTGGACTACGGCCCGCTCGGGGTGGGGCTCAAGGATCGGCTCGTCGGGCTCTGGAGGAGGGTGGTGGTGAAGAGGGACGGGATGCTAGAGATCGACGGGTCCCAGATACTCCCGAAGGCGGTCTTCGAGGCGTCGGGGCACCTGGCCGGGTTCACAGACCCGTTCGTCCGCTGCGCGAAGTGCGGTTCGGTGTTCCGCCCGGACAAGCTGATCGAGGACAAGACCGGGAAGCAGGTCCCGGAGAAGCTCAGCGACGCCGACTACGACAAGCTGATGGAGGAGTCGGGGGTGAAGTGCCTGAAGTGCGGGAGCAGGCTGGCGGGGACAACGAGGTTCAACATGATGTTCAGGGTGGGGATCGGGCCGTCCCAGGAGGAGGCGTACCTTCGGCCTGAGACCTGCCAGAGCATATTCGTCGACTTCCCGCTCCTGTTCAAGACCCAGCGGGTCAAGCTCCCGGTCGGGATAGCCCAGGTCGGGCGGAGCTTCAGGAACGAGATCGCCCCGAGGCAGGCGCTCATCAGGCTCAGGGAGCTCAACCAGGCGGAGGTAGAGGTCTTCTTCAACCCGAAGAAGGCGGACGACGCGAGGTTCGACTGGGCGGCGACGAAGCAGCTGAACTTCAGGCTCCCCGACGGCGCCGACTCGAAGTCGACAGTGGCTGAGGCGATCCAGCGTGGGGTCGTCCCGAGCAAGCTCGCGGGGCACTACCTCGCGCTGATCACGGAGTTCTACGAGGCTGCCGGGATCCCCCCTGACAGCATCAGGCTGAGGGTGCTCTCCGACGAAGACAAGGCGTTCTATTCGAGGGCCGCCTTCGACCTGGAGGTCAAGCTCTCTTGGGGGTGGGTGGAGCTCGTGGCGTGCAACTACAGGGGAGACTACGACCTCGGAGGGCATGAAAGGGTGAGCGGGACCAACTTCACGGTCGACGACGAAGGCGAGAAGGTCCTCCCGCACGTGTTCGAGCTCTCCCTCGGGCTCGACAGGAGCATCTTCGCGATAATCGAGTCGTCCATGAGGGGGGAGGGGGACCGGCGCGTGATGGCGCTGAAGCCGTACCTCTCACCCACCCAGGTGTGCATTTTCCCGCTGGTCAACAAGGACGGGCTGCAGGAGAAGGCCAGGGAGCTATTCGCGGAGCTCAGGGAGTCGTTCGACGCGTTCTACGACGAGTCCGGGGGGATAGGAAAGAGGTACGCCAGGGCGGACGAGGCGGGGGTCCCCGTCTGCGTCACGGTCGACTACGACACCCTCAAGGACGGCACGGTCACGCTCAGGGACAGGGACACGCGGGAGCAGCAGAGGGTTTCGGTCTCCGACCTGAAGGCCAGGCTTGCGGCGCTGACGGCTCCGCCCTCTATAGCGCGTACGCCGCGAGCAGCACCGCAGTAGCGGCGGCGGCTCCGGCCACCGTGGCCGCCACGTTCACGACGTTGTTCTCCACGAAGGGGGAGCCCTTCGTTGTCCGGGTCTTCTCGCCGCAGTGCTTCAGCGACTCGGTCGGCTTCAGGCAGACCACGCAGTGCCCCTTGCGCTGGACTGACGCGCCGATGAGGCTGTCCGCCACCGCCCCGACGAGGCCACCGGCGAGGCAGATCGGGAAGAGGAAGTAATGGTCCGGGAGCACCCCGAGGATGAGCCCCAGGGCCCCGATCACGGCGGACGCGAAGGCCGCGCCGACGAAACCGAGAGGGGAGACCCCGCCCGAGGTCCCGGGGAGGACCGTCTTCGACGGGTTGGTGATCAGCCTCGGCTGCCCCTTGCTCAGGAGACCCAGCTCGGTTGCCGCCGTGTCTGCGGCCGCCGCCGAGACGGCCCCGAGGAACGCTGCAGCGAGGGCGGGGCTGGGGTAGAACAGGTTCGCCACCGCTGCTATGGACGCGACCCCGCCGTTGGCGAGGATGTGTGGCCAGTTGCGCGCGCCCCCCTTCCCCTGGGCGCCTCCCAGCTTCCGCTTGTACCCGTACTTGTAGAGGGTGAACGCCACCCCCAGGATGAAGAAGGCAGCGACTATCGTGAACCACTGGAACCCGCCTCCGTACATCACCGCGAACCCCACGGCGGCGCTGGCCAGGAACCCGCGGGCGTCGATGGTCTTGAGCAGGACGGCGGCAAGGGACACGGCCACCACGACGAAGAACTGCACGACGGCTGTGACCAGGGGGAGCAAGCGCTTCGCCGGCCTCCGCGTCGTGGCGTTAAATACGCACCTTCGGGGTTCCGCCCCGTGCCAAAGCTCCTCTATGGGGTGAGCCCCATCGGGCTGGGCCACGCCACCAGGTCGCTCGTCCTCGTCGGCGAGCTCAGGAGGCAGGGGGCTGAGGTGAGGCTCTTCTCCGGGGGGAACGCGGCCGAGTTCCTCCGCGAGCGGGGGGAGGCTGCGGACTCGATAGTCGATGACGCGGTGCCGTCCGTGGCCGGGCTCGAGATGGGGCGGGTCGCGCTCTGGTATCTGCGGTCCTGGCTGGCCCAGCGCGGGAACGTAAGGCGGGCCGAGAAGCTGATCGCCTCCTACGCGCCCGACATCGTGGTCTGCGACGAGGAGTTCTCGGGGGTGACGGCGGCCGGGACGGCGGGGGTCAGGCGGGTGTTCGTAGCCGACGAGCTTTCGCTCGGGTTCGCCCGGGGGTGGCTCGCCAGGAAGATCGAAGAGCGCGTCGGCAGGTGGTACGGGGGGCTGCTGGCGTCTGTTGACATGGTTGTCATCCCCGAGGCCGGGGAAGACGGCGGGAACAGGAGGCACGTCGGCCCCATCGTCCGCAGGCTGACGCGCGCTCCGGCCGAAACGAGGAAGGAGCTCGGTCTCCCCGACGGCAGGCTAGTGCTCCTCAGCATGAGCGGGAGCGGGATAGGGCGGGAGCTCGGAGAGCGAATGAAGGCGGCCCTGGACGTGGACGGGCTCCGCGACGCGACCCTCGTGGTGACCGGGAACCGCGGAGAGAAGCTGTTCGGGGCACGGGTCATAGACCTCGGGGTTGTCCCGGACAACCATGACCTGGTCGCCTGCGCGGACCTGGTGGTGTCGACCGCAGGGAAGAGCACGATCGACGAAGCAGCAGCTTCGGGGACCCCCATCATCGCCATCCCCATCAGGCATCACGCGGAGCAGGAGCGTAACGCAGCCGCCCTGGGGTACCGGTGGGAGGACCTGGGGAGGCTGAGCGAGCTGGTGGCGGAGAAGATCGGCCGGAGGGACCCCCCGAAGGAGTTCAGTGGGGAGGTGAAAGCTGCACGGATGATCCTTTCGCTCCTCGACGGCCCAGGCGAAGGCGCGAACGCGCCGGCATCTTCAGGGTGACGTCCGCTAAGGGGTCGGCCGCTGCTGCAGGGTCCCTTTCATCGCACCGATCAGCTCTTCCTCGCTCTGCACCCCGGAAAGAGCGAGCACCAGCCCCTCCCTGCGAGCCAGGTCCACCGCCAGCGGGTCAACTTCCTTCGGCCCGTGTATGACGACCACCCGCGGCTTCAGCTGGGACACCCTGATGGCCACCAGTGGGCTCCTCCCCATCCCCACCTTGGTGAAGATCAGCGCCCTCTCCGTCGTGGCGCCGAATATCCTGTAGAAGTCGTACCCCGAGAGCGCGTAGATCGTCTTGATGCTGTCCACCACGGTGTACCCGTAGAGCTTCACCTCCTCCGGGTCCCCGGCGAGAACGGTGGCGCCGAGGAGCTTCAGTATCTTGGTCGCCGCTATGGGGGAGTCGAACTCGCCTATGGACAGTATCGCCTCGTCCTTTTCGCTCGACACCAGGGTCGACACGACCCGGCCCTTCCCCTCGTCGAGCCTGACCAGCGCTTCGATGTACTTGCGGACGAACTTCACCCCGGGGGACGGCCGCCTCCCGGACTCGTAGTCGCTCAGGACCGACGCGGATATCCGCAGGGAGTCTGCGAGCGCCTTCTGCCTTATGCCGAGCTTCTCCCTCCAGGCCTTCATCGCCCTTCCGGCGTCCGGGCTGGAGACCACGCTTCCCGCTATCTTCGCGACAGCGTTGCTTTCATCTGACGCCAAGCCACTTTGGCTCCTGCCGAAGCGCAATTAAGGGTTGAGCGAACTGCGGTTCGGTCAGCTCGCCTTCATCAGGAGGGTGACCTGGCGCCTCAGCACGTCCAGCCCCGCCCTGACCGCCTTTTCGTCCCTCGCGAGCCCCAGCTGCCTGACCAGCCGCTCGCCCAGGAGCTTGTCCCCTCCGCTCGCCAGGGCGCCGACCGTTCGCTTGGGGTGGAGCTTCTGCACAGCCTGCAGCGCGTCCACGATCTCCTGCCCCAGGAAGGAGTAGCACTCGGCAAGCTCGGCCCGGGCCACCAGCTCGCGCGCCTTCGCGCCCACGATCTCGTCCCTCACTTCTGACCACTCCGACTCGGCGGTTGCGGAGTCGGACCCCTCTCGGACCAGGTCGTGGATGACGGCGAGCGCGTCGAGCCTCGCGCCGCACCCGGCCCGCGTCGCCCCTTCGAGCCCTGCCCCGATGGACACCCCTTCGAACCCCTTCGCCCCCTTGGACGCGCCCCGCAGCTGGGAAAGCATGTGGCTGGGGGATGGGACGACCTCCCTCGAAAAGAGCAGCGCGTACGCGAACTCGTATGACGCCGCAAGGAGCCAAAAGTCGGCGTCTACTGCCGACCCCTTCGACAGCGACTCCTCCGCCCTCACGGTAGTCTTGAGCGCTGACGTGAGCCTCGTCGTGCACGCGACCTTGGCCGAGTCAGAGAACGTGGCGGCGCTGGACGCGATCCCGGTGGAGAGCACCAGGGCGGAGTCACGGATCGGCTTGGCCGCGGCTATTGCGAGCGCCCTCTCCGGGCTCGTCGGCTTCAGGACCTCCCCTTCCTGGGCGAACGCCACGTCTGCGTACGCCTTTCCTAGCTTGATCGAGGCCCT
>JAFMAU010000057.1 GCA_029784825.1 Nitrososphaerota archaeon | reverse complement strand
GTTCTGGATCTCATGTAGCGCTATCGCCAGGGCAGCCACCTCCGAGTGAGGCTGAGAGGTCACGGCCACGTTGTAGTCAGCCTCATGATATATCCTTCCTGGGACCTTGGGTCCGCCTACAACGACCAACAGTTTGTCAGCTTTCCTGAGTTCGGGGACGACGTCTTGTAACGGCATTCCATACATCGTCAGGTGGACTACGCTCCTCCCTTCCTTCTTCGCCTCCTTGATGACACTCCTCCAGGACGCGCCCAGCACTGCCTGGAATGCGCCGCCCCATGTCCTGTTCACTCCTTCCAAGGTCGTAAGCACATCCTTTTCGGCGTCCTCAAGGTAGATTGTCTCTGCCCCCAGCGCTCTAGAAACCAAGCATAGGTGCGTCAGCGTCCTCTCGTCTCTCACGTACCTCTGGCCGACGCGCAGAACTCTGATGCTTGTCATGGGCATCCCCCGAACTCGCCGCTCGGACACCGATAGATGAATGATTCCACCTCCGCCGTCTAAACTCCCTCACGTTTCTCATCGACCCGGGGTGTGCCTACCGCCGCGCCTTTATCGGGGCTCGGTAGGCGCGTCGGCGTTGAATCATCACGACGAGCTGAGGACGGTCTCGATGATGGTCGACTATCTGTTCGGCCGGGGGGTGAGCAGGTCGCTGCCGAAGGCTGGATATCGGCTCTACTACTCCCGAAGGTCAGGCAGGGTCAAACTAGTGCATCACGACGAGAAACTGTTCGCGACGGTGAAGCCCAACGGTGCGATGGCCCTGTCGATCTATGGCGCAACTCTGCTCGCCCGGAGCCCCGCCTTCAGAGCGAACTGCGTCCAAATCTCTGATGATGCCGTGGCTTTCGTCAAGGGGGGGAAATCTGTCTTCTGCAAATTCGTCGTTCAAAGTGGGAAGAATATCCAACCGAAGTGCGAGGTGGCGGTCATTGACAGCCGGGGCCGCGTGCTTGGAGTGGGGACAGCCATCCTCAACGGCGCAGTCATGCACCAGTTTAAAACCGGGGTCGCCGTGAAGGTCAGAACGGGTCTCTCGACATGAAGATGGACAACAGGAATGCCAGGCGCATGATGGACCGGATGGGGATCAACATGAAGGAAATCCCCAACGTGCAGGAAGTGGTCATCAGGACCGCTGACAAGGAGATGCACATCACCAACGTCTCCGTATCCGAGGTAAACGCACAGGGGAACCGCATATTCCAAGTGGTGGGAGAGGTGGAGGAGGTTGAAGTCGAGAAGAAGACCTTCAGCGACGAGGACATTCTCCTCGTGCAGCAGCAGACAGGAGCCTCCAGGGAGAGGGCCATCGCGGCGCTCGAGCAGGCGGACGGCGAAGTCGCCAGAGCCATCCTCAGCCTCACTTCATAGTCTGAACATTTAATTACAGAAGTCGGAGGCAGACGAACGAAGGCCACATGAGCTCTGCCATGGAACTTACTGTGAAAGCCCTGGTCGAATTCGAATCGGAGCTGGACAGGGCGAAGGCCGAAGCGACAGAGGCCAGAAAGAAGGCATCAAAGGAAGCTGCGGACTGGGCAGAGGCCGCAAAGGCGACGGCAATTTCACGTGCACAGGACATCGCGTCTCGGAGGGTGGCGAAGGCAAAGGAAGACGCCGGAGCCGAGGCGGAGAAGATCAGAAAGAAGGGCGAGGCCGACCTCAAATCTTTCGAAAGCTCGATTTCCAGGCGTAGGTCGGAGGCGGCGAAATTGGTGACTGCGCGGCTGCTGGGTGATATAGCATGAAGGTTGTCGCTGTCGGAGGGAAGGCGTTTGTCACGGGCTTCGTCCTCTCAGGCGTGAGCGGCGAGTATGTTTCAAACCCAGAGTCAGCGCTCAAGAAGATAGAGTCGTTGTCAAAAGACCCGACCGTGGGGCTGATTATGGTGAGCGATGATGTCGCAAAGCCGATTTCTGACAGGCTCACGGCCATGAAGACAAAGAAGGCGATACCGCTCATCTACGAAGTCCCCGGTCCAGGAAGCAAGAAAGAGAAGGTGGAGTATCGAGCAATGCTCAGGGCGATACTTGGAGTCTGATGCGTTGAACGAGCAAGCGTCTGCCACCCTCGCCAAAGTCGCAGGGGAGTTCGAGGAGGAGGTCATGGCCGAAATCGAAGCTGGACGAAAGGAAACTCTTGAAAGGGTCGAATCGTCGAGGAAGGCTACCGCCGAAGCCATCGCCAAGATACTCGAGACCAGCGTGAAGCAAGCCGAGTCGGTGAAGCGACAGATAATCGGGGCTGCAGAGCTGGAAGCCAGGAACGCCCAGCTGAAATCACTGGAGAAGGCCGTCAACGAGGTGTTCGATGCAGCCAAGAAGCACGTTTCGGAGGTGGAAGGCGCGTCTCAAGAGAAGGCGCTCGCGGCCCTTATCCAAGAAGGGTTGGACGTCATCGGGCTGCATGCCAAAATCCAATGCGCGAGCAAGGACAAGAGGGCAACCACTGCAGCTGTCAAGAGGCTTGACGGCAAGTTCAAGGTCACCATCGAAGCAGAGCCCATAGAGACCATCGGAGGCGTGGTCCTCTCTACCCCGGACGGCACCGTCAGGTTCGACAATACCTTCGAAGCAAGACTGGAACGGATGAGGGCTGACCTCAGGAAGGACGTCGCATCGGTGCTTGCCGGCGGCCCTTGACACGGCACGCTTTCTCCAATCCCCTCTCGCTCGGCTCTTTGCAGATTCTCCTGCCGATCAGACAGAGAGAGGGCACCCCGCGGAAGCATACCCGTCCTACTACGGCTTCAAGACCGCAGGGGTTGATAAGACAGCGCGGGGCGGTTCCCCCGTGGGTCCCAGCTCCCGCTTGGGAGTGAGAGCGTGACGAGCTATGCATGAGCTCCCGCCCAGCGCCGACATCGCGATCATTGGTGCCGGGGTGGTCGGCCTAGCCGTCGCGTACCGCCTCTCGAGCCTTGGGAAGAGCATAGTGGTTGTTGACAAGGAAATGGGCCCAGGGAAGGGTGTCACTGCAGGCCAGGCGAACGTCATCCACGTGATCCAGCTTCCCTTCGGCTCTTTGAAGAGCAGACTCGCGAGGCGGGGCAACCTCATGTACGACGACCTCTGCAAAGAGCTAGGAGTCAGGTTAAGCCGCATGCCTGCAATCCTCGTAGTGAGGAGGTGGCTCACAACCCCTGCGCTCCTCGCGACATACGCCTATCTCAAAATGGGCCTGGGAAAGGACTTCAGGGTCCGCATGATGAGGGGAAGCCGACTCAGAGAGATCGAACCACTGCTGGCGAAAGGGGTTATCGGCGGGCTTGTCGTCGACGGCTATGGCACAGTCGATGTCCGCGCCCTGGTGTCTCGCCTTGCTGACGCCTCGGCGGCCAGGGGCGTCGAGTTCGTGTTCGGCTGCCGGGTGACTGGAGCGGAGTCCAACGACGAAGTGACTACGCTAAAGACATCCTGCGGCGAACTCAAGGCAAGCCTGGTAATCAACGCCGCCGGGCTGTACTCTGGCGAAGTTGCGGCCGTCCTTGGGTCTGACCATGGAGAGCTAAAACCAGGCCTCGGCGTCATGGCAGTGTATTCTGGTCTTCCTATCCATTGCATCGTCGCGCCCCTTCCTCTGGCGGTGAGGTCGAGAACGAAGGGAGGCGCGCTAATCCCCGCCACAGACGGCACGACAATCGCTGGGCCTACGCTCAGAGCGACCGGGTCAAAGGATGATGGGAGCTATGTTGAAGACGACCTCTCCCGGCTGGAGGCGAAGTTCCACCCCCTCCTCGCCGCCGAGGGGAAGCTCGTGAGGGTATACACCGGAATAAGACCGCTCTCGCCCACAAAGGATTTCATCATCGAACTCGACCGACATAGGCGGGTGGTAAATCTGGTAGGGATCGAGTCCCCCGGCCTTACCGCCGCCCCCGCCATCGCCGAGATGGTGGAACACATGACCGAGGAGACCAATCGGTGAGCGCCGGTCGCGGCGCCTTCGCAACGGTGGACGTCGGAACCACGTCCATCAAACTGGGCATATACGACTCGGGTCTTGTCCGGGTGCACTCCGAGTCCGTAACGGTTCCGGTGGGCCCCGATGGGCTGCAGGATGCGGAGGAGCTGTTCAAGGCAGTCAGACACCTGCTGCTTAGGGGGAAGGAGCTAGGTGCGAAATCAGCGGGGATTGCCACTTACAGGGCTTCTACCGTCGCCTGGAAAAGAGACGGTACCCCTCTGACCCCGATTGTCACATGGACTGACAGGGGCGTCTACCAGACCTACAAGCGGCTACCGGCGCATATCAAGGCGGTTGGGAAGATACCCCCTCTGGACCTCATAGTCTCCCCGTATTCGCCAGTGATCAGATTCCTTCGGTTACGGGAACTCTGTCCGAATCTCCCCGCCGAGAGCATGCAATGGACCATAGACGCCTACCTGGCCTACAGGCTGGTGGGCAAGTTTGTCTCAGACGCTACGAACGCGACACTCACCGGAATCATAGACCCGAGGAACATGAAAGAGATCGGGGTCGTGAAATCCCTTTTCGGGTTGAAGTCAGCCGTCCCGGCGATCGTGGAGAACACCGAGAAGATCGGCGAGTTCGAAGGGGTAGAGCTTAACGCGCTCATAGCGGACCAGCAGGCCGCCTGCGTGGGTGAGTGGGCAGTTGAACGTGGAACTGCCAAGGTCACAAACGGCACCGGGACTTTTGTCGACGTTCCGACGGATGGATTCGCAAGGAGGGGCCAGCTCATCCCGCTCGTCATCCTCAAAGAAAGAGGGACGACCAGGTTCGGGGTCGAAGGGTACCTCCCCACAACTGGACGGGCAGTCGACTTGATGCTCAGAATCGGCCTGATCCGGAGTTACTCTGACCTCGAAACCGAGGAAAGGGGCGAAGTCATCTTCATCCCCGCGCTTTCGGGCCTGCAAGTTCCCCATGCCCCGAACGCCAAGGGACTGATCGCGGGACTCGAACTAGATTCTGACGGGAGGGCGGTCGCTTCGGGCCTTCTCACTGCCATTTCGTTCCATGTACGGCTGGTCCTAGAACAGTCAGGCGAGTCGACAAAAATCCTGAGGGCGGACGGCGGCCTCTCCAGGTCAGGCGAACTCCTTAGGAGGATATCAGAGGCTACTGGCATCGACGTCGAGAGAGCTGGGGATTTGGAGGCGACATCGAGGGGTCTGGCAATGCTCCAGGTTGCATCCACGCGGGGCGAGAGGCTTCAGGAGGTCGCCAAGGCGAGAAGCGAGATAGAGGTATTTAGCCGAAGGGCTGACCCCAAATTGGGGGACGAATACAGAAAGTGGCAGAAGCTGGCGACCTGGCTCAAGAACTCGAGAGACTCCTTCCAGGCCGAGTGAGTACTGATGTCAGTGCTTACCTGAAGGACTGGTGGCCACTCCAGTGGGTCACTGAGGCCCCGCTTGGGAGCGCCACGGCCGCGGTCAAACCATCGAACATAGACGAGCTGACCAGACTCGTGGCTTTCGCGTCCGCGAGAGGGGTTCCTTTGTACGTGAGGGGGGGTGGGAGCGCCGTGACCGGCGCGTCAATCCCATCAGCGGGGGTGGTGATCGACACAGCGTCGTTGAACCAGATACTCGATCTCGATGAAGCGAACAGGACCGTGACCGCACAGGCCGGAGTGAGGTTGAAGGATCTAGAATCAAAGCTTAATGAAAAAGGGCTGACGTTCTCGCAGTTCCCGCAGTCGTACGAGCTGGCCACCGTCGGGGGTTACATTTCGACCTTTGGGACCGGCCAGTATAGCACCCTCTACGGCGGCGTCGAGGACTCGGTGATGAGGCTTGAAGTGGTTCTCCCCAC
Organism: Nitrososphaerota archaeon; assembly: GCA_029784825.1. Next base: position 6,563 of record JAFMAU010000057.1, on the reverse strand, counting down.
AAGCGAAGTCATCTGGACCAGGAACAGGGGCGCGCCAAGGTCGTCGGTAGGCCCTGACCTCAGCCGGTTATTCATCGGTGCCGAGGGGTCGTTGGGGGTGGTTTCTGCCGCGGAGCTCAAAGTTAGGAAACTTCCGAGGCACGTCTGGAAGGCGGCCTTCAGCTTTCGAAACTTCGAAGATGCGGTCAACGCGGCCAAGGGGCTACTCGAATTCGATGTCAGGCCCGCGGTCTGTAGAGCATACAACGAACTGGAGTCCCAGTTCCAGTTCGACGGCAAGGGATGTACTCTTCTGCTGGTCTATCACTTCAAGTCCGAGGAGGTCCTCTCCACCGTCAGGCAGCAGGTCGCTACATTTCTCGAGGAAAGCTCGGTCCCAGCAGACCCAAATCTCGTCGATCTGTGGCTCAGGAAGCGCTTCGACTTCCAGGGCCAGATGGACTCGGTGAGAAAGCTTGGGTATTCGATTGAAACCGTGGAGGTGGCCGCAAAATGGAGCCGGCTGCTCGAGCTATATCGCGACGCGATGGACGTCTTGGGAAGAACGGAGGGGGTCGGAGGGGTCGGAGCTCACATCTCACATCTTTACGACCAGGGCGCGTGCTTATACTTCACGGTGCTCTTCCTACCCAAGGAGGCCACCTACCGGAGCCTTTGGGAAGGCATGGCGAGAGTGACAAGGTCCCACGACGCGACTATCTCACATCACCATGGCGTGGGGATCTTGAAGAAGGTCTACGCGAAGGACGAGATACCCTTGCAGCTGATGAAGAGGATAAAGAAGGCAGTTGACCCGAACGAGACGATGAGCCCCGACAGGCTGTTCCAGTGACACAACGAGGGGCGTCCTGGTACCCCTGCGGAGGCGAGAGCATGCGCGAGCCTGCTGCCCGGTGTCCGCCCACGCTTCTTTATCACAACGCTTTTGAAGGCAACCTGCAGAGCCCCACAAAGTCTCAGGTAACCTAGAATGGTAGCCAAGGGAAAGATCGAGTGGATTTCTGGACCCGCCGTGAAAGCTTCTGGCATGGCCTCCTCGAAGATGTATGAAGTCACCCAGGTTGGCGAGGAGAAGCTGGTCGGTGAGGTGATTAAACTGACCGGGGACATAGCGTTCGTCCAGGTCTACGAATCTACCAGCGGCCTACGTCCTGGGGAGCCCGTTCTTGGCACCGGTCAGCCGCTCTCCACCACCCTGGGGCCAGGAATGATTGGCACCATCTACGACGGACTGCAGAGGCCACTGGATGTCATAGCGAACAAGGCTGGCGCTTTCATCACCAGGGGAGTCACCGCCAATTCGATCCCATTTGACAAGGAGTGGGAATTCACCCCCTCGGTCAAGAAAGGAGACGAGGTGGAAGGGGGTTCTATCCTCGGCACAGTTCAAGAGACTCCGCTAATCGAGCACCGCATCCTAGTCCCGCCGACAGTGCCGAAATCCAAGCTGAAGGACGCGGTGAAGGGAGGCAAGTTCAAGGTCCAGGACGTCGTCGCGACCGCAGAGGACAAGTCGGGAAAGAAACTGGACTTCATGCTCTATCACACATGGCCGGTAAGGACTCCCAGGCCCATCAGAGAGAGGCTCGATCCGGAAATCCCCCTGCTAACGGGACAGAGGGTCATCGACTCCTTCTTCCCGATGTCCAAGGGAGGTACAGGGGCGATCCCCGGCGCCTTCGGGACTGGCAAGACCGTGACACTCCACAGCGTCGCGAAGTGGGCTGACGCGAAGGTCGTCTTCCACATCGGGTGTGGCGAAAGAGGAAACGAGATGACCGAAGTGCTGGTAGAGTTCCCGGAGCTGATCGACCCGGCAAGCGGACGGCCCCTGATGGAAAGGACGATTCTCATCGCGAACGTCAGCAACATGCCAGTGGCCGCGAGGGAAGCAAGCATCTACACCGGAGTCACCATGGCAGAATATTACAGGGACATGGGGTACGACACAGTTCTCGTAGCAGACTCGACCAGCAGGTGGGCCGAGGCTCTCAGAGAGATCAGCGGCAGGCTGGAGGAGATGCCCGCGGAGGAGGGTTACCCGTCTTATCTCGCCTCAAGGCTGGCCGAATTCTATGAGCGAGCCGGCAGAGCTGACACCCTCGGCACCCCGGCGAGGACCGGATCCATCACACTCATCGGCGCGGTCTCGCCAGCAGGTGGGGACTTCACGGAACCGGTCACTTCACAGACAATCCGGTTCGTGAAGAACTTCTGGGCCCTCGACGCGAGGCTCGCCTACTCCAGGCACTACCCATCGATCAACTGGATGAGCTCCTATTCTGGCTACATCGAGTCAGTGGCGAAGTGGTGGGCTGAAAGGGTCGACAAAGACTGGTTCGCGGTGCGGACAGAAGCCTATGGCATCCTGCAGAGAGAAGATGCTCTGAAGGAAATCGTCCGACTGCTCGGGCCAGAGGCGCTCCCGGACGAAGAAAAACTGATTCTGGATGTGGCCAGGATGATTCAGATTGGGTTCCTGCAGCAGAACGCCTACGACGACACCGATGCCTACTGCAGCCCCCAGAAGCAGTTCATGATGATGAAGATGTTCGTCCAGTACCACCAGGAGGCGCTAAAGTCGCTTAGGAATGGTGTTCCCCTCGCCAAGATCAGGGGAATGCAGGTGGTGGCGCCGATGCTCAGGGCCAAGTTCGCGATAAAGAGCGAGGACCTGGGGAAGCTGGAGGCGCTCTCCAAGCTGATGTTCGACGAGTTCTCTTCGCTTTCGGGAGTGCAGGAGGTACGGGCTTGAGCAAGTCATCGTCGGGGGTCGAGTACAGCAAGGTAGCCGAAATCAGGGGTCCGCTCCTCGTTGTCGATGGAGTTGACAGAGCCGCATTCGACGAGTTGGTGGAGATCGAAGATAACTCAGGGAACCGCAGGCTCGCCAGGGTCCTAGAGACAGGCTTCGGGAGGGCGGTGGTCCAGGTCTTCGAAGGGACGTCCGGCCTGTCAGTCAGCGGGACCAGGGCTCGATTCCTCGGCAAGACCATGCAGCTGCCGGTCTCTGACCAGCTCCTAGGGAGAGTGTTCGACGGCCTCGGCAGACCGCAGGACGGCCTCCCAGAACCCGTGGCGAAGACATTCCTCGATGTGAACGGCGCTCCAATCAACCCAGAACGTAGGGAGTATCCGACCGACCTCATCCAGACTGGGGTCTCTGTCATCGACGGCATGCTCACGCTCGTAAGAGGGCAGAAGCTCCCCATCTTCTCAGGAGCAGGAATGCCCCACAACATGCTTGCAGCCCAGATCGCAAGACAGGCCACAGTGGTGGGTGAAGGGGAGGAGTTCGCCGTCGTCTTCGCGGCGGTCGGCGTTTCACACAGCGAAGCTTCGTTCTTCCAGAGAACCCTGGCCGAGTCTGGTGCGATCAGAAGGAGCATCCTTTACCTGAACCTTGCCGACGACCCTGCTATCGAAAGAATCATCACTCCGAGGGTGGCTCTAACAGCAGCCGAGTACCTCGCATTCGAGCTGGGCATGCACGTTCTCGTGATTATCACCGACATCACAAACTACGCCGAAGCGCTCAGAGAGATATCGGCGGCAAGAGAAGAGGTCCCCGGACGGAAGGGGTTTCCGGGATACCTGTACACCGACCTTGCTACCAATTACGAAAGGGCGGGGAGGATCAAGGGTAAGAAGGGGAGCATCACCCAGATGCCGATACTTTCCATGCCGAGCGATGACGTCACTCATCCTATCCCTGACCTCACCGGCTACATCACCGAAGGCCAGATCTTCCTCGGGAGGGAGCTGTTCAGAAAAGGAATCTATCCTCCAGTCTATGTCCTCTCGAGTCTTAGCAGGCTCATGGGTCCCGCGCTTGGATACGTGATCAAACAGGGGAAGGCCCGTCCGGATCACCACCAGGTAGGGAATCAGCTCTACAACGCATATGCAAGGGCGGTCGAGCTCAGGGCGCTCGCAGAGATTGTCGGAAAGTCGGGTCTTACTGGTTCGGACCTCAGGTACCTGCAGTTCGGGGACGAATTCGAGCAGAAGTTCCTCAACCAAGGATACGACGAGAACAGGACCTTCGAGGACACCCACCGCATCGCTTGGGAGACCCTCTCCATCCTCCCCGAAAGCGAGTTGACGAACATCAAAGAGGAGTTCATCAAGCAGAACTACGTCAGCGGTAGATCGGCGGGGTAGAAGATGTCCGTAGCATCCGGCGGCGGAGTCCTCCCTACCAAAATCGAGCTAATCGGTACCCGCAGGCGACTCCAGACCGCAGTCAGAGTCAAGAAGGTCCTCGACGACAAACGGGACGTCCTGCTCAAGCGCCTCGACGAGATGATTGAGCGGGCGACGACCGCGCGAGACGAGATTTCCCAGCCGCTATCAGACGCCTATCGGGCACTATACGACGCGTATCTCAAGCTGGGCCCGCTGCGGCTTGAAGGGACTGCGGCAAACACCCCTCCGATGGTCGAGGCCGAGGTCAGCATAAGGCGAATCGTGGACGTCGACATACCATCGATCAAGCTAGCGGAGAAGGAGGTGGGAATGACGTATGGGTTTGCAGACTCGAACGTTGCGGTCGACAGGGCATCGAGACAGATGAGAAAGGCGCTCCCTTCCATCTTCCGGGCAGCTGAATACGAGAACGCAATCTTCAGGCTGGCGAAGGAGCTCGAGAAGACACAGAGGCTCCTTAACGCGCTCGAGTACATGATTATCCCGAGGTACGAACGTTCAATCCGGTACATCCAGGCCACCCTAGAGGAGAGGGAGAGGGAGGAGTTCTCGAGGCTAAAGCATGTTAAGAAGGTGCTCGAGAGGAAGGCCGCCCATTGAGCGACGATTTGGTCGAGGAGCCGTTCAAGTCCGCCGCGAAGCGGGTCTCCGACGCATATGACAAGGCGACCGAAGAACTGAAGTCCAAGGTCGAGAAGGCGAAGGCCGAAGCGCTGAAGAAGATCAGCCAGTAGCCGGGCCAGCCTGAGCCACGACCGCTTTGATTACACGGAAGATGGCCACCATTCCGACTACGAATCCACCCGTCGAGAAGGCTATCGCCAGGATACTCGGCGAGAATCCGACCTCGCCCCCCACATAGAAGCCAAGGAGCGCCCCCCCTAGGACCAAGGGGGTCATGACGAACGCGGTAACCACTATCACCGTCAGCAGAGCCCTCGTCCCCTTCTTCAACAAGGCTGCGGTGGTTCCGGGCGATGTAAAATCATTGTGGGGCCGGACCTAACCCGGCCCCGCCGGAGCTACTCGCACTTTGAGTAGCCACAGGTGTTGCAGTGGTAACACCCATTCTCAAAGACCAGGGTGTTTTCATGGCAGTCGGGGCACGACCCTCCTTCCGACGGCTTCTTCGTCTGGACGGGGTTGGACGACTCCTTCACCACGTGGTTCAGGGTCAGCAGTTCCAAGGCCTTTGCGATAGCGTCGGGGATGGACTGGAGTTGGGTCCCTTCGTCCCACGAGACGTACTTCCCCTTTATTCCCTTCAGGGTGGAGGTGACGTTCTTGATATCGCCTCCGTGCTGGAGATACAGGCTGATGAGCCTCCCGAGAGCGGCGGCGTCCGCGTTCTCATCCGCCCCAGACTTGCCTAGGGTGACGAATACCTCCTTGATCTCCCCGCCTACGAGGTTGGCCGTGAGGTAGATGCTCCCTTGAGGAAGCTTCAGCTTCAGTGTCCTTCCCTCCATCACCTTGGGCCTTTCGAACGACGCCGCAGTCTTTGGCGCCTCTGCCTTCTTCCCCACCTTCTCCGTCTCGAGGATCCCTTCCCTGCTCCCTTCTCTGTAGACCGTGATGCCTTTGCAACCCAATCTCCAAGCGAGCAGGTAGATCTTCTCCACTTCCTCCGGGGTGATGTCCTCCGGCAGGTTGACGGTGCTTGAAATGGCCGTGTCGATGTGTTTCTGGATGGTCGCCTGCATCTTCACCCTCATCTCGGGTTCTATCTGGTGGGCGGTGACGAAGTAGTTCGGCATCTGGCCCTCATCTCGGGCCCCGGTGGTGGCCATGTACTCCTTCACCAGCGGGTGGAACACCTTGAACTCCCCCTCACTGAGCGACTTGCTCCTCCGCGTGTAGAAGAGCGCGAAGACAGGCTCGACTCCGCTACTGGTTCCAGCGAGTATGGAGCCAGACCCCACGGGTGGAATCGTGGTTACCGCCGCATTCCTGATCCCCTGAGCTCTGATCTTTCCCTTGACTTTCTCGTCCAGCCTGGAGATGAAGGGTTGGGCAAGGTGCTTGTCGGCATCGAAAGCCGGGAAGCTTCCTTTCTCCTTGGCGAGGTCCGTCGAGTAGTCGTAGAAGACGTTCTTGATCCTCTCAAAAAGATGGTCCACGAACTCTATGGTCGACTCGTCGTCGTATTTCAGGCCCAGCTTGATCAGCATGTCCCCAAGCCCTGTGATGCCTACCCCTATCCTCCTGCTCCAGAGCGACGCATCCTTCTGCTGGTTGAGCGGGTGCCTCTCAGCGTTGTAGTCGAGGACGTTGTCAAGGAACCTGACGCCGTACTGGGCGGCCCTGGTGAGTTGATCCCAGTCAATGCTTGCCGTCTCTGTGAACGGGTCCTT
>JAFMAU010000056.1 GCA_029784825.1 Nitrososphaerota archaeon | reverse complement strand
CTTTTGTGGACGACGCGCCGGTTGCCCGGTTCGGACGCATTGAAAGCGTTCAGTCCTCGCAGAGTCAGGCGTCTGACCTCTGCGGTTCCTTAGGGAGCCACGAGTCTCGGCGGCCGGCAAGACGGCCACGACCGTGAGGGCGGCGGCCCTGTTGAACACGTGGTCGGCATCCTTCGAGCTATGGCCAATGAGACTTCCGATGCTCCCTAAAGGATTAGGTAGACCTTGAGACGAGATGTTCTGGTAGTAGCGTTCACCATGTGATTGTTTCGCGGTTCATCCGGTTGAATCTAATCTTCACACGCGGTATATACGGCCAGACCTTTCACGCGCGCGAGGTCAAACGAATACGAAGAAAATAGCAGCAATCTCCATCATGGCCCTCCTTTCGATGGTCTTTCTCACTCCATATGCCATCCCGCAGCGAGCAAACGCCCTAGTCGCGGAGTGCAGCATCGTGACGAGCGGCAGTCCCCCGACAGGCTCGACCCACCTGGCGACCGTCACCATGACCGTGACGAACGACGAAGACACCGGGTTCGTCGGCTACTGGGCGCTCGACAGCTACACCAAGACGATCGATCTCTGGCAAACGAGTCCTGGGAACTTCTACGCCCTGGTCACCTATTCAGGGACTTGGGAGACGTTCGCAGGCGCGCTGAGCCCCCAGAACGGGGTGAACGAACCGTTCGGCGGAAGCGGCCCCATGAACGGAGGATACATCTGGACCTTCACAGGGACCCTTCTAGCAACCTATCAGACTTCGGGGAGCCTTGGCACGTTCAACCTCGGCGGCAGCAGCAGTGACATCCTCCTGCAGACGTACGCCCATCAGTCAGGCAATCCCACTTCAGCAAGCTGGGTTAGCCACTTCTTCTCGACCACAAGCGCCTACAACCCCTCTCCATGGGGCTGGGCGTACACCTACTCGGGCGCCACCGGCACGCAGACCTGGTGCAACTCGTCAGTTACGAGCTTCGGCGACATCGTCACCAACCAGACGCCGGCAGGGGTACCGGAGTTCAGCGTCCCGATCGCCCTCGTGGCTTCCATCTCGCTACTAGGTCTCGCACTGCTGCGCAGGTCAAAGACATTCTCCAAACCCCAAGTCCACTCATAAGCATCCAACGGTGGGCTTCTTCGAAGCCCATCCCCCTGTTTCTCTCGGTGTCGGGAACCGAGTCTTGGGGGCGCCGGAGAGGTCGAAGCAATCGGCCGGTCTCGGATTTTCGTTGGGAACAGGTGAGCTCGCATCGAAGGCAGAGTCCCCTGAAATCCTCATGGCTGGGCCCCCGAGCATGAGAGGTGGCGTAAGCCGACGGTTCCTTCCGCCTTTGTTTCTCGTGCTCGCTTTTCTTGACGGTCATGGCGATGGCGCTTCTCCTACCGAGACCAGCCCTGCCAATCCTAGCCTGGACACTCGGTGGCTTGCGGCCGTGCCGTACTCCGTCTGTGGTGGCCTCTCCCCTGCAGCTCGTACGTAGCTTGGACGAACACGAACAGCCGTGGCTCTTTCATCTGCGTCAAGGGCAGCGCCATCTGACCCCATGAGCCGGAGCTGGCGCGAGCCCGTGCGCCTCCCCTCCCAGTTGAACCATGACGATTTCCGATACCGGAGAGCGTTCTCGCTGGCTTCGCAGACGCCATGGGCGGTGCCACCTGCGGTACTCCGACGCATAGCCACAACCCGGTTGCAGGGCGCACTTCCAATGGGCCAGGGCTTTCGGTCGCCGGTCCCCTGCTGTCGCCTGCGACGCACCCAGCCATCTCATGTCTTCGGGCTCGTCGGAATGCCACTGCTGCTGGAATATCGGCGTGGTAGGGGTCATCGTCTTGATTCTCTTCCTTTTCAAAGATCACGGGCGCAGGAAAAGTCCTGTGGCAGCTGCCGAGCTAGCGCCGAGACCCCTTTGGTTGGGCTCAGCCAACGCTGGCCCGCGCTCCCGCTTCATCGGCGATCAACAGCCGACCAACCTTGCTAGGAGTCCTGCGTCTCTCAATCGAGGCATCTTGACAGACTTGCGTCAGAGCAGCGCGAACTCCCAGGCTGGGACCGTCTCGGCTCCTTCGGCCGTTCCCCGCTCCATGGTGACGAGCAACTTCCGCTTGACCCTCCCGACGAACTTCCTGTCGAAGGCCAGGAATTGCTTCGTGTCACCCCCCTTTCCTTCACCTCGATGGCCGTGAAGCCCTCCCCCTCTGGAAGGACAAAGTCTACCTCGAAGCCGTTTCTGTAGAAGAACTTCGCCCCGGTCTTCATGAGCACGAAGTTTTCAAGGAGCTTCGCGTTTCTCGCCCGGTCGGCGGCCAGCGCCAGGCTCGGCGTCCCGAGATAGACCTTCTTCGCTTTCCTCGAGCTCGCCACGGGGCTCCCTCGATAGTTGTAGACGAACCGCGTCAGCAGGCCATATTCCAGATACTCGAAGTAGTCGGCGACGGTCCGTTGATCTCTCCCGAGGTCCTTCGAGATCTTCCTATAGTTCATGATCGCGCCAGGGTTCGCAGCCACGATATAGAAGAGCGCTTTCAGGAGCTCGACATCCCGGAGCCCGAACTCAGACGGCAGGTCCCTGTAGATCACCCTCTCGACGATGCCCTCCCGAATGTAGTTCCTCGCGCGCTCTTCATCTTCCTCACTGACAAGCTCAGGGAAGGAACCGTACTTGAGGTACCTGTGGAACAGCGGGGCGAGAGTCCTGTCCCAGAGCCTCGGGTCTCCCCTGATGGCCTCCACGTCCATCCCTGAAATCTCGAGGAACTCCTCGAACGAAAGCGGTTCGACCAGGAGAGAAAACATCCTGCCAGCCATGCTCTCCCTCGACCCCCTGCGGAGCGGGACCGACGCAGAACCTGTCAGGACGAACTTCACGTTGGGGTACAGGTCGTAATGCAGCTTGACCTTGTTCTCCCAGTCATCTGCCTTCTGGACCTCGTCAAAGAACACATAGATGCGACGCGTGGAGGACTCGAACGTTTTGTTCAGCACCTCTCTCTGATATGCCTCAAGGACTGTATCGATGGTGGACGAGACCTCGTCGAACGAAAAATAGAGGATGTTCCTGGGGCTAGTACCCTCCCTGAGGAGCTTGTCGATCAGCTGGTACGTCAGGACCGTCTTTCCCATCCTCCTCATCCCCCAGATGAGGGTCGCCTGTCGCCTGTCGAGCTCTCGCTCAGCCGAGTAGTATGCTTTCCTCTTGAATCGCTCGAGCAGCGCTTCCCTCACCTTGCCCGTGGTCCACCATGGGTTGAACCTGGCGAGTTCCTGGGACTCCATTGCATGGCAACTTGATGCTATAGATACTTAAGAGTTATGACATTCTGATGTCATAACTTGCGGCGACGCCGTGCCCTCCTCCTGACTTCGTTCTCCCACGCGGAGGGTTGGCACGGACCTCAGGCGCCGGACGACGGGGAATGGAAGCAACGAGAGGCAGCTCATAGCCTTCCCCTTGGGGGCTCGATCCTTCCCGTCGTGGTCGGAGGCTTGGCAGGTCAGATATCCCCACCCATGGTCGCCGTGGCCGACGTCTTTGCCCTGTTGTTCTTCCGGATGGCGTGGCGTAGGCGCAGATGAGGTTCATGTCTTCGAACGTAAGACGCGGATTCTACACGGGAACAGACCGAGTTTCGCCTGACCACCGCTGACCGGGGTGATGGCTCCAGGTTCACGTCATCGGCCAGCCTCCAAGAGCGCATGACTACGGCTGACGCCTATTCGCATCTGCCATCGCAGACCGGCTCGTTCGGGTGCCAAGGCGCCGTCTGGCACTAGGCGACGGAAAGTTGCCCGTGTCGGGACGCGAGCGACGTGCCACAGACCAACCTTAATCTAAGCCCCCCCGTGAAGTAGAAGGCGATGCACGAGATTCACGTCGAGGCTGAACAGGTGGTGAAGGCTCCGATGGACAAGGTCTTCTCCGCGGTCACCGACTATGAGGCGGCCCCTCGATGGTCGAAGTTCTACACCTCTGTGAAGGTGATGAGCAGGACCGGGAACCAGGCCGAGCTGGAGGTCGAGACCCACATCTTCGGGGCGAGGGAAAAGGGGCCCAGCACGGCCATTGCGACCCCTCCGGACAGGGTGGAGCTCAAGGGGAACCCCAAGGAGTTCGTCCGGGATGCCGTGGTCACCCTGGAGCCGGCACCCGAGGGGACGAAGCTGACCTACAGGGCGGACGCGGCGCTCAACGGCGTGGTCGCGACCATCATCACCCCCTTCGAAAAGCACCGGCTCGAGTCGCTGGCCAGGGACGAAGTGAAGTCCCTCGCCCATTACATCGAAAGCCTGGGGGACGCGCCCCAGCACCATTAGGCCAAGGCAGGAAGCGCTCGACCATGGCTGAAGAGCACGAGACGGTCCTCCTCTCCATACTGGCGACCCTGGTCGCGGGGGTGCTGATGCTCCTCGGAACGGTGGCTGTGACGGGGACCATGTCTGTCGAACTCTTCGAGATCTACGTCCTCCCCCTCCTCATGTCTGCCCTGGCGCTTGTGCTATTCTGGGCGCTGCTCTTCGCGCGCCATCTCGGCAGGCTCCCCTTGCTGACTCGGAAGCGCGCCAAGGAGGGGGACCAGCCTACGGCGAAGGCCGAATGACGCTCAGGCACATGAACCCGCGACCTCCGGTTCAGCGCGCGGACGGACGTCCATGATGATGAGCGGGGGCTCCCACCCCGCCATCGGGGCGGGGGCTGCCTCCATGATCATAGTCATAGTGGTGACCATGGTGACCGTGACCACCACGGCGAGCTACTACGCAGCCAAACAGTCAGCCGGCGCCGGGACCACCACAGGCGCCACATCGGCCAGCACCTCTCTGGTCACCACGAGCTCCGCGGCGGGTCCTGCCGGCCAGGTGGTGCTGGGGAACGGCTCCAGCTGGGTGGCCTATGACAGCGTGAACAACGACGTCTACGTGGTCAACACCAACATCTACGGCGAGGCGTCTGTCTCGGTCCTTTCGGGTGGGAGGGCGGTCTCCACCATCCCCGTCGGCGCCGGAGACTACGAGTCCCCTTCGTCTATCGCCGTGGACACTTCGAACGGTTATGCGTACGTCGCAAGCGCGTATACCGACAGCGTCGCCGTCATATCAGGGACCTCCCTCGTCGCTAACATATCGTTGCGCCCCCAGATGCCAGAGACCCTCCTGTTCGACCCGGAGAACGGCTACATCTACGTCGCGGACACCAACGTCCACGCCCTCCCCTCGGTGTATACCACCGTCGACGGGAACGGGAACACCGTCTCGGTCATCTCAGGGACCGCGGTCATCGCCAACATCACCGTAGGGAGCGCTCCGTTCGCCCTAGTCTACAACCCGTCCAACGGGCGTGTCTATGTCGGGGACGCCGGCTCCGCAAACTTCTCCGTGATCTCCGGGACGATTGTCGTCGGTCAGTTCGGGGGGTCCTACGGCACGCTGTTCGGAGCCTACGACCCGGCGAACCGCTTCGTGTACTTCCTCTCCAGCGAGGTGACCGTCGTCTCGAACGAGACGGTGGTGGCGACCATCCCTGTGGGCTACAACCCCTGGCGGCTGGCCTACGACCCCGCGAACCAGTTCATGTACGTCGTCGCCCTCGGTGAGGCTGGGATATCTAACTCGAGCGTCGTCGCCATATCAGGGACCCGGGTCGCCGGGAACCTCACTGTCGGGGACTACGCTGAAGGGATCCTCTACGACCCCCAGAATCAGGGGGTCTACGTGGCCCTGTCCGACGCCGACCAGGTCGCCGTGATGTCCGGGACGAGCGTGGTCGACCGGCTCGCTGCGCCGAGTCCTACCGGCCTAGCCTACGACGCGGCGGATGGGTCGGTCTATGTGACAGACTACTACGTGGTATTCCCAGGGGCTGGCGGGGTCACCATCTTCCCCGCGGGATAGCCGATGTAGGGGTATCGACCACGCGCTCCAAGAGCCAGCGACAACTTCATCTGGGCCAGCATAGGGAGCGGACCAGATGCAGAGCAAAGTGCGGAAACCTGCGCTCCGCCCGGCCGACGTCCCGACCCTCCTTCAGAAGGGCAAGATCAGGGTCGTGGTGGTCGGGCTTGGCAGGATCGGTCTCCCCACCGCCGCGCTCCTCGCCGAAGCCGGGGGGGACGTAACTGGAATCGACATCAGAAAGGACGTCGTGAAAGACACCAGCCAGGGGCGATGCAGGCTGCAGGATGAACCAGGCCTCCCAGCCGTCGTCGAGGAGGCGGTCAAACATGGCCGGCTGAAGGCTTACCTCGAGAACGGAGACGCACTTTCCCGCGCCCACTTCGTCCTGATCTGCGTGGCCACCCCGGTGGACGAGACCAAGACCCCCAACTACTCGGCCGTCCTCGCCGCGTCCAAGACGGTGGGTCAGAGCCTGAAGCCGAACACCGTCGTGATCGTCGAGAGCACCGTAGGGCCCGGGATAGTCGAAGAGAGGGTCAGGCCCATCCTCGAGGGGGCGTCTGGGTTCAAGGCGGGGGAGGACTTCGGGCTTGTGAGCTGCCCCGAGAGGTCAGACCCGGGGAAGATCGTGGAGAACATGAGGGTGGTCCCACGCATAGTCGGGGGACTCGACTCGGCTTCGACCGAACTTGCCGCCGCCCTGTACGAGTCGGCGTTCAGGGTGAAGGTGGTCAGGGTGAGGGATCCGAGGACCGCCAACGCGGTGAAACTCACTGAAAACCTGTTCAGGGACGTCAACATCGCCCTCGCTAACGAGTTCGCTCTGCTATACGAGAAGCTGGGGGTGGACTCCATCGAGGTGATCAACGCCTGCGCCTCGAAGTACAACTTCATGCCCCACTACCCTGGCCTGGGGGTGGGCGGCCCATGCGTCTCAGGAGAGGAATTTGTCTACCTTACCGGCCGGAAAGGGCTACGCGTAACGACGGTCGGCCAATTCGTAGATAACCTCGCCGATGAGCGTTCCTCGACCTCGTCGAAGTGGGGAGAGACGGAATTCTTTGTACCTACCGAACGTCTCCAGGCCCTCTCGTTTGATGGGAGACGGACAGACTTCAACAGAGTGTCCTGGTTCTCAAGGCGGAGGTACAAAGGCAAGATGGTGAGAATCCGGTTGACGACCAACCGGTCAATCACGGTCACTCCGGACCACCCGATGCTGATGAAGAAAGGGTCTGAGATTGTCGTCCGAGCAGCTCGCGACCTCCTTCCTGGAGACGAGGTCCCGATCTCGACCAGTTACGGACCCCCCTTTCATTCGCCAAATGCGATAGATCTGATTGAGGAGCTCAAGGCCTCCGGGGACAGCCTCATGATGGATGTGAAGTTGAAGCCGCTTCGTACGACTCTCCGCGAGCACCAGGAGTATTTCACGTCAGGCCTGAAGTTACTCGGTGTTTCGATGAGCAGGCGGTCTGATTATTCGAGGTATGATTATCTGTATCTTGACAAGTTCGTCGCTCTCGAAAAGTGGAGACCATCTCCGATACCGCACGAACGGGTCGCACTCTACACGGCAAGAGGGAACGCCTGCAAGGTTCCCGCAGTCTTCTTCATGAATGAAGACTTCTGGCGCCTAATCGGATATTACGCAAGTGAAGGGTGCATCGTGGAGAGTGAAGAAGAACGCGGAACGCGTGAACGCATCAAGATTTCGTTCGGCGAGCACGAAGGGGACCTGATTGAGGACTGCCGCTCGATTCTCGAATCGTGGGGCATCAAGCCCGATGAAGAGGTCAGAGACGGGAGCCATTCGCTGCTGTTCTCATCTAGGGTCTTCGCATTTCTGCTGGAACATGTCCTGGAGTGTGGGCGCGACTCGTACACGAAGAAGGTACCTCCACAGGTCTTCTTTTCCTCAAGGAAGAACATCGCGGCATTTCTGCAAGGGCTTTTCAGAGGCGACGGGAGCCTCGAGATATCAAAGAACGGCGCTAGTCTATCCCAGACCTACGCCACCTCTAGCACCGAACTGTTCCAGGGGGTCCTGATTCTTCTCCAAGCATTCAGCCTACTCCCTACTTGCAGGACTTCCCTATCAAAGAAGTCCAAGATCTACTCCAACAGCATTGAGATCACCCGGTATCAGGATCTTCTCACGCTTCAGCATGACGTGGGGGAGCTTCCCAAGCTGTCAACGGCTATGGCCACATATTACCGGACGACGAAGAAGTCTCCCGCATTCACGAACTATGGCTCCTACGGTACGACCTTTGTCAGGAGCATCCAGGAGGAGGATTTTGAAGGGTATGTGTACAACATGGAGGTGGAAGGCGCACATACCTTCGCAACCAGCTACGGCATAATAACGCATAATTGTCTTCCGTCTAATTCTTACTACCTCATCTCCGAAGGTATCAAGGCTGGCAACATACCCTATATCATTCGCATGGCGAGGGAGATCAACGACAGGATGCCGGACCATGTCGTGGAGCTTGTGGGAGAAGCGCTCAACGAAGTTGGAAAGACAATCAGAGGTTCCAGGATTGCGGTCTTGGGAGTCGCTTACAAGCCGAACGTTAGAGACACTCAACTTACCCCCGTCGAGCGGATGGTCACCAGGCTGAGGGAGATGGGCGCCGAGGTCCGTCTGTACGACCCGATGTTCAAAGGGGAAGAAGCGCTCGGCCTCCGCGTCGAGAAGAGCCTGGAGGCCGCGGCCAAGGGTGCCGACTGCCTGGTCGTCGGGACCGCCCACGACGAGTTCAGGAACCTGGACCTGAAGAAGCTCTCCAGGCTCGCGGGGAGCGATGCGGCGTTCGTGGATGCGAGGCACGTGGTCTTGCCTGAAGCGGCCGCGAGGGCGGGCTTCGCGTTCCGTGGCGTGGGCAGAGGGACCGGGCAGCTTCCGGGTCGATGACCTTCTCTGAGGAGCTTGGCCAAGGGGTTCCACCGGAAGGTGCAGGAGGGACGTGCAGGTCGAGCCTGGCCCCCTCCAGGCGACGAACGTGATCGCTTCTACCCAATCGGTCGGGCCAGCTGCTCCATGAGGGAACGGCTGCTCCCAGGGCCCTGCTTACTCCCTCTCACGCCAATGGCGGCGCCATCGACTCGAGTCGCAGGCAGTTCTGGCCGTGTCCGGGAACCCGCATGACCGACGGCGTTCTACCAGCGCCGAAATATGGACTCCCGCCTGATGGTGTTATGGATTCAGAGCGTCGCAATGGGTGAATCCGAGGTCCAGGTGGGTTGCTCTAGGATTCATCTGGATTTAATACGCAGCGAGAGGGTCAGATCCTGAGAAACGAGAAGGATGAGATTTCAAGCACTATTCGCATTCCTCGGCATCGGTCTCCTTCTGGCAGTCCCGCTCTCGTCCGGGGCGATGGCATCAACTCCCACGGCCCACGGGCTAGATGCCGCGTTCTGGAAGGGCACCTTCTTCGGCGCGACAATGCTACCGTGGCCAGGGTGTACGGCCGAGTCGACGCCGCCTGCGGGGAGCACAGCCTCGGCAGCTCCCACGGCGACCGAGATAGATCCGAACATCAATCACGACACCAACAACTTCCACTGGGACGAGACGTCTCCCGGCTTCTACGTCGGGAGCACGCAGTTCTACAAGGTCGACTACAGCGTCGAATGGACAGGGTACGTCACCCTGCAGCAGGGCACTACATACTTCAAGCTCACGTCTGACGATGCGTCCTGGCTCTACATCAATCCGACGTCAGGAAGCACCACGATCTCGCCATCCGACCTCGTGGTCAACGACAACGTCAACAGCAACGGCTTGCAAGCACCCGCTTCGGCGACAGGTCAGATCACCGTGTCTTCCGCAGGCACCTACGCCATCGAAGTCGACTACTTCGAGTCCTGCGACTCTCAGTCAGGGATAGACCTTTCATGGACCACGGCCGCGGGCGGAAGCTACTCCATCGTTCCGTCCAGTGCCTTCACTCCAGCGGCGATCGGTTCTAACACGGGGCTCTTCCCACCTCCAACACCTAGCGTACCAGAGTTTCCCTTCGGACTGGCTCTCCTGATGCTGGCAGTCTTTCCAGCGCTGCTTCTGCTGAAGAAGAAAGCGCTCCCGACGTAGCACAGAAGGGCCGTCTCCTCCTTTTTCTCCGACATCTTCAGGGACAGGGGCTGCAAGGCTGGCCGGCGCGACCGCCCCAAACCAAGGCGACAGGGGTCGGGAAGCGAGTGGAAGTCATGGAGGAGTCTACCGTGCTTGTTCCAGATGCTCCTCTCCGATTCTGCCCGGCGCCTTGCCACCAGACGCATGAATCCTGGATTCATGGGGTTGAATCTCGGCTTCAAATCATTCAAATATCAGAAACTGAACGAGTCGCATATTCATGAAAGCGCTGCCATGGGCCGCTTTGGCCTTGTCTCTCCTCGCCGTTTCCGCCGTGTCATCGGCTCTCGCTGATAGCCCGACAGGACAGATAAACTTCTTTGACGTGTCGGGGACCGGTGCGACCTCGACCTGCACCAGCACGATCTGGAACGGAGGGACCTTCTCAGACGGGAATATCGGATTCGGGGGCAACCTTGGGCCCAGCAACGTCATCCCGATAGTGGGCAACGGCGAAGAGATGTGCATCATGGTGCATCTACATGATCAGTCGCCGAATACTGCTTTCACCATATCTTCGGGCAACCTCATACTGTTAACTGGGACCGACACATTCAACACCAACTCGAGTGGCGACGCCACTGGGTACGGAATCTTCAACGCAACAGGTCTGTCTGGTGACTGCTCTACTCACCCGATATTTGTGAGCCCGGACATTCAAGGCACTCCCAGCACACATAACCAGATCCACCACTTCTATGGGGGCTCCGGAGCTTGCGGTGGGACACCACCACACTTGCCTCCTCCTTCGACAGTCCCGCAGTTCCCGTTGGGAATGGGGCTGCTCCTCCTGGCCCTTGTCCCAGCGCTCTTCGTAATGAAGAAGAAGATGCTCCCGACATTTTAGCGGAACTCAAGGGCCAAGGGTCGCCTTCAGTTTCTTCTCTCTCCCAGGCGCACCCCAGGCAGTTCCTTTCACCGCCCTTCCCAAGGTGAAGCCATCGCTGCATCCCGAGCCGGCCCTTTTCTTGAGACCGAGCGGCCAGCACAGAAGACGATGATGCGCGTCCTAGTCACGAGTGTCTCCTTTTCTTGTGAAACCAAATCCAAGGAGTTGGTCTTCCCGTCATCGTCCGTGCACAACCGCAAGGTAACCTTCGAGTAACCAGGGCGCACGTCCGTAACTCCCATGTCTATATCGCGCCCCTTTCAGGGCTTCATCGGCACCCCCCATACTCGCCGGGCCGGGTCGACCGCTCTTGGCGTCATCGAGAATCGGCCACCCTTCCCATTAGGCCCGGCGAATCAGGGGTTGTCTGTTGCAAGTCCGAAGCGCGCCACCCGAGAACCAAGATCAGGGGCTTGCCTTTTGGTCCGAGGTCCACGATGCGAACGACTCCAGGAGGCAGGGTAGTTACCCGGATTGATATCCAGATTCTATACTTACGCTCCTCGACGAATATATCCCGAGTGGGCCGCGAACAGAAATCGTGAAGCTGCTCGCACTTCTCGTCCTGCCGATTCTCGTGGCGGGATTCTTCGCGGTCAGCCAAGGGGCGTTCCCTCCCCCAGCGCAGCCTCGCGGCGTCGCGGCTCCCTATGCTTCCTCTCCCAACTCCGTCTGGTGGGTCGGGGCGTCCTCCACCGACTCGAGCGCGCTCCCCAACACCGGGGTCCGCGGGACGATACAAGTGATAAGCCAGTTCATCCCGAACGTCCTCGACTTCTGGGTCTCCGACGACCTCTCCAACAACGAGTGGGGCCAGGTGGGGTACTACCTCGACGCCAGCTCCACCCCCATAGCGTTCTATCAGATCTGGAACCTGAACACCAACACCGTCCTCACGTCTGGGACCACGTCGGTCACGACAGGCTCCCATCTCTTCTCCATGTACCTCCAGGCCGGGACCACCTGGGCCTTCTCACTCGACGGGACCGTCTTCGGGGCCTATGACATGGGCGCCTCGGTGTCCAGCTCGAGCTATCCGGTCTACGCTCTCTCAGAGGAGCAGGCCACGAGCGTGTTCTCGTTCCCCACCGTCACCTTCGGCCCGGCAATGCAGGTGCTCAAATCTGGCGCCTGGGCAGACGTGTCCGTCGCCCGTTCCTACGGGACAGTCTGGGGGGTCCAGGGCGCGGCGCAGAACCCTTCGATGCCGAGGGACGAGATAACAGTCGGGACGGGCATCTCCCTCCTCTCTAGCAAGACAGAACTCTGGAGCTCGGGCGGTTCGACTACCACCACGACGACCTCGTTCTCCAACCCCACTTCGACCGTCACCACAACGGTGACAGCGACAGACACGACTACGCAGACTGTGAGCGCGACCGACACCGTCACTTCAGTCAGCACCTCAATCTCGACCGTGACCACCCCGACCACGGTCACCTCCACGACGACCGCCACTCAGACTGTCACTTC
>JAFMAU010000055.1 GCA_029784825.1 Nitrososphaerota archaeon | reverse complement strand
CAACATATCGGAAGCCCTGGCGGCCGGTGTCAAGAGCGGCCTCCCCTCGACCCCCTCGCAATGGTCGAGCTTCTCTGTGATCCAGCAGACTTTCAACGACACCGCTGACAAGTACATCTATCCAGTCTCCACCTTCACTTACGCGCTGGTCTATCAGAGCCTCAGCGCATCCTATGCGTCAACGACCCAAGCGCAGGCAATCGCCACTCTCAACTTCCTTTCGTGGACTGTGACCTCTGGTCAGGCCTCCGGACCGAACGCCCCTACCACGACGTTGGGGTATCCGCCCCTCCCGTCGGCCGCGGTCACCCTCGACAAGCAGCTACTAGATTCCGTCACCTACAACGGGACTCCAGTTCTCTCAGGATCTTAGCGGAAGCTAGGATCCCTTCCCGTATTTCTGGGTGATATCGTATGTCCGTTTGCGGGGTGGACGAATGACAGCCTCTTTGAAGGGGAATCGTCGCTACGGGTCGAAGGGAGACCTCGTTCTGAAGACGGTGGTCGGCGCTGCCGCTGTTGGCATATTAGTCCTGATTGTGGGTCTGGGCGTTGAACTAACCTCCAGTTCCTGGCTAGGCATCAAGACCTTCGGTCTTGGGTTCATCACTGGGTCGACATGGAACTCTGTACTCAACACCTACAACGTATTCCCTGCCATTGTTGGCACTTTGATTGCAACTGCGATTGCTCTCACACTGGGGCTTCCAATCGGCCTCGGTGTGGCCATCTTCCTCTCCGAGGGAGCCAAGGGAATCAGGGCGGGCGCTACCGTTCTAGGTTCACTCGTAGAGCTCTTGGCAGCCGTTCCAAGCGTGATCTTCGGGCTCTGGGGGTTGTTGGTCTTGGTTCCTTTCATGAGCACCTACGTAGAACCGACCCTCAAGACCTACCTTGGCTTCACTCAACTCTTCAGTGCGGCTCCCTTCGGGCACGACCTCCTGACCGCTGGAATCATCCTGGCCATTATGATAATCCCGACGATTTCCGCTGTCTCGAGAGACATCCTGAACGCAGTACCCAACAGTCAGCGAGAAGCGATGTATTCGCTGGGCGCGACCGACTGGGAGGTGGTCAGGAAGGCCGTCCTCCCGTACGCCAGGTCCGGGATTTTCGGAGCCACCATCCTCGGCCTGGGACGGGCTGTCGGCGAGACGATGGCCGTCACCATGGTGATCGGCAACAACATCAACCTCCCGCACTCTTTGTTGTCCCCGGGCGCCACGCTGACATCACTCATCGTCAACCAATTCGGGAACACCTTCGACCCTCTCTCAGATGCAGCCCTCGTGGAAGTGGGGTTCGTCCTATTTCTGCTCGCGCTGGTAATCAACGTCTTCGCAAGGGTGCTGGTCTGGAGAATGACCAGTTCAACGAGGTTCAGGGTATGAGGCGGCATGGATAATTGAAATCTACCATCATTCTGAGACGTCGTCACAGCCGGCGCCAGATTTTTGACCGGATAATGAAGGGGTTGATTCTGCTTTCTGTATCTGTGGCCATCATCCCGCTCTTCTTGGTTCTCGCAGATGTGGTGGAGCAGGGCCTGCCCGCGATTACCTGGAACTTCTTCACCCAGAACCCTCCTTCCCCGTGCTCCCAAAGCCAAGTCGCGAACGGAGTTTCAGCATGCTACGGTGGTATCTTGAACGGGATTGAGGGGTCGCTATTAATGGTCGGACTAGGGACGCTCATCGCTGTCCCTCTGGGTGTTGGGGCGGGAATATACTTCTCTGAGTGGCCCGAGTCCCGGCTCTCCTTCTTCTCAAGTTTCACGAACGATGTGTTGGCCGAGTTCCCCACCATCGTCATAGGCCTGTTCATCTACGCCCTTGTGGTTGCACAGACACGGACATACTCGGCGTTGGCGGGGGCGGTGGCGTTAGCGGTCATCATGCTCCCAATCATAGCAAGGACCACAGAAGAGTCCCTCAAGATAGTGCCTATCACACTACGGGAAGCCTCGATGGCATTAGGCATTCCGAGATGGAAGACAATTTTCAGCGTAGTCATCAGCACTGGGAAGTCAGGCTTGGCCACCGGTATCCTCCTTGGAATCGCCCGCGCAGCAGGCGAGACCGCCCCCCTTTTGGTGACCGCGGGCTACCTCGGCTTCCCCCCAACGGGGCTTCTCCAACAGACGGGGTCCATTCCTTACATAATCTACAACTTTGGGACCGGTGGCAACTACCCCAACTGGATCACCGTCGCCTGGGGTGCGGCCCTCGTGCTAGTGGCATTCATGCTGATATTGAATTTCGCCGTCAAATTCTTCATAGGGAGAAGGTCGACGGGGGTCAGGGCTGAAATCTAGGCGCATTTGCTTGGAAGCACAAGAAGGTCTCGAAGCGAAGGAAGAAATGACTGAATCATCGATGCCATCATCCCTGAGCTGGGTCCAGCCGAAGTTCGAGACGAGGGGGCTGAAGGCGGCCTTCGGCGACAACTGGGTTCTGAACGGAATCAATCTGAAGATTCCTCCCAACAAGATAACCGCCATAATGGGACCGTCCGGTTGCGGCAAGACGACGTTCGTAAGATGCCTTAACCGGCTGCACGAGCTCACCCCGAGAGCGACGGTCGAGGGGGAAGCCCTCCTAGACGGGGAGAACATCTACGACAAGAACGCGGACCCGGTGGCCGTCCGAAGGAGGATAGGGATGGTCTTCCAGAAGCCGAACCCGTTCCCGACGATGTCCATCTACCAAAATGTCGTCGCCGGCCTCGCTCTCAACGGGATGAGGGACAGGAAGAAACTCGACCACGCCGCCGAGCAGAGCCTGCGGGGAGCCTACCTCTGGGACGAAGTCAAGGACAAACTCAAGGACTCCGGTGCGAGCCTATCAGGGGGCCAGCAACAGAGGTTATGCATCGCCAGGGCCCTCGCCGTCGAGCCCGAAGTGCTCCTCATGGACGAGCCTTGCTCGGCCCTCGACCCCACGGCTACCGCAAAGATAGAGGAGTTGATGACGAACCTCAAGGACAGGTATACCATCGTGATTGTGACCCACAACATGCAGCAGGCATCCCGAGTGGCTGACTACACCGCTTTCTTCTACCTGGGGAAGCTGGTCGAATTCGGCGAAACGGCGGGCCTGTTCGAGAACCCCAAGGAGGAGCTCACCGAGAGGTACATCACCGGGAAATTCGGGTGAAGATGACTGCCTAGACTAATGGACATGGGGCTGGACCAGATCAACAGCCTACTTCTCAACATGGCGGCCCTTTCCCAGCAGGCCGTCTCGGTTTCGATTGAAGCTTACAGCCTTGGCGGAAAGGCTGCCGAAGTCAAGGAGATGTCTCACCGCATCCACGCCCTGCACCGGCAGGTGAGCGACCTGT
Organism: Nitrososphaerota archaeon; assembly: GCA_029784825.1. Next base: position 9,075 of record JAFMAU010000055.1, on the reverse strand, counting down.
CCCTCGAAATGATAGCGCGCTACCAGCCCGTGGCGTCCGACCTCAGGTTCCTGAAGTCGTGCGTCGAGATTTCCTACGGATTCTTCCGCTACGGGCGCTACGCCCTGGACATCACCGAGGTCCTGGACATGTTCGGAGACCTGAGCAAGTGCGACAGGGACTTCGTGGTCGAGACCGCCCGCAAGACGCAGGAGATGATCAAACTGAGCGTCGAGGCTTTCGCGCACCGCAACGTCGAGATAGCAAAGAAGATCCCCGTGATGGACGACGCAGTGGACGAGAGCTACAGGGAGAACCTCAGGAGGACAATCGAAGGCAAGGGCGATGTCAGATGCTCCCTTTCGGCCATGCTCATCCTCCGGTATCTCGAACGGATCGCCGACCACGCCACCTACATCGGGGAACTGGTGGAGTACATCTCAACCGGAGTGGAGCCGGCAGGCTAGGCCAGCGGGACTCGCCAGAGATACGAAGTTCTGGCTGTCTTCATAGGACCGCATCATCTGTCAACCTTAAGAGGCGATTAAAGGCGGGCCGTCGAAGGTACGGCTGACCAGAGGTGGCCACCACAAGAACCCAAGACTCCACTGGGGACTCGCTGATTGGGCAGATCGAGTCGGGGGGTGTGTCTCGGTCTCACTTCAAGGTCCTGGCGTTGTCAGGGGCCGGGGTCTTCATGGACGGCTACGACCTCTTCATAATCAGCGTCGCCCTCCTGCTGATCCGTCCCGCCTTCAGCGCTACGAGCATTGACGTCTCAGAAATCTCATCGGCCGCCCTGCTGGGCGCGGTCTTCGGGGCCACCGTCTTTGGGAACCTCGCCGACAGGCTCGGGAGGAAGAGGCTCTACATCATAGACCTCCTCTTCTTCGTCGTCTTTGGCGCCGCTTCAGCCTTCGCTCAGAACGTCTGGCAGCTCGTCCTGTTCAGGTTCCTACTCGGCATAGGCATCGGGGCTGACTACCCCATAAGCGCCTCCTACATCGCCGAGTTCGTCAGCAGCAAGCATAGGGGGAAGCTGATCGCCTCCGTATTCGCCTTCCAGGGGCTCGGGATACTCAGCGCCGTAGGTGTGAGCATCGCTCTCATCCCTCTGGGCGCAGACTCGTGGCGATGGATGCTGCTCTCGGGAGTCTTCCCAGCCCTGATCGCTCTCACAGCGCGGACTGGGATGCCAGAGACCCCTCGCTGGTACCTCTCTCACGGCCGCCCTGAGGAGGCGCAGAAGGTCATGTCATCGTTCTTCGGATACAAGGTCGCTCCTGAAAGGCTCGAGGTCATCACGGAGAAGGTCTCTGTGCGGGAGCTCCTCCTCTCCCCTTACGCAAGGCGGGTTTTCTTCACTTCGGCGAGCTGGTTCCTAGTCGACGTCGGGGTCTACGGCATAGGAATCCTGACCCCCACCTTCATCCATTCTGTCTACGGCCAGTCCACGCCAGTCCTCGCCTCCGCTGTCATCACCGGGGTCCTCTACATCTTCGCAGGCTTCGGCTATCTCCTGTCGATCGCCTTCATCGACGCCGCAGGGAGAAAGCGCCTACAGACCGTCGGCTTCTTCGGAATGGCTGTCCCCCTGCTTGCCTCCGCCCTGCTCTTCCAGTCGCTCTCCTTCACGGTCCTCCTGGTCCTCCTCGCAGTCTTCTACATCTTCGAGAACCTCGGCCCCAATACCACGACCTGGGTCTATCCTGTCGAACTCTTCCCGACAAGGCTCAGGGGCACCGGGCACGGGATAGCGGCTACCGTCGGAAAAATAGGAGCGGTGGTGGCCACCTTCTTCCTCCCGCTCATCCTCCTTGCGGTCGGTCCCGCCGAGATGCTCTCAGTCGTCAGCCTTGCATGCTTCCTTGGCGCGGGTCTGACGCTTTTCATGGGGATCGAGACAAAGCGGCTCTCTCTCGACGATGTCTCCGAGATCTTCAAGTCTTTCTACGACACGTTCGACAGGATTTCAGCCAACCTCGAAGCTGCCGCGAAGTTCCTCAACGATGGGGTCGCCCGGGGCTCCAGGCAGGGGTCCGAGGTCGACGTCACCGAGCTCGGGGCCGAAGTCAAGCGGTTCGAACATGCAGGGGATGACATCGTACACGACGCGTTCGTGAAGCTCGACAAGAAATTCCTGGCGCCCATTGACAGGGACGACGTCACGAGGCTCCTGAAGACCCTGGACGACACGCTCGACTTCATCGATGCGTCTGTCTCGAGGATGAAAATCTACAGGGTCGGACGCTTTACGCCGGAGACGTCGCAGTTCACTGAGATCATCCTCGGCCAGGCCAAGGAAATCAGGCGCGCTGTGGTCGCCCTAAAGGGGGCCAATGCCCCAGAGGTGATCGACGCCGCGGCCATAAGGATACACGAACTTGAGAACGACGCCGACGACCTCCTGCACCGGTGTCTCGAATCCCTACTGAGCGGACCCCAGGTCACCACGGCGCCCTTCGACGTGATAAAGCAGAAGGAGATCTACGAGTACCTCGAGTCCACCACCGACAAGGCCGAGGACGTCGCCGACGTCCTGAGGAGCCTCCTGATCAAGTACTCGCTCTAGCACTGATGCGAGGCGTCGCACGCCGATAGGGTACCTTCTGGTCCGGGAATGCTTTAAACCCGACAGGGCGCAGCGCGGTTTTCAGAGGCACCCGATTGAACGAAGGCGACCTACAGGCGGGTCTGAAGCAGGCGATGCGGGTCTTCCCGCAGGGGGTAACGGTCGCCACGACCTTCTCGCATGAAGGCCCGAAAGGCCTGACGGTCAGCTCGTTCACGAGCGTTTCGCTGGAGCCTCCTCTCGTCCTCATCTCCATCGCGAAGGCCTCGGCACTCCATGACCTGTTCAAGCAAGCGCAGGCGTACGCGATCAATTTCCTCGCGGACGACCAAAAGTCGGTCTCCGACAGGTTCGCGGGCAGGACAGCCACCAAGGAGAGGTTCGAAGGGATAAAGTTCACGAAGGGGGCGGGAGGTTCACCGATCATCGACGGCGTAAGAGCCTTCATAGAATGCAGGTCTTGGAAGGTCTACGACGGGGGTGACCATTCGATCCTCGTCGGAGAGGTGGTCTCCGCCAAGACGATGAACTCGAAGCGCCCCCTCGTCTATTACTCGCAGCAATACACAACGACTGAGATGATGGAGTACCCGGCCCCTCCCTCGGACATAGTCTGGTAGGGCTAGCGCGCTGACAGCAGATAGTCCGGTCTGTCCTTTATCTTCGGGAGGCTGAGTCCCGCGAACCTCCCAGTCTTGGGGGAGCGGACCATCATGGCGTCGTTGAACCAGCTCGCCGGGGTCGGGGCCCCCCAGAATGTCTGCCTCTGGGGGTCGTTCAGCTTCCATCTGATCGGCACCCAGTCGGGGTCGGCTGTCACGTAGTCTCCGGTGTAGAGCTCTATCCTGTTTCCGTCGGGGTCCCTCAGGTATAGGAAGAATGCGTTGGACACCCCGTGCCTCCCTGGGCCCCTCTCCATGCTCTGCAGGTACCCAGAGGAGGCCAGCAGGTCGGCCGCGTCCATGATCGACCCGCGGTCTGGGACCGTGAACCCGGCGTGGTGCACCCTGGGGCCCTTGCCCGTCGTCAGGGCGATGTCATGGCAGGTGTGCTTCCGCCTGAGCCACGCAGCCCACAGGTCAGGCTTCTTACCCTCCGTTTCGGTAATTTCGGTGCACCCAAAGCCCAGGCCGTCCACGTACCACTCGAAGGCGCTCGCGGCGTCGGGGACCATGATGTTGAAGTGGTCGAGCCTCATGACTTTGCTGCCGCGGTAGTTCTGGAACTTCTGGAGCATCCACTCCGCTCCAGCCATCTTGCAGTAGAACTCTACGGGGAATCCGAACTGATCTCCGACCAGGAGCGCCTTCCCCTGCCCTCTCTCGTCTCCAGGCTCGACCCACTTCGTGTATGCTTTCCTGGAGCGCGCCAGCTCCTCGATCGCCTCCAGCCCGGACTCCGTGGACACGCGGAACGCGAAGTGCCCGACGCCGGGCTCCCCGGCGAGGGTGAGCGTGAGGCAGTGGTGGTACCTGTCCTCGAGCCCGCGCAGATAGACGTGGGACCTGTCCGACTCGGTGACTGTGAATCCCAGAGTGTCGGCATAGAACTTCTTGGCCTCCTGAAGGTTGGTGACGAGGAACTCGATGTGCCCCGCCTTGACGACGTCGAATCCCGGGTCCAAACTCACTCCTTCCTGTGCAGGAGCTCCTTCACCCTCTCCTTGTAGGGCTCCTTGTCGTACCAGGCATAGTATGCGCTCGCCATCCTGACGGGGTCGCCGAAGAAGAACCTCTCGTAGAGGTCCTGCCTCCCCCCGAATGAGCTTCCGGCCGCATCCCAGGCCATCTTGAACAGCCTGATCCGCTCTTCCGCGTCGGCGAGCTTCGCCTGGTAGTACTTGTCTACCTCTGGCCTGACAGGCGAATCGAGGATCTTCTCGGGCGGGATGGCCATCAGACCGCTCGCCCCGATCTGCTTCAAGACAGTCCCAAGCGCGGGGGCGACCTTTGGCCAGAGGTTCCTCGCAGAGTTGATAGGGGCATAGTCGGGGGACATCAGGCCCCACCTGCTCACCTTTGCGTTGGCTTCGCTCGCGGCAACGAACGCCTTCATCGTCTCTGCGGTCAACAGGATCTCCGAAATCTTCTCCTGCACCTGGGGGAACTGATCCACTCCGATGGTCTCGGCCACCAGCGTCACGAGGCCAGCTATGAACTCGGCCTTCGCGGCCTCTCTGACCGTCGCCTGGTGGGCCATGAACACTATCGCCCCTGTCCCCTCGTTGACCCGGTTCGCTTTCTCAGGGTCTTCAAGTATGAAGACCCTGTCCCAGGGGACGATGACGTCATCGAATACGACGACCGCATCCTGTTCGTCGAACCTGGAGGCGAGAGGGTGGTCGTAGGCCGAGTCCGAGGCGAACGACTCCCTGCAGATGAACTTCAGCCCCTTGGCGCTCACAGGGACGGCGAAGGCGATCGAATACGGGACGTCGTCCTGCCCCGAGCGTATCACAGTGGAGGGGAAGACCATGATCTCGTCGGCGATCGGGAGGGTCGCCAGCATCCTTGCACCCCGGATAACGACACCCTCTGAGCTCTTCTCTACTACCCTCGCAGCGATGAATGGGTCGGCCTGCTTCGAAGGTCCGACGCCCCTGTTCGCCTGCGGGTTGATCAGCGTGTGGGTTAGGAGCAGGTCCTTCTCCCTTACATGTTCGTAGTAATTCTGGATGTTGGAGGCGTAGTCCCTCCCGTCTCTCCCAAAGAACTCCTTCGCGGCCGCCATCGCCATTATGGAGCTGTTCAGGTAGTCGGCCGTCCTCCCCATGATTCCGCCGGAGTAGTCAGCCCACGCCTTCATCATCGCGGTGCGCCTCGAAAGGTCCTCCCTCGTCCTGGGCTGGAGAAAGCTCACCCCCACGCGCTCTCCACTCGACGGGGACTCGTAGGTCATCACGTCACTCAGGACAGGGCTGACCTGCATGTCGTAAAGCGCTGCGATAGACTTCGCAACCCCCCGGAACGCCGGGTGCTCGGAGACCGAGTGAGAGATCTTCTTGTCGCCGAACCAGACTTCCCTGGGAGTCGAATCCAGCCTCCGGAGGAACTGTTCGCCGCTCGCTGCCCCCATCTAGGGACACTCCGGATCCGGTCGGTTTTGCAAATGAACCTTGCTCGCTGAGATACTTTGCGTAATTAGCCTTATCCGTGTCCCCCGAACGGTCGTGCCGTTTGGCACAGGTACTCCCACTGCTCGCTGCCGCCGCCCTGGTGGGCATCCTTCACATGTCTGCCCCCGACCACTGGGTGACCCTCTGCATCCTTGGCCAAAGAGCAGCATGGTCCCGCCCGAGGCTCATGGGGTTCGGGCTCGCAGCCGCAGGGGGCCACGTCCTTCTGTCCGTCCTCCTGGGGCTCGGAATCGTAGCTGCCGGGCTCGTATTCTCTCAGGGGCTCTCCAGCGCCATAACGGTCGCCACTGGCCTACTCATGCTGATCTTGGGGGGAGGGTATGGGGTGAAGAAGCTGATGACCAAGGAGCCCGAGGACTATGACCGAGAAGTGGACCAAGAGATCACGAAGGCGAAGTCAGCGGGGAAGGGGATGACCTACTTCGTCGTCCTGGGGGGAGCGCTGTCCCCCGACCTGAGCATACTTCCAATCTTCCTCCTGGCGATGCCAGACGGTCTCGGCCTTGTCGCCGATACCGCCCTTGTGTTCGCTGCCGCGTCAATCCTGTCTCTGTCGGTTCTCATATTTGCCGGGTCCGTCGGATTCGCGAAGGCCCTTTCGCACGCGCCTGCGAAGTACAACGACGCTCTCGTCGGCTTCGTGATCGCCGCTGTCGGGGTCTACGTTCTGCTGTTCGGCTAGCCCTGGGCGGCCAGGCGTCAGAAAGGGGACACGGGATTGGTCAGCCTTCCGACCCCCTGGATCTCGAGCTCGAGGGCCCCCTCCTTCAGAGGGAGGATGAACTCTGTCGGGTCAAGGTCACCGAGGGCCCCCGGGGTCCAGCCGACGCTTCCGCAGGAGACGACGTCCCCTGGCTCGAGGGTGAGGAACCTCGACACATAAGATGCAATCCTCGCCGGGCTGAACAGATACTCCTCCGTCGAGCCGTCCTGCACCAGGGCGCCGTCGAACTTGGTCGTCATCCGGAGCTTCGACCAGTCCTTGTTCGCGTCGGGGGTCACAAGCCAAGGCCCCATCGGGCAGAAAGTGTCGTGGTTCTTTGAACGAAACAGCGGGCCTCTCAGGGTCGTCTTCCCGATCCTCCCTGTGGACTTGTCCCTCCGATATGCCTGGTAAGCGTCTTCTCTCGAGTCGATGGGGGATGTCACGTCGTTCAGGACCGTGTATCCTGCGATGGCGTCCTCCGCCTCGTTCTCGGTGGCCCGCGAGATCCTCTTCCCTACGATCGCCGCGAGCTCCACCTCGGGCCTGATGCCTGTCGGGGGGGCCAGGACCCTCTCGCCGGGGCCGATCACCGTGCTCGGCGCTTTCATGTCGATCCTGGGACGGTCGAGGCCGACGTCGCGCCCCCCCAGCATCCCCTGGGTGTTCACAATGGTCGCGAGGATCTTCCCAGGCCTGGGGACAGGCGCCCTCAGGATGACCTCATCCAAATCGTGCCCGGGCCCTGACGTCCCGATTTCGGTCCAGCCCTTCGAAGTGGACAGGGCTTCGGCCATGGTCTTCACGCCCTCGAGCTCGAAGACCCCAGAGTCTTGGAATATCCCAGCCCTGACGTGCTCGGGGCCTTCCTTTAGTGAAAAAGAGCAGAGCCTCATTCAGGCGCCATGGCCGCCCAACCCTTTTTTACCTTTGACCCGGGTCTGCTCACGTTGCTGGACCACCCTCTCGTCCCCGGGCCTTCGTCCGCAGTCGAGAAAGGTCCCTGGCACTATGGTGCAGACTACGTCACTGTCTATTTCAGGGGGGAAGCGGCACGCCTCAGGGAGCTGGTCCCACCCCAGTTCGAAGTCGTCGACGGCGACTCGATGGCATACGTCTGCGAGATAGTGTCGGTGGGCGACTCTGGCGCAGACATGGTGGCGACAAGGCCCGACAGGACCGTCTATCAGGAGGCAGCCATAGGAGTGAAGTGCAGACACGGGACGAAGGCGGGGATCTTCTTTCCGGTCATGTGGGTGACCACCGAGTGGTCGCTGCTGAGAGGGATCCTCAACGGGTATCAGAAGCGGCTGGCAGACAGGATATCGATGACCAGGCTCCACCCGTTGAACCCGAAACTGAAAGGGGTCGCTCCCGGCTCGCGGTTCGGCGGCTTCTGCGTCAAGGGCCCCGAAGAGACGCTTTCGCTCGAGGTCACCGTCCAGAGGCCGGGCGCTCCGTCTGACCTCCCCTCTTTCGGCTCCACCTTCGGGCTGAGGAAGTTCCCCGGCACGGAAGGCTCGCAAGGGACGGTCGAGGAGGCTGTGGAGGTGATGAAGTCCAACGCCAGGACCTCCGACGTCTGGGTCGGTTCCGGGTCGCTCCAGACTGTCCTCGACCTCGGCGAGGTCAAGCAGACGTCCGGCGCGGTCTACCGGAGCGGGTTCACAATCTCTGGAGCCAGGCCGCTCCGCTGATATCATCTTTATATCAAAAAGTGGAGCAACCTCCTTCCGCTTGCAGACGAGCTACGAAGTCAGGAGCTACTCGAACTACATCGGAGGAAAGTGGGTCGAGTCGAAAGGAGGGGTCATCGAGGGCAAGAACCCCGCCACCGGAGAGCTTGTGACGAAGTCGGCGAGGTCGGCGGCTGAAGACGTCGCCCACGCTATAGAAGAGGCGAGGAAGGCGTTCGACTCCGGTACCTGGAGCGCGAAGCGGCCGGCAGATCGGGCCAAGGCCCTCCGGGACGTCTCCGAGCTGATTCGCAAGGACCTGGACAACCTCACCCTGATGCTCACCTTGGAGAACGGAAAGCCGCTCGCCGACTCGAAGGGGGAGCTCCTGAACGCCGCAAGCGTCCTTGAGTACTACGCGTCAGCCGCTAGGCATGTAGTGGGGAAGGTCCCCAGATACAGCGGCACCGACATCAGCCTCGTCGTCCACGAGCCAGTAGGGGTCTGCGGGCTCATAGTCCCCTGGAACTCTCCTATCTCCCTCCTCTCATGGAAGCTTGGGCCTGCCCTTGCCGCCGGATGTACCGTGGTGATCAAGCCGTCGAGCTACACTGCAGGGATAACGATGGAGTTCGTCAAGCTCATCGGCACCGTCGAGGGGATACCCCCGGGCGTCGTGAACGCCGTGAGCGGACCCGGCGAATCCGTCGGAATGGAGCTCGTCAGGAGCCCCAAGGTGGACAAGGTCTCCTTCACAGGTTCCACTGAGACGGGAAAGAAGGTCATGGAGGGGGCTTCTGCGAACCTGAAGAAGGTCAACCTCGAGTGCGGGGGCAAGTCCGCCGACGTCGTATTCGACGACGCGAACACCGAGGCGGCCCTGCGGGGGGCCCTCTGGTCCATCTTCAGGAGCGCCGGCCAGTCCTGCAACGCCGGTTCGAGGCTCCTTGTGCAGGAGACGATCTACGGTCCATTCATGCGGAGCTTCATCCAGGCCGCCGGAGCGATC
>JAFMAU010000054.1 GCA_029784825.1 Nitrososphaerota archaeon | reverse complement strand
TCCGAGTAGGGGGATTCTCTCGCTTCTATCGTGATCCTGAACGTCTCGCCGGGGCCGATGGCCTCGGAGAGCTCCTTCACCGCCTTCGCTATGTCCTCCAGCTTGGTGTCAACCACGCGGTTGACCGGGATTATCCTCAGGATGTACCTGACCCTGAAGGGCTCCGAACGGACGTAGTCAGTGATGAACGAAAGCAGGGCCTTGGGGTCTTCGACGTCCACCTCTACGACGCCGTCGTAGGCCGACCTGTCTATGACCAGCTTCCTGATCCCAGACAGGAGGGCGATTTCCTTGAACTCGGCCGATGCCCTCGCCTCCAGCCCCTTCGCGGACGTTATCACTATGTTCAACGGCGGCCGACCTTCTCCTTGACCCTGACCGCTCCCTGCCTTAAAACCTCGATTCTGGCGCCCGTTACACGGACCACTGTGGACTCTGGACTCGTCAGCACGCCTCCGTCCAGTATCACGTCGACGGCCGAGCCGAGCGCCCGCTCCGCCTCATCGGCAGACCTGCACGGTCCCGTCCCGGAGAGGTTGGCGCTGGTACCGGTCAGCACTCCGCCGCACATCTCGACGAGCTCCCTGCACAGCGGCGAGCCGGGGACCCGAACGCCCAAGGTCCCGCTTCCCTGATGAATCGGGAAGGGAAGCCTTGCCTCCAGCGGAGCCACTATGGTGAGAGCGCCAGGCCAGAACCTCCGCGCAAGGTCGGCGGCCACCGGGGACAAGGACACCAGCTTCGAGGCGGTCTCAAGGCTGTCGCACATGAGCGGTATCGGCTTCGCCTCCCGCCTCTTCGCTGTGAACAGGCGACCGACTGCTGCCTCGCTCGTTGGGTCGCACCCCAAGCCGTAGACGGTGTCGGTCGGATAGACTATGAGTCCCCCGCCCCTGACAGTCCGCGAGGCATCGGCCAGCGAAGCTTCGACGAACTTGACCGACCTGTGGGTCATACCAGTTGGCCCATTTCACCGCGACGTTTAATAGTCTAACCGAAATCGCGCTCGCCGTTCAGATTGTCTGAAGAAGACCAGGAACTCGACGACGATCTCGACGAAGACCTCGACGAGGACGGCTGGGAAGAAGACTCTGACGAAGAAGGACTCTAGTCGGCCGGAGGTCGCCGGCGGAAGACCCGCCTGAGCCACAGGGGATTCTTTAAGAGACATATCCGGCTCTCGTCGACAGCGCGTTGAAGACTCTCATACTGAACTTCAAGAATTACGCGGCGATACAAGGCGACGGCTCCCTGAGGCTCGCACGAGCCGCGGAGAGGGTCTCGAAAGAAGTGAAGGGCAAGATCATAGTGGCGCCGCCCATGCCCTTGCTGGGGCTTGTGGCTTCGAGGGTCGGAATAGAGGTCTTCGGCCAGTCGGTGGACGGCGCCACCGGGGACAAGACCACGGGGGCAGTGCTCCCGGAGGCCATTAAGGCAGCGGGCGCCGCGGGCACCATCCTGAACCACAGCGAGTCGAGGCTCCAGAAGCCCATCCTGAACCAAGTGGTACCAAGGCTGCGGAGGCTCGGGCTGAAGACGTGCCTGTGCGCGCGGGATTCGAAGGAGGTCGTGTCTCTTGCGCGACTCAAGACCGAGTATCTAGCGGTCGAGCCGCCGGCGCTCATAGGCTCGGGGATTGCTGTTTCAAAGGCAGAGCCGCGTCTGGTCGAGCGGAGCGTGCAGGAAGCCAGGAGCGCCGGCTACCGCGGGATGGTTCTCTGCGGCGCTGGGATAGTCGATGGAGCAGATGTGAGAAGGGCGGTCGAGCTGGGCGTCGACGGCGTATTGGTTGCGAGCAGCGTGGTCAACGCGCCAGACTGGAAGAAGAAGATAACCGAGCTTTCGTGTTCTCTATATTGAGAATATCGGAGACTCTTAAATAAACGAGAAAAAGGCGCGGTCTTATGTCCCCCGCGAAACCTAACCCGTTCGACAACGCCCGTGAGCAGCTCAGGATTGCAGCGGAACACCTGAAGCTGGAGGACGGGATTCATCAGATGCTATCTCATCCGAAGCGGGAACTTACTGTGTCGCTTCCCGTTAGGATGGACGACGGCAAGACCAAGGTGTTTACCGGATACAGGGTTCAGTACAACGACGCCAGGGGACCCTGCAAAGGAGGGATCAGGTACCACTGGAACGTCTCGCTCGACGAAGTCAGGGCACTGGCGTGCTGGATGACGTGGAAATGCAGCATCGCGGACATACCGTTCGGAGGTGCCAAGGGAGGTGTGATTTGCGACCCCAAGCACATGTCGTCGCCCGAACTCGAAAGGATGACCAGGCGCTACGCTGCTTCCATCGCGGACTTCATCGGCCCGTACAGGGACATCCCGGCTCCTGACGTCTACACCAACGCCCAGGTCATGGCCTGGATAGTCGACACCTACAGCGCCCTCAAGGGCTACATGGTTCCCGAAGTGGTCACAGGCAAGCCGATAGCCATCGGTGGCTCACTGGGGAGGGACAAGGCCACGGGGAGAGGCGCAGTCTTCTGCACCGCGGAAGCAGCCAAGGCGAAGAAGAGGTCACTGAAGACCGCCACATTCTCAGTGGAGGGGTTTGGAAACGCGGGCGCCAACTACGCAGAGATCCTGCAGGGCTACGGCTCCACCCTCGTTGCGGCAAGCGACTCAAAGGGAGGGGTGATGAGCAAGAAGGGCATAGACGCCAAGAAGCTGATTCTGCACAAGGAGAAGACCGGGTCGGTCGTGGGCATGCCAGGGACCGAAGAGGTCTCCGACACCGAGGTTCTGCAGTCTGACGTGGACATACTCTGCCCGGCTGCGCTGGAGAACATGATAACGCCCGATGTGGCCAAGGGCATAAAGGCGGAGATGATAGTGGAGTGCGCCAACGGCCCGACCACGCCGGATGCGGACAAGGTCCTTGACAGGAACAAGGTCTTCCTGATACCCGACGTGCTGGCGAACTCCGGAGGCGTCATCGTCAGTTACCTCGAATGGGTCCAGAACCTGAACAGGCTGAGCTGGGCGGAAGAAGAGGTTAACTCGCGGCTGAACACAAAGATAACGGGGGCGTTCAAGGACGTGCTGCAGACTTCTACGAAGCACGGCACGTCCATGAGGACCGCAGCGCTCATGGTGGGCGTGGGCAGGGTCGCGGAAGCGATCCGAACCCTGGGCATCTGGCCCTAGGAAAGCCGGCCCCGGGAAATCAGCTCCTCGATCTCCGCGGTGAGGGAGTAGCTTCCGAGATAGGCGGGCGACGTGTCGGCGAGTGAATCCGGCACGATCTCCAAGATGCTCCTTGCCCCGTCGGTCGCGTAGCCCCCCGCCTGCTTCGTGATATAGGCCATCGGTGCCGTTTCATAGAGGACCCTCAGCTTCCCCTTCGGCTTCTCCTTCAGGGCGGGATAGGCGAAGATGCCGCCGCGGGCGAGAACCTGGTTGTAGTCGCCGACGAAGGTTCCACAGTACCTCAGCTTGAGGCCCCTGTCTTCCAGGGTCGAAACGAAGTCCTGGACTGGCTCTATCCAGTCTTTCCTGAATCCTCCGAACCCGTAGACCTCGGGTTCGATGGGGAACCGCAATCCAGAGTCGAGCATCTCGAATTCGAATCGCGAGCCGTGGCGGACAGCGACGAACCTGTGGACGTCGACGCCGAGGGAAAGAGTAATCGTCGTCATGCTGCCGTAGGTGACGAAGAGGGCACCGATGAGCGACCTCCCCGGTGCCGGAAGCCGGCTCGAGTAGAAACCGAAGATGCTGCCTACCGGATTGTTCGTGCCTATGTTGGAGCTCCCGTCGAGCGGGTCCATGGCCACGCTTATCTCGCCGCCTCCCCTGACGGGCTCGGGCATCTCCTCGGAGGCGACTTCCCTGACTTCCCGCGTGGCCACCAGCGCCTTTGTGAAGAGGTCGTTCGAGAACACGTCGATTGCCTTCTGCTTCTCCCCGGAGGGGTTGACCGCCGAGAGCAGGGCAGCGTTGCCGGGTATCGCCTCCCAGACCCTGACGCTCGAATCCGCGATTGCCATCACTATCCTGGAGACGTCCTTTGAGGTGTTGGCCCGGAGGAACTCGTCCAGCCTCATTTATCGAGTTGGGGCGCCACCCGCCCAGTTTTTAGGCGTGATGCCCATCCTGCTTGTCATCGTTAAATACCGTGGACCAAAGTCGCGACCTCATGAAGGGCGACAGGATGGCACCGTTTCTTCGCGGCGGAAGGAGCATGCTTCTCGCCTACGACCAGGGCCTGGAGCACGGCCCATCGACCGATTTCGACGACAGGAACGTGGACCCCAAGTTCATCATGGAGATTGCCGCGAGAGCGGGTTTCAACGGCGTGGTCTTCCAGAAGGGGGTCGCCGAGAGGTTCTACGACGGCAGGGTGCCGCTGATAGTCAAGGTAAACGGCAAGACTAGTCTGGTGAAGGGAGAACCGGTGTCAAGGCAGGTCTGCACAGTCGAGCAGGCGGCCGCCCTCGGGGCCAAGGGAGTGGGATACACGATCTACCTCGGAAGCGAATACGAGTCGGCCATGCTGGCCGAGTTCGGCAGGGTGCAGGAGGACGCTCACAGGCGGGGCATAGCGGCCATCGCCTGGATCTACCCTAGGGGAGCGGCAGTGCAGAATGATACGTCGAAGGAGATAGTCGCCTACGCAGCCCGGACGGGGCTCGAGCTGGGCGCCGATGCTGTAAAGATCAAGTACAGTGGAGATAGCGCGAGCTTCGCCTGGGCCGTGAAGTCCGCAGCCGGAGTCCACGTGTTCATGTCGGGCGGGCCCAAAGCCCCGACCGACCAAGCTTTCCTGGACCAGGTGAAGGGAGTGATCCAGGCAGGCGGGACCGGTGTCGCCGTTGGGAGGAACGTCTGGCAGAACAGCGACCCCTTCAAGATGGCCGAGCAGATCAAGAGCGTCGTCTTCCAGACCGGTTGAGCTGAGCAGGAAGAACCGAGTCGCATCGAATTCGGTCAGGAGCTCAAAAGTCCAGTTCCTTGGAAGTCCTGCCGTCAATCCACAGGTAGCGCTTCTTCCTCCTTAGCATCATCTCCACCCTGTAGACAGGATAATGGAAGACCGTGAACGCGTCGAGGTCGGCGCCGTCCCAGACTCCCCTGACGACCTCCCTCAGGTCGTCTTCCCTGAGCCTAGCCGGCTCCACCCTTCCCTCTCCCTTCTCGACCTGGTCGAGCTCCATCGGCATCTCGCGCAACTTCACTGCAGGGAAGTCCACGACGCGCCTCACCAGTCGCTTCCTCCCGTATTCGACCACGCGCACGAGCCGCTTGGTCTGCAGGAGTGAAACGATCCTCCCCATCGCGGCCTTTGGCTCCTGCACCCTGCTGGCCAGGTCCAACACGCTCATTTCGTAGTCTGGTCTGATTTCGCGGAGGACTTCGACCTGGGCCGCCTTGAGCCCGAGCAGCCTCTCGAAGCCTTCCCTTTCGCGGATCTGTCCGTTCAGTTCGACGAGCTTCCCTGAGATTCCGTCCAGGTGGAAGTACGAGGTCTCGAACCTCTTCTTCAGCACTCCCTTCCGCAGCCGCACCCCGACCTCCACGATGGGCCTGAGGAAGAGCTGAACGGACGTAACCGTCTCTGCCTTCCCGAAGAAGCGCAGGCTCTTCCTCCTCTTGACGATGGCTGGGACGTCCTCTTGCTTGACAAGGGTCGGAAACGAAAGCACTTTCTCCTTGGCTGGCGCTTCGCGACCCGTCCCGCTCCTCGCTTGTGCCCCTGCGCGAACCAATGGCAACCCGGCGTCCGGTGGGAGAGTGCCCATGAACGGCTTGACCACTCTGGCAGCGATAACAGGCGTCATCCCGCCGTGCCTCGTTTCCCTAGGCCTGATGGTGACCTTCGCGGGCTCCGGAGAGAGGCCCCCCATGGCGTAGAATTCGCCTGGCTTCAGAGACGTGAGCTGCTTGGGAAGGCCCTTGCCAGGGAAGAACTGTGATACCGACTTCAGGTCGTTCTGGATTATCAGCTTCCCGATGAGCTGGTTCCCGCACTGGCTCAGCACGTTCTTGTCGACCAGGGAGGGCCGCTGAGAGCACACCATCAGTCCGATGCCCCTCTTCCTGCCCCTCCTGGCAATCTCGTTGAAGATGGAGAGCCTCTCGCCCTGCTGAGGGACGAATCGGTCGGCCTCCTCCAGGACGACCAGGTAGGGAACCCGCCTATCTGACACCTCCTTGTAGAGCTCGGTCAGGAAGCTGTTCACCCTGTCTCTGGGCTTGTCTGCCTCCGAGAGGTCCATGATGATCGGGGCGACGTCGGGCGCCTGCCGGGCCACCTCTTCCATCTCCACTGCCCCGAACTTCAGGTCGCACCGCGCGTCGTCGCCCAGCCAGATGGCTTCATACTTCTCCTTGAGACCCGAGTACTCGCCCTCTGTGTCTATCAGGGCGAATGGGACGTTGTTCTTGCAGAGCTCCTCGCAGATGACGGCGACGGTGTAACTCTTGCCGCTCCCGCTAGCTCCAAGCACGCAGGTCCTGCCGGTGGCCATCAGGTTAGGATTGGCGGTGAATGGCCGGCCGTCGGCGAGCCCGAGGTTGAGGGCAGCCTCGCTTGGCTGAAGCTCAGGCTGGCTCATCTTTCAAGTCGTGACCCGGACAGCTAATAGAATCTTTCTGCCGGCCGCGCCGGAAATCCCGAAGTAGCCCGGCTAGGATTCGAACCTAGGTCGAAGGCTCCAGAGGCCCCCATCCTTGACCACTAGACGACCGGGCTGCGAGAGATTGCGGCTCGTGGCCCCACGATGGATTAAAAGTATATTCTGTTCCCGTGCGTCGGCCAGGCCGCCTCCTGGACAGGACTGAAAATCACTCGCGCCCGGCGAGCGGGACGCCCCGCTTTCCGGTAGCCCCCTGAGAAGCCATGACCGACTCGAGCGACCCCAAGGCCTGCGTCAGCCTGTCGACCGTGAGTATCCCGAAGTGGCCAATCCTGATCATCTTGTCCCTGGCGTCAGAGATCCCCCGTGCGACCGTTATGCCGTGCTTTTCGTCGAGCTCCCTTTGGACCTCGCCCGCCTTGCCGTTCTCGACCCAAAAGGCCGTCACTGTGTCGGCCCGGAAGCCCTCGTCAGACACAAAGTCGACCCCCAGTTCGGCGAGGGCAGCCCTCGTCGTCTCGCCCAGCCTGCGGTGACGCGCCCATCTGGCTTCCAACCCCTCTTCCTTCACCTCGCGGAGCGCCTCTCGCAGCGCGAGGAGCACCTGGGTCGCAGGCGTGGCGAGGTACATCTTCGGGTCGTCCATCACGGGCTTCCACCGGGGGAGGCTCATGTAATACGACTCGATGTCGTCCTTTCTCCTCTCCATGTACTCCATGGCGCGATCGGAGACGGCAAGCAGGACCGCCCCGGGCGGCCCCGCGATTGCTTTCTGGGAGGCCGTGAAGACGATGTCAGCGCCCAGACGGTCGAAGTCGAGCTCCTCGCCGCCGATTCCGCAGACGGAGTCTACCACAGACATCACGCCGGCCTTCTGGCATTCATCCACCAGGTCGCGGACCGGGTTGATGACCCCCGTCGAGGTGTCGACGTGGGTCAAGAAAACGACCTTGAACTTGGACTTGCGCAGCCGGTTGCGCAGGTCGTCGGGCTCTGCGTGCTGGCCGTCCTTGTAATCTATGGATTCTTGCTTGGCCTTGTGAAGCGTGTTCAGGAGGAGCATTCTCTTGCCGAAGTAGCCAGTGCTCAGGGTGAGCGTCTTGTCGCCGTGAGAGACCAGACTGACCACGGAGGACTCCATTCCGATGGTCCCGGAGCCTGTGAAAACGAACTGAACGCCCTTTTCGTTATTGAAAACGTACCTGGCGAGCTGAAGAGTCTCCTTGAACGTTCCGTAGAACTCCGCGCCGACGTGCGGCATCTGAGGGCCGGCCATTACCTCCCTGACCCGTTCCGAGAGGTTGGTGGGACCGGGAATCAGAAGGAGCTTGTCCTGCAATGAGACCGCGCTCCAAGGACAGGCCCCGGATATTAAGTCCTTCAGAGGTAGTCGAAGATGTCCGTCAATTTCCGAATGTGTACGATCCCCGGGTCGTCTACCCTCGTCGAGTGGGCCAGGAGGAACCCCTTGCCGGCGGACCTGAGGAAAGCTAGGTCGTAGATGGTGTCTCCGACTGCGATGGTGTCTTTCGCGCTCACCTGCATGGACTTGAGCATTGTCAGGTAGGCTATGTCTTTCCTCGTGGGGTCGACCACCCCGACCCCGGTCGGGAGTATCCTTCCGGATGAGTCGAACCTCAACCCGTTGGCTATCCAGTGCTTGACCCCGAGCTCCTCGGCCACCTTCTCGGCCAGGATGTCAATCCCCGAGGTGACTATCACGGGCTCAATCCCCCTCCTGCGCAACTCCCTGAGGGCTTCGGGCGCCTCCCGCCTGATCCTGTAGCCAGAAAGTATGGTCTCTATCTCCGCCAAGGTGACACCGTTCGGCCAGGCAGCGATGTCGCGGCGCATGAATTCGTGGTAGTCGATCTTACCTTCCGAGTAGAGCTTCAGGGACTCGTGGCTTTCGCGGGTGGTGCCGAAGAACCTGTGAATGGCGGCCCAGCTGCTGTCCTCCTCGAGGAGCGTCCCGTCCAGGTCGAACCCCGCAAGCCGGTAGGCGCCAGGCATCAAATCCTGCTCCTTATGGGGAGGCCCATCAGCTTCATCGACTGGGCGAGCACTCGGCTGGCCGCGTCGACGAGGGCAAGCCTTGCGTCCCTCAGGGCCGCATCGGCCTCCTGGTTCACCGGAGTCGTCTCATAGAACTCGTTGAATGACAGCGCGAGCTCATGGGCATAGCGGGCAACCTCCTTTGGCGAGAGATACTCTCCCGCTGTGGCAACGGCCTCGTCGAGCATCGAAAGCTGCTTCATCAACCGCTTCTCTATCGACTTGGACAGCCTGGAAGCCGAGTCGGGATCGACCCGGGGTCGGCCCTCGGTCTTGTCGAGGATTCTCCTGGCTCGCGCGTAGGTGTACATGAGGTAGGGGCCAGTGTCACCCTCGAACCTGAGAGACTCCTCGATGTCGAAGACAATCATCTTGTCGGGGTCCTGCTTGAGCAGCTCGTACCTGAGACCCGCGACGGCCAGCGCCTCCGCGATGTCACCGACCCAACTGTCGGATTCCTTCGGGTTCCGCTTGCGGGTCTCTTCGACCGCCTTCTTCTTCAGGGCCTCCAGCATCGTGTCCACGTTGACGTAGATTCCCTTCCTGCCTGACATGTGGGCGAATTCGCCTTCGATGGAGAAGCCCAGGGATGCGGCCGTCCTCTTCGACAGAGCGACCACCTCATAGCCCCTGTGGAGGTAGCGCTTGCTCGAGCCAGGCTTCATCTCTTCGAGGACCTTCGTGACTATCTTCTGGAGGTAGCTCTGGCGCGCGTCAATGACGGAGACAGCCATGTCGCAGGCGCCGAACTTCACATTCTCCCCCTTCCCATCGAGCGTCGTCGCGTAAAGCGGGCCGCCGGTAGGCTGAAGTTCCTTGTAGCGCACGTACCTGAACGGGTCCTCGACCATGCCGACCTTCCACGCCGCGTAGGGGATGTCCTTGGCCACGTAGACGGCCGTGCCATCGGAACGGACCACCACCTTCTGTTCTCCGGTTTCGGGGTCGGGGATGACCCAGCAGCCTGCGTTCACCCCGGAAGTTTCGAGCTTTACCACGCCCATCCGTTTCATCCTCTCGAAGAGTTCCTCCCACATCCCTGAATGGACTATCTGCGACTCCCAGTTGAGCAGGTCGTAGGCTGCGCCCAGCCGCCAGCAGGTGGCGAGCTGTTCGGCGAGGATCCTATCCACGATCTTCCTCGTGTACTCGGCGATGGGTCCGCTGCCCTGCTCGATGGCCTTCAGTACCTCCGTCCTTCTGGCCGCTAGACCCGAGTCCCTCGAGTACTCTTGCGTGACTTTGACGTAGACGCTGTCTCCGGCGTAGGAGTCGAACTTCGCCCCGGGGGGAGCCTTGTCGCTCAGGCCGAGGAATCTGAACCCGACGACGATGTCGGCGACCTGGGCGCCCGAGTCGTCCACGTAGTTCAGCGCCTGGACTGGGTGGCCAAGATGGCGCATTACCCTCACCAGGCTGTCGCCCAACACGAGATTGCGCGCATGGCCGATGTGCAGTGCCTTGTTCGGGTTCACGTTGGTGTGCTCGATGGCAAAGGACACGGTCCGCCCGGAATCCGACGCGCCTATCGGACCCTCAGCTCTTGCCTCTTCGATGGAATCAACGGCGAACTTGGGGAAGTTGATCGAGAAGTTGAGGTAGCCTCCGGGGTGCGCGGACACCGCCGCCACGTACTTCCATTGGCCGGAGTCCGACATGATCCTATCGGCCATCTTGACGGCCACCTCCCCGGGCTTCTGGGCCAGCGCCTTGGCTATTCGGATGGGGCAGGAGCTGGAGAGGTCGCCGTAGTTGGGGTTGGGCGGGAGCGCGAGGTCCTGCTCAACATTGGGGTAGCCGAGGGCAACGATGCTCCGGTCGACCAAGTGCCTGACCTCCTCCTTGAACTCTCCGAATCTCATTCCGAAGACCTACCGCGCGTTCCCGATGAAGTCATGGTCTATACGGGCTCGGTTTCTTCCACCTCTGCCTGTCCTTCTGCGCGACCTCTCCTGCGCATTCGGGTCAGCAACAGGGTCAAGAGTGCACCGACAATCAGACCGCCGGCGGCCGGCAGCGCTCCGGCCCAGGAGCCAGAGTTGGTCGCGCTGGTCTGCGTGCTTCCACTGACGGTGAGGGTCTGCGTTACGGTCGAGACTGCGGTCGAGGTGGCTGTCGAAACCGAGAGACTGAGAGAGATGGAAGTGGCGAAAGAGGTCTTGACCGAAGTGAAGAGCGAGGTGGTGGTCGACGTCAGTGTCACCGTGGACGCGCTTGCCGTGACTGTGTAGACCGTCGACACCGTGGAGGTTGTGCCCGAGGTGACCGACGAGGTGACGGTCGAGGTGGTGGTGGTCGTTGTCGTGACGGTTGGCACCGGTGTGGGAGAGATTGGGACGTAGTAGACTTTGGCTGATATCTCGTAGCTGGTGTTACCACCGAAGCTGTAGTAGCCACCGAAGCAGTAGAGCGAAGAGTTGAACGCGGCGCAGCTTTGGAGGTCGAGCGCGGACGGGTAGGGCGAGGAGTTCGCCCAGGCGCCCACTCCGTTTGAGGAGATTGGGGCGTAGTACGCCGAGCTGGAGTAGCCGCTGTTTGTGAAGCCACCCACGCAGTAGAGGTAGCCCGCGTTGACTGCGCAGCTGTTAGAGTAGACCGTGGACGGGTAGGAGGTAGTCTTGACCCAGGTGCCAACCCCGGTTGAAAGCAGAGGCGCGTAGTAGACGTCGCTGTAGCCCTTGGACCCGTTCAGGCCCCCGACGCAGTAGACGTAGCCCGAATCCGCGGCGCAGCTTTGGCTGCTGACCGCGATTGGATAGCTCGTCGTATTAGACCATGAGCCGACGCCGCCTGTCTTGGTCAGTGCCGCGTAGTAGGTGTCGTTATTTGCCTTGCTCAAGTTGAAGCCTCCGATGCAGTAGAGATTGCTGCCGCCGACAACGCAGCTTTCAAGCTCGTCGAGGTTCGGGTAGGACGTGACCGAAGTCCAAGCACCGAGGCCGGAGGCGGTCATCTGAGCTGAGTAGGCATCGCGAACCGCGAGCCCATTGCTCAAGCCTCCGACACATATGACTGAAAGAGCGTACGTGACGCAGCTCATTCCGTCGACGGATATCGGGTAGCTTGTCGTCGCGGTCCAACCGCCAATGCCTCCTGCCGATGCGAACGACGCGAAGTTGACCTTGTTTGTGTAGCCCGCGGCTGTCATTCCGCCCACACAGTAGACATACCCCAAGTCGGAACCGGTGACGCAGCTTTCGAGCCCTGTCCCAGTCGGGAGGCTTGAGGAGGATGACCAAGCTGGTCCCAACGACTGGCCGTAGGAGACCGCCACCGCGACTTCGAGGAGAAGGATTGCGGCGACCACGGCTTGGACCCCATGCCTGCGAAAGCCTGGACCCAACAATGGTGGCCTCGTTCATGGCGCGTGAATTAACCCTTCCTGAAAGGAGTGCGGCGCAAAGAATTATCTAATCAACTGCGAGGCTCAAGACGGGCCCGTAGCCTAGCACGGATCAGGGCGTCAGCCTCCGAAGCTGAAGAGCTGCCTTCAGAAACCATGGGTTCGAATCCCATCGGGCCCGTTTCTGTCCTTCGCGCGAGTGGGTAGGCTATGCACTTTCTTTCGGTTCTCCTAGCCTGCGTAGGCCGACGCGTGAAATTACTATTCCGCTTGACTTTGGGCGATGCTTCTAAGTCCCTTAATCGCAATATCCCAAGGAGTAACGATGCCATCACCCTCTACAAGCACACACTGGCTCACCTGGCGGAGGACCTGCAGAGAAACGTCTGGGAGAGAGGTGCGACCCTTCACATATCCAATCTGCGTCATCTGAGGAGTGACGGGCTGCTTGAAGAGTTCTCGGAAGCTGGTCC
>JAFMAU010000053.1 GCA_029784825.1 Nitrososphaerota archaeon | reverse complement strand
CCACCTTCTCCGATTGGCTCCTGGACAGGTAATCGGCCGTCCCCCAGCAGAGGGCCGCAGTCAGGCCGGCCACGATGGAAGTGTAAACCAAAGGGTCTTGCTGGCATCCTCCTCTGGTTCGGCTTTAAGAGGCGTCCTGATGGCGGGACGAACGCTTGAAGGTCGATGCCGAGGTAGCGGTTGGCTCGCCTGTCGAAGCTGGAGAACTGGCGAGGAAGGCAGAGGCCTTCGGGTTCGACTGTTTCTGGGTCAACGAGACGAAGCATGACCCGTTCGTTCAGCTCACACTCGCGGCTGCCTCCACGAAGAGCATAGGACTCGGGACGTCCATCGCCCTGGCGTTCACGAGGAGCCCCACGACCCTCGCCTACACCGCCTGGGATCTACAAAGCGCTTCGCGAGGCAGGCTGATCCTTGGCCTGGGGAGCCAGGTGAAGGGGCACATCGAACGAAGGTTCGGGATGAAGTGGGACCCTCCGGCGCCTAAGATGAGAGACGAAGTCCTCGCCATCAGAGCCGTCTGGAAGGCCTGGCAGGATGGGGCGAGACTCGCCTACGACGGAAGGTACTTCCATCTTGACCTGATGAGCCCGTTCTTCGACCCCGGCCCCATCCCCAACCCGAGAATCCCGATCTATGTCGCAGGCGTGAACCCGGGGATGTGTAGGGTCGCGGGAGAAGTCGCCGAAGGTCTCCATGTGCATCCGCTGCATACGGTAAGATACCTCAGGGAAGTCGTCATCCCGTCGGTGGAGGAAGGGGCAGCCAGGGCAAAGAGAAAGCGAGGGGAGGTCGCTGTTGCCGCCTCTATCTTCGTGGCCGCCGGGGACTCTGCGAAGGAGAGAGGAAACGTCAGGGAAGCGTACAGGGAACAGGTTGCGTTCTACGCTTCCACCAGGAGCTACAGGAAGGTGATGGAGCTCCACGGGTGGGGGGAAATCGCCGACCGACTCCGCGGGCGCTCCATCAAGGGGGATTGGAAAGGGATGTCCTCGGAGATTCCAGATGAGGTCCTTGACGAGTTCGTGGTAGAAGGGACCTGGGAAGAGATCGGGAGCCTGATCACCGCCAGGTACGGCGGACTGGTCGACCGCGCGCGGCTATACCTCCCCTTCGACGGGGGACAGAGGTGGCGCGCCCTGGTCGCCGGGTTCAGAGCCTGACGCTAATCTCGACCGCATCCCCGGCGCCCGTCCCCCAGTTCGGCGGCGCTTCCCTGTAGGCGCTGGAGTACGCTCCGGAGCGCCTGACGTAGTCCAGGTAGGGCTTCATCTCACTCCCGAACGACTTGACATTGTCCGCCACCACGACGCTCCCCTTGTGCAGCAGGCGTTCGACGGACTTCAGGTAGGTCAGGTAGTCGACTTTGACCGCGTCCAGGAAGACCATATCGAACGAGCCGCCGAGGGTCGGGAGGACTTGCAGGGCGTCGCCGACGACGACTTCCACGCGGTCTGAGACCCCCGCCTTCGCAAAGTTGGAGCGGGCCAGCGCCGCCATGTCCTCGCTGATCTCTACGCATGTGACCTTCTCGCCTGCTTTCAGGTGCCTCGCCATCCTGATGGCGCTGTAGCCCACGTTGGTCCCCACCTCCAGGATTTTTGCTGGTCGGTGCTCTCTGATCACGTCGTCCAGAATCATCCCGCGCTTGGGACCGATGATCGGCCAACCCCGGCCCGGGGCGGCAGATTCGATCGAGGCCAGCACCTCCTCGGGCTTCACCCGACGCCGGCCACCTTCATGCGCTGTAAAGATGTCGGTCGGAGTCGGGGGACAATCTTTTAGTAGCGGAGACCAGAATTGACGGTCGTTTCATGTCAGCCGATCAGGTCGATGTGAGGGAGGTCCAGAGGACGATTTCGAAAGTGGTGGACCCTGAAATCGGGATGCCCATAGTGGAGATGAACCTCATCGACAAGCTTGATATCAAGGACGGGGACGTCAACGTGGAGTACCATGCTACGACCCAGTTCTGCCCGCCGGTGTTCGCCCTCAAGATTTCGCAGGACCTGAAGGACGGCCTGGCTCAGGTCAAGGGAGTGAAGTCGGTGAAGGTCGTCGTCACCGGACACTATTTCGCGGACGCCATCAACAGGCAGGTGAACAAGGCGGCGGCCGGTCCCGAAGCCTCGACGGCGCAGCAGACCCAGAAGGCGTGACTACAGCAGCGTCAGGGCTGCTGAAAGGGCACCCAGCTTGGCCGTCGTTTCATCCCTTGCCCCGCAGACGATGATGGCATCTCCGCTGCTGGGGCCGAACTCCCCACGGAGTGTTGACCATGTCTTGCTTGGAAAGTCCCTCTCACAGTCGGACGACTCTCCCGGCACGGTGAACTTTCCCCCTCTGTACACATAGGTCGTGGCTCCGTCTGCACCGAACCTGATGGCAGCGTCCCGCTGTTGGATTCCGCTTGAAACCGACCCCCCGGCCGACCTGACGAGGGTCCCGGCCTGCTTCTTCCCCAGGGTGAGCGTCGAACCCTGCAGGACCACTGGTGGGGTGAGCGCCTTCAGGATCGCCTGATTGGCGCGGATGCCGGCGTCGGCGAGCCGTATCCCGGCCGAGCCGATCTCGACCAGGTGGGCCCTTCGGAACTTCTTCAGTATCGTCCTCATGGAACCCTCCCCAAGGCCAGACTCGGCGGCCAGGGTCTGCCTTCCCATTGACTTCGAAGCACCAAGAGTCAGGAATGCGAGGAGCGTGTGCTCCCTGGTGAAGCCCGGGGACGGCCCCTGTTCCCGCCTTTCAACGGCCCTCAGCACTTCGTTGACCCCGGTCAACATGACCGGTCGTGGTTGGGTTCTCTATAACCAGTTCCGTCTTGTCAAGAAACTTGGCTACGGAGAGCTTATATCTCGTCTGGCTGGATAATCCAACCAGCCATGCGAAAGACGGACGTCGCAGTTGTCGCAGTCTTCAGCGCCCTCATCGTGGGGACGGACTTCGTGCTGGCACCCTTCGTGAGCTTCAAGCTCCTGGACGCCGTCGTCTTCATGGTCGCCTTCGTCTACGGCTTCAGGCAGGGAGCCGCCGTGGCGGTGGTGTCAGAGGCGGTGTGGAGTGTCGTAAGCCCCTGGGGCCCCGCAGGCGCGATCACCCCGTTTCTTGTCGGAGGGGAACTAATCTTCGCACTGGCAGGGTGGGGGGCGTCGAAGATGTGGCGGACCGATGGAGCCAGCCCCTATCCGGTGGCGTTCTTCATCGGCGCGACGCTTGCCATCTGCGCCTTCGTATGGGACTTCGCGGCCAATGCGGCGACCGCTCTGATCTGGTTCGGTCCCGGCTTGAGTCTGTCGCAGCTCCTCACGGTCGAGCTGGCTGGCTTCGTCTTTCCAGTCCCCATGGCGCACGAGCTGGCTGACTTCGCCCTCGGTACGTTTCTTGCCCCCGCGTCCCTTCTGATCATGCCGAGGCTCAGGAGGGTCCATTGACCGTCACCAAGCCTGTCTTCTATGGGGTGGCCGTGGTGCTCGTAGCATTCCTTCTGGTCAGTTCTTCCCTGGCGGCGGTGTACTTCGGCGAATACCAGCAGGAAAAGTCGCTCGACATGAAGCACCAGACCGAACTGTCCCTGGCGCTCGCCAACTACAACTCCCTCCTCTCGCTCTACAACTACAGTCTTGGCTACTACAACCAGACGCTCTCCCTGCTCGCCGGCGCGGTGTCGAACCTGAACACGAGCACCCCCGCCTATCGCACCGCTGCGTCCGACCTCGCTTCGCTCTGGTCGTCGTACCAGGCGCTTGCGAATGGATACGGCCACAGGGCGCTGGTCTACAACGTGCACATGCTGGTAGACTACGGCAACGGGACGAGCAGGTGGTACAACGACTCCACGGCCCAGCCAGGGTGGAATGGGTACGTGGTCACCCTGGTGCTGCTGCGAGGAGACGTCCAGGCGACGTGGTATCCTCAGTACGGAGAGCATTTCGTGACAGGAATCAACGGGGTCAACCAGACTTCGAGCACCGCTTGGTTCATCTGGGAGTTCTCCAACGGCGGGTGGGCTCCGTCCGAAAGCGGCTCCGATCAGCTTCAGGTGGTGAACGGGACGGTATTGGCGTGGACCCTATGCGGCTACGATGCCAGCTTCAACCCGGCGTGCACGCCCTAGGGCACGGACACCCTCGAGCGCAATCATCGAGATTTCGGTCAGCCGACGGAAAACAGAGAAGGCGGTCCCCTGAACCTCATTCCCTTCGGCCCGTCGAGCCTGATGTGCCTGCTGCGCCTGTTCATGGCCCTGTGACATCGCCAGCCGCAGTTGAACAGGGGAATCAACGATTGCTGACCAAAGGCTCAACTGCGAGCACAAGACGCGATGTCTTAAGTGACCGGGGATAGCCGAAAGCCCATTGGACACGACACCGGACAAAGTGAAGGCCTATGTCGTCGCGCTGATATTGGACTCGAACCCGGAGGAGGCGATCAAGCTCCTCTCAAAGTGGTATGGGGTCTCTGTCCCCAAGCTCGGGGTCGGAGTGGTCGAAGGCAGGACGAAGCGGGTCGCCGCGGTATATTCTCAGAACAGGAAGGAGATACTCGCCGCGAAGCGAGAGTACCTCTACGAGCCCTTCGTCATGATACACGAATACTACCATCACCTCAGGTCGGTGAGCGGGAAGCACAGGGGGACAGAGAAGCAGGCAGACAGGTTCGCCCTGGACTTCATCGCAGCCTACCGGAAGGCAGCGGGCGGCGTCCTCTGACGTCAGACCGCCGACCAGATCGCGTCGTCGTCCGAGAGCTCGACGTACCCGCACCGCTCGCATCGGAGCCCCCTGATGACAGTCTCCTTGCCACTGCGGCCGAGTCGCTTCTCGTATTCGAGCATCTGGCCCGCGTGACACCTCTCGCACATCAAACGGCGTCCGCGCCCCCGTGCGTGTAATAAGAAGGGCCCCGCGGAAAGGTTTACGTGAAGTTGCTGCACAGAAACCCGGGATGAAACCGACGAGGCGGCTCCCCCTGTCGCCACCCAACGAGGGACCCGAGAGTTGCATCTTCTGCCAGATAGTGTCCCGGAAGGCGCCCTCCAACGTCGTCTATGAAGACGCCAGGCACATAGCGTTCCTAGACATCTATCCGTTCTCGAAGGGGCACACCCTGGTTTGTCCCAAGGAGCATGGCGAGACTGTCTGGGACATGAAGGAGACAGACATCGCCGACCTGTTCCAGGTGGCATCCAAGGTCTCGAAGGCGGTGGTGACAGCCGTCGAGGCGGATGGGTTCAGGTTCGTCCAGAACAACGGGGAAGCGGCCAACCAGGTTGTGGCCCACGTGCACGTCCATGTAATCCCGGTCAAGATGGAGGACAAGGGAAGGTTCTCCGACCGCAGGCGGTTCGCTCCGGCTGAGATGGAAGAGACTGCGCGCCTGATCAGGACAGAGATGGCCAGGAGCTAGGGGACGAACACCGAAATCGTCGTGAGCGCCGAGTCGGTGCTCGACCCTGTGATCAGGTAGACAGTGTAGACCCCCGGCCCGTAGTTCCGGATGAAGGGCTCGAGCGAGAACGATATGCTCACGGCGCTCTGGTTGAAGGTCCATACATCGGCGCACACTGTGGTCCCGCTGGTGAACTGGCCGCACCCCCCGAAGACGCCCGAGGGAGGGAGCACGCCCCCGACGAGGGTGCCGGGGCCATAGTCGTGCGGCGCGCTGTCGAGCTGGCTCCTTGTCTGGGCCGTGGGGGTGCTGTCGAACCCTATGTAGATCGAGTCCGCCTTGGGGGTACCCGGGATGGGCGTCCCCCTCATGGTGACGTAGTACGGGTTTGAACCTGACGAACCTGTGGTAGTGAAGTTGAGCGCGATGTAGTCATTCTCGAACTCCTCGTCGAAGAAGACGTGGGTGCTGTTGTAGGCGACGCCGATGGAGACGAAGTTGTGGAGCGGGTCGAGGATGTTGTACCTGTGGCCGTTGTTGCAGCAGGCCGCGTCGTTGTACACCATGGAGTGTTCCAAGAACTGGATCGCCTGCTCGACGGCAGAGGTCGTGGTGTAGTGCGGGAGCGAATAGGACAGGTAGGCGACGTTCTCGGAGTCGGCTCCCCTGCCTCCCAGCAGCGAATACCGCATGTAGGGCTTGTATCCCTGGACGTCATAGTGACCGAAGTAGCCGTAGTAAAGCATCGAATCGGCGTGCTGCTGGGCGGCCTGGTTGAAGCCCAGGGAGACGGGGCTGGAGCCGTTCGCCGCCCGATCCGCGTTGATCTGGTTGAGCGCGTATTCGGCCAGGGCACAGTAGTCACTGGGATACGAGATGGTGGCCACGCTTCCGTTGATGTTGGGCGAGGTGAGCGGCCGGACCGACACGACGCTCGAGCAGTTGGTCGAAGTGACGAACCCGCCGCCCGAGCCCCCGGTCACCGTGCCGCCGTTCGTCGTCCCGCTGCCCTCCAGTCCTGAGACTAACGAATAACCCCGCCTGAGTCCCTCGGAGAGGTACGGGACAGCCACGACGAAAGCTGAAAGGAGGATTAGAGCCGCGATGATCATCGCCGCTGCCCTGCGTCCCTTCCGCTCGGGGACAATCGGGGCCTCGGCCGCGGAGCCCTCCGGGGCGGCCCGGATGCTGAACTTCAACTTGGAGCTCTGCCCGCGCCCCTCGATTATAAGCCAACTGAATTTCTGCGTTGTTCAACGGCGTGCCGGCCCGCGGTTTCTCTGCCGGAGAGGTCGGCTAGGCTGTGAGGCCTTCTCTTTCGTCCTGGGCGAACACGCTGGCGGGGATCTCGGGGAAGCTTTCCCTCATCCTCTGCTCGGCGACCACCGATGCCTCTTCGAGGACCTTCTGGGCATCCTCGTTGGCTGCGTCGAAGTTGAGAGAGATGCCTCCCGTGGTGCCTGCGTCCACCAAGACGCTGCTGAGGAGGCCCGAGAGCTCGCCGATCTCCTTGTCGGCCTCCGGGAGCGCCATGCGGAGGTCCTCCTTCATGTTTCTGATGACGGAGACCGCCGGGGCGAGCGTGTTGGCGATTTCGCCGAGGTCGTTGATTGTCCCGAGCCTCAGGGAAATCTGCTCCAGGGCGAGCTGAGCCTGGGTGACCATCTTCCCCATCTTCCTCACCTCAGTGAGCTCGTTGGCGTAGACCGCCGCGTGCTGCGTGTCGTGCTTCGCGAGAGAGGATACCACGTTCTTGAAGATGGTGGCGTCGCGCTGCTTGATCCTGTTGACAGTCCCGTCGAGTTGCGATATGAGAAGCTTGACCTGCCTGTTTGCTTGCTCGAGCTGCGGCTTCAGGGGTGCCGCCTGTCGCACCGTCCCCTTGAGCCTGTCCACGAGGCCGGGCCCCTGGTCCTTCCTATCCCATCTGGAAGAGAAGCTCATGCGTAGTCATCAGTGCCTTCATGGTTCCAATATACCGCGGGCTCTAATCGGCGTGCCAGTTTGAAGAATTATTGTTGACAGGGGCGCCGTTCGCGCATCCTGAAATACAGAAGGGCGGTGGCGTGACTCCGTTGAAGTTCCAGGGTGGGCTGGCGTTCCTGACGGCGGGGGAGATGGATGAGGCGGACAGGTTCGCGATTGACACCGTGGGGATTGGGGTAGACTCGCTGATGGAGAACGCGGGCACGAAGACGGCAGAGATGGCGTTGCGCCTTCTGGGAGGGGACGTCGCCGGCAAGAAGATAGAGGTCCTGGTGGGGAAGGGCAACAACGGAGGAGACGGGCTGGTGGCCGCCAGGCACATCCACAACTGGGGCGGAGATGTCACCCTGGTCCTCGGAGACGGCAGTGCCGCGCTGAGGGACCCCGCCGCGAAGCAGTTCGCCACAGTAGAGAAGATGGGAGTCAGGACGAGGGCGCCGGACGATGAGCTCGACGGGGAGCTGATTTTGGACGCGCTCCTCGGGTACGGGGCCAGGGGGAGCCCCAGGGAGCCCCTTGCCGGGCTGATCAGGAGGGCGACTGCTTCGAAGTTACCTATCCTTGCGGTGGATATCCCGTCGGGGCTCGATGCGACGACGGGGGAGCCCGGGGAACCCTGCGTGACGGCAAGGGCGACGGTGACCTTCGGGCTCCCGAAGACCGGCTTCCTCGACGCCAGGGCGAAGGGACACCTCGGAGACCTATACGTGGCCGACATCTCGCTCCCAAAGGCGATCTACGAGAAGTACTCCTGTCCAGGGGTGTTTTCAAGAGGAGGACTGATCAGGGTCTGGTAGGCGGGAGCATGGAACGCTTTTCAAGCGAGCGCGGGAGAACCTGGAACGTGAAGAGCCAGGCCGACCAGATGAAGTGCCCGAAGTGCGGGCGCTTCGACCTGAAGGAGACGGGCCAGGGCATATCCTGCCGGGTCTGCGGATACACCCTATCGCCGGGGGAAGGCGACAGGTTCAGGCTCTACAAGCTCCTGAAGGAAGAGGAGAAGGGAACCAAGCGTCCCTAGGCCCTTCTGAACACGAAGACCGACCAGACCCATCCGGCCGGGGACCTCGACACCAGCCTGAACCCATTTGCCTGCAGCGCCTCTCTGATCCTCCTGGTAGGATGCACGAAGAACCTGAAGCCGTCGCGCCCGAAGACAAGTCCCTGCAGTGGGAGGAAGAGCCTCAACACCCTCGTGGCGAAGCGGGCATCGTCAGGCACGGCGATGGCGTAGAAGGCCTCGGCGGCCGAGCTGGAGTTGTCGATCAGGGCTTCCAAGCCAGGGTAGCAGCAGAGGACGCCGTCCAGGATTACCATCTTGGAGCTCGGCAGCTTCGAGGAGGCTCCGTCGCCGACCTGGAATGAAGCCAGCCCGGAGAGGCCCTTGACAGCCGCCAGGCTGCTGGCCATCTGAATCATCTTGGGCGACAGGTCGATGCCTACTGCCCCCGAGGCGCCGCGGCGGAGGAGTTCGAGTGCAAGTGCACCGAAGCCGCACCCCACATCTAGGACGGTCGACCCCTTTAGTCCGTTCTCAGTCAGGGCTTCCGCGATGGAGAGAGCGGGCGCGCCCAACCCCTTCTTCTCGTAGCCCCGGAACATCCTCTGGGACTGACGGTCGAAGCAGCATGAAATCCCGGCGGTTTCCCTGTCCATCTATGCTGGGCGGGGCGTGGCTGGAGATAAGCACGCCTGGGCCCCGCAAGCGTTTAACCTGCCCCCGGCGCGCGTCTTCGGGTTGTCGGTTAGGGTAAGCCCGATTTCAAAGTCAGCCGCGATCCTGATCATCGTCATCGGAGCGTTCGTGCTCCTGACGGGGCTGGTCGCGGGGGTCCTGCTCAACGAAGTGGTGGGGGCCGCCTTCATGCTCCTGGGAGTGATCCTCTATGGACTGCTGCTCAGGCTCACCCGGAAGCTCAGATCTGATGACTCGCGAGCGGCCCGCTAGGTCGCAGGCTGGGTGGGGGAGAACCTGTGCTTCAGGTTCCGATCCCAGATTCTTCCCGCGAGGTACCCTCCTATCGCCCCGCTGAGCGTTCCGACGAGCAGGACCGGCAGATACACGTCCACGAACGGCGCGGTCATACCGAAGCCCAGAGCTATGAACGCGTAGGTCGCGGACAGGCCTGTGATGACAGAGCTCAGGCTCAGGGCCGCGACCAGCCTCTTGGGTCGGACTTTCCCTTCGGACTTGACCCTGAACAGTACGCTGAATACGTCCACTAGCACTCCATAGAATAGGGCCACCGCCAGCGCGAACGGCCCGAACGCGAGCTGGAAAGGAGTCTCGACCAGCCCGTTGATGAGGCCGGTGTAGGTCGCACCGCCCGGCCCGAGAAGGATGAAGCTGAGGGAGAGTATGATGGCCTCGAACACGATCAGTGTGTCGCCGACCTCGAAAGGAAGAGCACCATATACCACACCAATCAGGACGCCGAAGAGTGTGGCCGTGATCAGCTTCCTTGTATTCACCAAGCGGGTGAGCAGTGGGAGGAACGCCTCGGACTGTATTTAACGTTAATTATAATGACCGGACCGCGCCAAGAAACGGATATCCCCTGCCAGAGCCAAGACCAGGCGTTGGCGGAGTCCACAGTTGGCACTTAGCCAGGAAGTCAGGCGGCCGGGCCCGTTCAACGGGCGGAGCCGATGGGACGCGATCGTGGTGGGCTGCGGGGTCATGGGGTCCTCGGTGACCTACAACCTTGCCAGGAAAGGCATCAGGACGCTCAACATAGAGAGGTTCGGGGTGAACCACGAGTTCGGGTCGTCCCACGGCCAGACGAGGATAATCCGGCTGGCGTACTACGAGGACCCGAGATACGTTCCCCTGCTCCGGAGAGCCTTCGACTCTTGGAGGGAGGCCGAGTCGAGGTCGGGCAAGAAGCTGCTGTTGATGACCGGGGGGCTGATGGTGGGCCGGAGCGATGGGGCGCTGGTGAAGGGGGTCTTGAAGAGCGCCGCGGCCCATGGGATCCCCCACGAGGTGCTGTCGGCGCGGGAGGCGCAGGATCGGTTCAGGGCGTTCTCTCTGACCGACGAGTTCGAGGCGGTCTACGAGCGCAACGCTGGGGTCCTGTTCGCTGAAGAGAGCGTGAGGGCGTTCGTAGGGCTGGGGAGCGAGGCCGGGGCCGAGTTCAGGTTCTCCGAAGAGGTGAAGGGGTGGAAGGCCGGAGCAGACTCCGTCGAAGTCGAGACGAGCCTCGGGAGGCAGACCGCGCCGAGGCTGATCCTATGCGCCGGTGCCTGGAACGGCCGCCTGCTGGGCGGGGCCATCCCTCTCCAGTGCGAGAGGCAGGTCCCGTTCTGGTTCTCTTCTGGAGGGAAGGAGGTGTTCACGGCACCGAAGATGCCAGTCTTCATCATGGAAGAGACGGCCGACTCCTACTACTACGGCATCCCTGAGCTCGGCCATGGCGTCAAGGTTGCACGGACCCACGGTGGTGAGATGGGTGACCCAGACAAGGTCCGACGTGAGGTGACAGAGGCTGACGTTGGCCCAGTCAGAGACTTCGTGGCGAAGCGGCTCACGGGACTGGACAGCGTACCGATCGCGTCGACCACCTGCCTGTACACCAACACCCCGGACCTCAACTTCGTGGTGGGCCCCCTTCCCGGGGAGCCGAAGGTCACCGTCGTAAGCGCCTGCTCGGGGCACGGGTTCAAGTTCGCCAGCGTGATGGGAGAGATCGCTGCCAACGTGTCTGCGGGAGAGAAGGCAGGGTACGACATTGGATTCCTGAGCCCTGACAGGTTCAGGACGAAGCAAAACTGAACCCCAGGTCCAGCCGACACGGTCCTGTCGAACTCACCTGCCGAGTGCAGCCTTGGCCCTCCTGAGGTCGCCGCCCCGAGGAGAGAACCTCAGGTCGAAGGCGAGGTAGAGCAGCGCCAGGGCCCATGCGAGTGAGGCGTATGGAAGAGGCTGGACCATCGTGCTGCCTCCTGCTACGAGAAAGGCAGCCGAGGTTGACGCGACCGTCCCGGAAGCGAACATGGCGGATGCCTTCGCCCTTGACGCCCTCGCCAGGGAGGGCCTGTCAGCTCTGAGGGTCAGAATCGGCATAAGGCGGGCGAACCGCCCGAGTCTGGGCGGCAGGGCCCGGGCCAGGGTCGTCCGACCGGCCCTCATCTCCGTGAACCTGATCCCCAGCGCCATGCCGACGGTGTAGTGGGCTGGGCAGTGTATTAGGAAGGTCGCGGCGAACTCTGCGAGAAGCACGTAGACGGCGAAGACAACCCCTCCAGGCACCGCTGGCGCGAGGGAAAAGATCAGGGCGAGGGCTGCGAGCTCCAGTAACACGCCAAAGGCCGGCCGCATGGGGTTCCGGGAGAGCCGGGCTACTTTAGTGTGAGGCGGCGTCTGTAGCGGTACTCGGACTCGGCCTTCCCCGCCGTGAGGATGCCGTCAGCGACATCCTCGGCGACCTTGGACGAAGGCCTCCTCGAGGGGCGCCCGTAGCCGCCCCCTCCCGCGGTCCTTACTTCGACGACGTCTCCTGCCCTCAGGGTTAGCGTGGACTTCGGCGGGATTCTCGCCCTTTCCCCACCCTTCATGAGGAGGATCTCGGTCCTCTCGCCGGACGACCCGCCTGCGAGGCCCCAGGGAGAGTGTCTGCCTCTCTCCGCCAGTATGGTGAAGGTTGCACCGTCTTCCAGGGACTGATAAGCCCTAACCAGCCCCGAGCCTCCCCGGCACCTCCCAGCCCCCGAGCTGTCCGGCCTGAATTCGTAGGCGACCATCCTTACTGGGATCGTCCGCTCGATCTCTTCTATCGGGGTGTTCATCGTGTTGGTCATATTGGCCTGAATTCCGTCCACCCCGTCCATCTGCCCTCGCCCACCCAGGCCCACTCCTATCGTTTCGTAGAAGGCCCAGGCCGAGCCCCGGAAAGTGCCACCCATCATCACGTTGTTCATCGAGCCTCCTGCCGCCGCAGGGACCCTGCCAGGGGCGGCAGCCGCCAGCGCCCTGAATAGCACGTCGGCGTTCCTTTGGCTCGTCTCGACGTTCCCTCCTCCCACGGGATGGGGAGAGGTAGGGTTCAGGACCGTGCCAGGGGGGACGCTCACTTTGACCCGGGCAAAGGCCCCGAAGTTGGCCGGGATGTCGTCTCCCAGCAGGCACCTGAGGACGAAGTACGCCCCGGAGATCGTCACGCCGAGGACTGCGTTGAGCGGGTAGTCCACCTCAGCCGCCGTGCCGGAGTAGTCCAGCGAGATGCCTGACTTCGACAGGGTCGCCTTCACCCTGAGCTT
>JAFMAU010000052.1 GCA_029784825.1 Nitrososphaerota archaeon | reverse complement strand
GGACGTCCCCCACGTGGGCGCCCTGGCCCTGGCCGCCCCGGGGGAGCCGCCCCGGGTGCTGGGCCGCCCCGGCCATCGAGAGGCGGAGCCGGCCGTGCCCCTGGCGGGGGAGCTGGCCGCCCTGCTGGGCGCGGCCGTGGCGGTGGCCGTGGGGGTGGAGAAGATGAACCTCCCCTCCATGGCCGAGGCCAACACCTCCATGGCCGACGTCCTGGACCGCCCCTGGGACGGGGTCCATGGCGCCACCGCCCCGCCCTTCTTCGCCATGGCGAAGAGGCGCTTGAAGCTGCCCGCCTGGTCGAGGAGGCGTTCGAAGCTCACGGTGGCCGGCCCGACCGGACTCTGTTTAACCGTTCCACCCTGCCCGGCGCCGCGAAGGCGGACCGGTTGCCGCGGATATCCGGGATCAGCGCGACGCGAAGTTCGGCCCCTGCCTTAACAGACGGCCGTAACCCGGTGAACCGGACCGCAGGGCTCCGACAGGGTGGTCGTAAAAAGGGGGCAATGGAAGGAGGCGCGGATGGCGGAAGGGGACAGATACCGCCCTCGCCCGCTGCCCCTCGGCGATCTGATCGAGGCGCTCGTGAAAGAGCACCTGGCGATGAAGGAGGGTCTGCGGAGGGCGCGCGACGCGGCTGGGAGGAAGTCCTTCGACGAGGCGGGCGCGGAGCTGCGGAAGGTCGACCCGATATTCAGACAGCATATCGCGGACGAGGAGTCGCAGATCCTTGGGCTCCTGATACGAAGGCTCGGAGTCAAGGGGGCGGCCGACGAGATCAGGGTGTTCCAGCAGCACCGGCCGATCTACCAGCTGATGAAGAAAGTCAGCGAACTCGCAGCCCTCTCCTCCGCGGAGCTGGAGGGAAGGCAGGGGGAGCTTGAGGAGCTTTTCGAACTGCACACAAAGGCCGAGGAGGCATCGGTGTTCCCGAGGGCGAAGGGGCTCTCCAGGGCCTAGTGCTTGGCTGCAGAAGCTCTGCGCAGGGTCTCCTCGACGAACGCGGACTTCGAATTGGTGTAGGCGTCCCTGTCCTCTCTGAAGGTCTCCGCGAGCGACCGCTTGAGGGCCGAATATCTCGCCGCGTCCTCGGGGTGGCTCCTCAGGTAGTCTCTGAAGAGCAAATGGCGCCTGTGCTCAGAGTTCCCCGAGACGACTACGTAGAGGTGGTGCTGTGGCAGCCCCTGAGGATTGTCGAATGCCTCTCGGCCTCTGACCCCTCGGTCTCCCTTGTGCCTGTACCCAGCCGCGGCCAGAAGTCGGATGGCCTTGGCTACGTCATCTTCCGATCTGACGACCACGTCGATGTCGACGATCGGCTTCGCCGCTGCGCCTGGGACGGATGTGCTCCCTACGTGCTCGATCTCGACCGGCAGGCCGCCCAGCGAACGTTCGAGCTGGCCCTTGAGCATCCTGAACGTAGAGACCCAGGTCACGTCGTAGTCGACGATGACCACGGGTTCTGGCATCTCAGGCGCGACCGGCCCTGATTCATAACTAAGCCTTGCTGGAGCCAGGCTCCTCCCCCTGAGACTGGCGATAGCCCTTTTACTCCGTGGAGCCATGCCGGGGACCGTCTGATGATTGAAACCACGGGCCTCACGAAGAAGTTCGGAGGCCTTACGGCAGTCGACGGCGTGTCCTTCGACGTGAGCGAGGGGGAGGTCTTCGGGTTTCTCGGTCCGAACGGGGCGGGGAAGACTACCACAGTCAGGATGCTCTGCTGCCTGATATCGAAATCGAGCGGGGAGGCAAGAATAGGGGGATACGACGTGGGAGACGGCGCCGACTCGATGAAAATCAGGAGGATGGTCGGGCTCGTCCCGGACAACGTCGGGCTCTATGAGGCCCTAAGCGCATACAGGAACCTGGACATTTACGGGAAGCTCTACGGCATGCCAGAGGCCCAGAGGAAGGAGAGCATCAGACGGTTCCTTACCCTCCTCGGCCTGTGGGAGAAGAGGGACGTCGCAGCCGGGACGTTCTCCAAAGGGATGAAGCAGAAGCTCGCGATAGCGAGGGCCCTCGTCCACGACCCGCAGGTGCTCTTCATGGACGAGCCGACAGCCAACCTCGACCCCGAATCAGCGAAGACTGTGAGGGACTTCATCCTGGAGCTGAGGAAGGAAAAGAGGACGATATTCCTGAACACCCACAACCTGGACGAGGCACAGAGGATCTGCGACAAGATCGCGATCCTGAACACGAAGCTGATGGCGACAGGGTCTCCCGAGGAGCTGGAGCGCATGGTCGGGTCAAGGAAGATCGTCGTCCAGCTTGAGACGGTGACCGACCTCATGCTGCATGCGGTCCAGAAGAAGTACCTCGAGGTGAAGATCTCGGTGGAAGACCTCAAGGTCACCTTCGAGATGGCAGACGCGGAGGCGAGGGTCCCGGACGTGGTGCAGCTCCTTGTCCAGGCAGGGGCCCGCGTCCACTACGCTGGGACCGTCGGCTCGACCTTTGAGGACACGTACCTGAAGCTCGTGAGGAGGAACCAATGAGGATCTCCCAGTCATTGATCGTCGCTTCGAAGGACCTCCTGGTCGTCAGGCGGACGAGGAACATAATCTACTCCGTGTTCGTCGTCCCCTTCGTAGTATCGTTGCTGTTCCCCTTCGTCATCCAGTACATCGAGCGGAAGGGGACGGACGCGGCTGCCCTGTCATATCTCCTCCCGTCGTTCAACTTCTTCTTCATGATACTCGCGGGCATGATTCCATCTGCCATCGCGTCATACAGCATCGTAGGAGAGAAGGTCGAGAAGAGCATCGAGCCCCTCCTCGCGACCCCGACCACCGACGGGGAGATCCTTCTTGGAAAAGGGATAGCGGCGGTCGTGCCGCCCCTGGCGGCGATCCTCGCCGCTTCGGTGGTGTTCATGGGCCTCACAGACGCCGTGACAGTCGGAAGGATGGGATACTACTACTTCCCGAACTGGAACTCCGCCATCGTCTTCTTCCTGATGGTGCCTCTCGCGACAGTGATGAGCATCGAGTGGGGGGTCCTGATATCGTCCAGGGTGAGCGACGTCAGGATTGCGCAGCAGCTGGGGACGCTGCTGGTGCTCCCCTTCGCAGGGATCTATGTCGGCGGCGAGCTCCAGATCGTGCAGCTTGGGGACACGTGGACCCTGCTCGTCATATCGGGCGCCCTGGCTTTGGTTGACTTCGCCCTGCTCTACGTGGTCCGTGCGGCGTTCCGCAGAGAAGAGATCCTGACGAAGTGGAAGTAGACTGCGAGCGGGTGAGCGCGAACGAGTGGGTTGAGCCTGCGGCTCCTGGCTATGGGGGCGATACTATCGGTCCTGGGGGTCGCGCTGCTTGCCTCCCGCGGCGTCCGAGCCGAATACGGCGGCCTACTACTGGTAGGGGTGGCGCTCTTCGTCGCGGGGGTTGCGTTGAAGAGGGCCGCGCGATAGGTTATAGCCATCCCCGCGCTGCGGGCCGACAGTGAAAGCCCAAGCGCTCCAATGGCTCCTCGAGCCCTCGAACCCGGCCGTAAGGTATCTCACGCTCACCGACATCATGAGGAAGAGCCCCGGAGCCAGAGAGGCAAAGGCAGCCCGCAAGGACGTCATGTCCTATCCTCCTGTCGCGGATCTGAAGAGCTCGCAGGGGAAGAGGGGGTACTGGCTGCCTGAAGACGAGTCATACAACCCGAAGTTCACGGCCACCATCTGGCAGCTGATGCTCCTCGGGGAGATGGGCGTCCCCCCGCTGCCGTGGATAGACAGCGCGACGAAGCGGCTGACGACGCAGCACTGGGTGGATAGCGGGGCCTGGACGTGCAGCCCGGTAGGGGAGAAGGTGGAGGAGGAGCCGTGCATCTCCGGCAACATGCTTAGGACGATGACAGCGTTCGGCTACGACGACCCACGCATCCAGAAGGGGCTGGACTGGCTCCCGGAAATCCAGTTGGAAGACGGCGGATGGAACTGCGACACGACGCCGGGGGCGACCCACAGCTCGTTCATGTCCACAATCGAGCCGCTTTGGGCCTTCTCAGAATACCCGAGGCAGAAGTGGACCCGCAAGATGAAGGCGTCGGCCGAGCGGGGAGCCGAGTTCCTCCTCGCACACAGGGTCTACAAGTCTCACAGGGACTGGCGGCCCGTAGAGCTCAAGGGGCTAGAGGACGTCTTCTCGGCCGACATGTTGACGAAGTTCCACTTTCCGATGTACTACTACTATGATGCCCTGCACGGGCTGAGGGTCTTGACGAAGCTCGGGTATCAGGACGACGAGAGGATCGGCGACGCGGTGCACCTCCTGCTGTCCAAGATGACCCCCGAGGGGAAGTGGCTCCTTGAAGGGGACTGGGTGAGAGAGAGGCGGGCCCACCGAAGGAAGACCCTGGTGACGGTCGAGGAGCTGGGTCGGCCGAGCAAATGGATCACGCTGAACTGCTACAGGGTACTGGCGCAGACAGGGGACCTCGACCTGCCCAATTAGCAGCCTCTGTTCAAGGCCGCGGCGCGAGTCACTCGAGGGAATCCGGAGAGCGCGGATGCTTCCCCAACAGGATCGCCGCTCCGGAGAGGAGTCCTCCAAAGAGGACGGCCATGGCCGCGAGGGAGGAGGCCCCCAGGAATGGGTTCGCGATCAGATTCTTCAAGCCGAACAGGATGAATATCGCCCCGAATGCCAGCACCAAGTAGGACACGGCTGCGTCGGACTCCAATTCCGTCCCGAGTACGAACCCCCACTATTTACACCGTCGTTGAACAGGTGCGCCCTCGGCAGGCCCTGTGCCATTCCAATGTCCACGGGGACGACGCTTGTGATGCACCATTCGTCCCTCCAGCGAGCCAACGCCGTGAGAAGGCGCAACCTCTCCTGCTTCAGCTTCCGCTAAGTGAAGTCGAAACCGTCAGTAAAAGGCTGTGCCTATGCTTTTGCGGCAGCCTTCTTCTCTGCTGACCCTTTCTGGGTTACTTCTTGGATTATTCCGGCTGCGACGGTTGAACCAGAGTCCCTCAGCGCAAAGCGGCCCAATTCTGGGTATTCTTTGAACGTCTCGGCCACGATAGGCCTCAGCGGCGTGATCTTGACGATCGCCGAGTCGCCCGTCTTGAGGGTCTTTGGCTTCTCTTCCGTCGGCTGACCGGTCCTCGGGTCGATCTTGGCGACGAGCTCGCTGATCGTCGCTGCCGTCTGGCTGGTCGCGAGGTGGAGCACCGGCGTGTACCCCGCGGCGATCGCAGTCGGGTGGAACACCACGATTATCTGGGCCCTGAACTCTTTGGCGATCGTAGGCGGGGCGTTGGAAGGCCCGAGCACGGAACCGCGCTTGAAGTCGCCCTTCGCTACTCCTCTTAGGTTGAACCCGATGTTGTCCCCAGCCATCGCCTCCTGCATCTGGGTGTGGTGGGTCTCGATGGACTTCACTTCAGCGGTCAACCCCTCTGGCATGATTGAAACAGCGTCCCCTACCTTCATCTTGCCGGTCTCGACCCTGCCGACCGGGACGGTGCCGACCCCGGTGATCGTGTAGACGTCCTGGACTGGGAGCCTCAGCGGCTTGTCGATTGGCTTCGGCGGCTCGAGGAACTCGTCGAGGGCTTGCAGCATCGTAGGCCCCTTGTACCACGGCATGTTGGTCGACGGCTTGATGAGGTTCTCCCCTGTCCACCCGGAGACGGGGATGAAGCGTATCTTGGAAGTGTTGTAACCGACGGTCTTCAGCAGTGTTTCGATGTCCTGCTTCGCCTCGTTGTAACGCTGCTCGGAGTACTTCACGGTCTGATCGTCCATCTTGTTTACCGCCACCAGCAGCTGAGAAACGCCGAGGGTCCTCAGCAGGAAGGCGTGCTCTCTGGCCTGTCCCCCAGACGCGAGGGCAGCGTCGGCCTCACCCTTCTTTGCGGAGACGACGAGAACCGCCGCGTCGGCCTCGGAGGCGCCTGTGATCATGTTCTTGATGAAGTCCTTGTGCCCAGGCGCGTCGATGAGAGTGTAGAAGAACTTCGGAGTCTCGAAGCGCTGGAAGGCGAGGTCGATGGTCACACCCCTTTCCCTCTCGTCCTTCAGCTGGTCGAGCACCCATGCGTATTTGAAAGAGTCGCCTGCCCCGGTCTTCTCGGACTCCTTCGCGAACTCCTCGATCATCCTGTTGTCTACCACGCCCAGGTCGAAAAGGAAGTGTCCCATGGTGGTGGACTTGCCGTTGTCCACGTGACCGGTTACTATCAGGTTCAGGTGCGGCTTGTTGGCCATCTCTAACTCAGACCTTACGAATGAAACGACCTCCATTTAGCGTATAAAAGCGTTACGAGGATGGGTTCTGTCCAATCGTCGGCTTCTCCTCCTTTTTCGGGCTGCTGTCAAGTCGCGGGCCTCGTTATGGCTGGAACCAATTTCCCATGGCCGTCGTTATCCGGTCCTCTCGGTCTTGCTGGTCAAGCTCGTAGATCCTTTGCCACCAAGGGCCCCGGACGTAGAGCGCGTCGATAGCGTTGTCGTAGCCGACCAGTGGCCACATGGACCCCCACGTCTCATCAGATGGCCCGGGAGTAAGGGCGGCGACGAGAAGGACCAGGCCCCCCATCGTAGTCGCGATGTATGGAAAGAGCGAAGTCCAGATTATGGGAAGGACAGCGCCCAGATACGAGGCAATCAGCAGCATCACCCCTGCCTGGGCCAGTCGCTTCCGCAGGTGCAGCCCCAACCCTCCGCAGTGTTAGGTCCCCTTGGCTTAATCCGATTCGGCATATCCTTCTGGTACATTAGGAGGCCCGTAGAGGGAGGCGGCCTAGCCCCACGCTGTCGATCGACTGCAAGTTCTGCCAGTCAACGGCGAGGACGTCCTTTGCCTTGTCGTACCCGGCGAAACACACGTGGGCTCACCCCTGGTCGAGCTGGGTCTTGGCCTGCTCGGCGCCAGACCGAAAGTAATTTTGCCCACCGTCCGGTAAGAGCAAGAACATGAGCGATTGGAACGCCGCGACGATAGCTGAGTTTAGGGCAAATCACGGGAAGGTAGGGGGCCGGTTCAAGGGCGCGCCGCTGCTGCTGATCCACCACAAAGGCGCCCGTACGGAGAAGGTGCGGGTCAACCCGGTGATGTACCTCAAAGACGGCAGCCGCTATCTGGTGTTTGCTTCGAAAGGAGGGCACGACCACCACCCCGATTGGTACCACAACCTCAAGGCGCACCCTGAGGTAGAGATCGAGGTGGGAGACGACAAGATCAAGGTCCGCGCCGAAGAGGTCAGGGGCGCAGAGAGGGACCTGCTCTACTCAAAGCAGGCGAAGCTGTATCCCCAGTTCGCCGAGTACCAGCAGAAGACCAAGAGGGTCATCCCCGTGATCGCCTTCACTCCCCTGTAGGCGTGGACTTTTCCGGCACCTCTGCCGAGATCTGGGAAGTCGGCTCAGCTGATCACTCTGCGGCCAAGTCCCGGTGCAGGAGGAGCCTCCTGGCCAGGTACTCTCCAAGGATCTTCTTCTGGCCCCGCCTCAGGATCTCGGCCAGGGTCGAAGTCTTGATGGCGGTCGCCGCCGCGAGCTCCTTCAGTCCGATCCTCTTGGGGAAGTCGAAGTAGCCCCCTTCGAAGGCGATCGAGAGGATCTGCTCCTGCCTGGTGGTCAGAAGGTCGGTGTCCTCCAGCCTCTTCTGCATCCTGAGCACGAATGGGATCTTGCTCTTCTCCAAGGACCTCATGAGGCCCCTGAAAGAGTCGTCGCTCCCAAGGACAGTCCAGTGGGCCTTGTCCTTTGAGACCACCGACACTGAGGAAAGAAAACACTTCGACTTCGCGACCTCCTTGCAGACGGTGCACCTCGACGAGGCAGCCGAACCGTACACGTGGCCGTTCTTGGACCGTATGACCTCGAGGCCCGTGAGGTCCTTGT
The DNA here is from genome assembly GCA_029784825.1 of Nitrososphaerota archaeon. Next base: position 4,906 of record JAFMAU010000052.1, on the reverse strand, counting down.
CCTTCCTCATGGCACCCACCACCTCATCCATCATGTCCGGCCTGACCTGTATGTCGAACAGGTGCTGGACGGTGTCAGGCGTAGGCAGCTTGGAGTCGAGTATCTCTACCTTCGCGGAGTAACCGCCGACCGCGATCTCCATCCATCTGTGGGGCTGCATCCCTTCGAGGGTGGCCTCTAGCACGCGCGCTGGCGCCTCTGATAGGGCTAAAAACGTAGAGACCGCGTGTCCCTGAAACTATAGGGCCAATCCTTACCCGAAGCGCCCCTCAGGCTCGCGCGGGCATGAGAGAGTTGGTTGGAAGAAGAGCGGTCTCCTCGGTGGCAGCCCTTTCGATAGCTCTGATCGTCCTGCTCGGCGCGTCCATGGTGGCGTACACCGACAACACCCAGTCGCTGAATGACCAGATCAACAGCCTGCAGGGGCAGGTGGGTTCGCTGGCCAGCGGCACGGCTGGCTCCGGGACCCAGAGCTCAGGCTGGACGGAGCAGACCTGCACCGGGACTAACGGCAGCACCAGCGTGACGCTGGTCGCCGAGACCGCCAAGGTCGATGTGGCGAAGGGAGTCGCCTACAATGCCTGGACGTTCAACGGGACCGTCCCTGGGCCCACGATATTCGTTAAACAGTGCGAGCTCGTCCACTTCACCCTGATAAACAAAGACACGATGCCGCACTCGATCGACTTCCATGCGGCCGAGGTGAACTGGGCGACGGTGTACGCCCCGGTGGCGCCTGGCAAGTCGCTCTCCTTCGACTTCGTCCCCGCATACCCGGGGATCTTCATGTATCACTGCGGGGTTCCACCGGTCCTCGAGCACATAGGCAACGGGATGTATGGCGTCATCGTCGTCAACGGGACGGGGGCGGACGCGCTTCCCCCGGCCCCGGGAGGGCAGTACGTGCTGATCGAAAGCGAGTTCTACCTCAACTCCCACCCGAACCCTGACGGGAGCTACAGCGGGAACTACTCGAAGATGCTCGCCGTGACCCCTGACTACGTCGTCTTCAACGGAGAGGCGTTCAGGTACCAGGCGACGCCGCTCGTTGTAAAGCCGAACCAGCTGGTGAGGCTCTACCTCTTCAACGAAGGGCCAAGCGTCTGGGAGGCTTTCCATGTGATAGGCGCGATCATGGACACGGCATACGTTGACGGGGACCCGGCGAACGCGCTCTACGGATTGCAGACGCTAAGCATACCCCCGTCCGGCGGCGCCATCGTCGACATGTACTTCAAGGACCCAGGAGGCGAGAACCCGTTCGTCTCGCACGCCTTCGCCTACATGCAGAAGGGGGCGATGGGCTTGTTCCAGGTAGAGAACGGGACATGGACTACCACCCAGACGACGACCGCTACAGCGGTGGCCGGTCCAGAAGTGAGCATACTCCCGATGTCGGCCATGCAGCAGGCGGCACCCTACTACTCTCCGCCGACAATCAAGGTGGTCATCGGAGTCAACAACACGGTCACCTGGGTCAACAACGACGACGCCCCCCACACCGTGACCGCCACGGACAGCTCATTCGACTCCGGGAACATCAACGCTGGGCAGAGCTGGACGCACACTTTTACGACGCCCGGGACCTACTCGTATTACTGCACCTACCACCCGTGGATGAAAGGGACTATCACAGTGCTCGCGGCCTCGGGCTGACTCCGGCAGTTTTCGGATCAAGCTCGCTAAGCTTAGGAATCCAAACGAGGGAGTGGACTAGAAGGGGCAGAAATGCGGGAGCGCGAGCCGGGTCGAGCTTCCGCTCTGCGCTCTGAGTCTAACCTAGTTGCCCGACGACAGGTAGCTCCACATGATGACGCCCACGAGCATGACCAGCGAACCGGCGAAGCCCGTTATGAGGGCGCCGGCTGCGTCGGAGCTGAGGCCTATGTTCATGAGGGCATTGATCACCGGGTCTCTTACGAGCCAGGCGAAGAAGCCCAGGGCGTAACCCAGGAGCCAGAATCCGAACAGGACGAGTTTTCTTCCCATGCTGTTTCGATGCCTGATATCACGTCCAAAGTCGGTAAATTGGAAGGAGACAGTATTCCTTCACGGCTTGGTTGAATTGTTTAGAGCAGAACCCCAGCGAGGGAGAGGAGGTAGGTCGTCGCGACGCTGCTGCACGCCCCCAAGATGAGGAAAACCACGCCCTCCGCCAGGACCTTCCTGTCGTCCTTCAGATAGTCGTCTCTGATGCACCCCGCGAGAAGGCTTCCGAACAGGGTCCCTGGGTCCTGAGGCAATTCCTGCCTTCAAAACTGCTGTTCAGGCCTATTAACGGTTGTGGAGAAGGAGTCTATCTCTTCGGCGTGTACAGAAGCGTACATGGGATTCTGTAAAGACTCTGGAGGGATTCTGAAGAACCCTCAAATCCGCAACTCGTCGCCTTACTCCAAGCTTGGACCGAAGGATCTTGGCGGCAGTTGCGGTCGTAATTGTAGCAGCCGCAGCGGCGTCCGCCGGGTACCTTCTGATCATCCCGAGCCATGCTCCCGGTTCGACGAGTTCTTCCACCCTCCCCGCGCCTTACTCCGTGAACATAGCCTACAGCGGCAGCGTAGGCAACTACCTTGCCAACGGGTCCGGGTTCACCCTTTACTACCGGACGACTGACTTCCCGTCGAACGGGACGAGCACCTGCAAGGGCGGGTGCGTCGGCCTCTGGCCCGTCTTCTACGCGCCGAGCCTGGTGCTTCCGTCTGGGCTGGGTTCCGGCTCGTTCGGCGTGGCGAAGAGGGCCGACGGGCTGAAGCAGCTCACATTCGACGGCTGGCCGCTCTATCTCTTCTCTGGAGACAAGAAGGCCGGGACTCTCAACGGCCAGGGAATCGGAGGCATATGGTTCGCATACTCTCTGAGCAGCCCTCCGACCGCGAGCACTTCCGCGGCGACGACCAGCTCTTCGACCATCACGTCGTCGGTGTCCGCAAGTTCGACAACGAGCACGACGTCGAGCGCGGGAGGAACCACCACGACCACTACTAGTTCGACAACGAGCACGACGTCTACTACGACGTCTACTACGACGACCGTGTGCTACTACTACTGCCCCTAGGTCGCGGATGCGAGGGACGCCAGGTCTTCCGAGAGCTCTTCAGGCTTCGTTATCATGGGCCAGTGTCCGGTGTCCATGATCCTGTAGGGGCCATCTAGCTTTCCCCATTTGCCTGCCACGATATCGTCCACAGGGTCGCCGCTCTGCCTGCAGAAGATGTAAGCGCTCTTTATCGGATCGAACTTCGCTGAGAGCGAGATGGGGTCTGCCGCGAGCTTGACCGGCCACGGCGTCCCCTTGGACATCAGCAGCTCGAAGTCCTTCCCTTTGACGTCCGGGCCGATGCGCGCGATCGTCTCCTTGGTTAGGGGGATCGCGTTGGTGCCGGGGGGAGGGGGCCCGTACTCACTGGCCGGGTCGAACGCCGCCTGAGGGGTCCTGACCTTCTTCGGGGTGAACGCGTCTAGGTAGATGATCGACTGCACATTCTCGGACTCGCGGTCGGCGACCGCCGCGGCCACCTTCCCTGCGAAGCTGTGCCCCACGAGGACGAAATCGTGAAGGTCGTTGAACTTTATGACGTTCCGGACGTCGTCTGTTGCGGTCTCCATGCCGACCCCATCAGCGAGGTGCACCCTCTCTCCCATCCCAGTGAGAGTAACCGGATATGCCCCGTGTCCCTGCTCTTCCAGCAGCGGCACGACTCTCTTCCAGGCCCAGGCGCCGAGCCATGCGCCCGGTATGAGAACGAAGTCGGTCAAGGTTCGCTTTCTGCCAGGGCTCCGCCTATAAGGGCTCCCCAACTCTGGCGGCATCTAGGAGGGTCGGACTGAAACTAATCCCCTGCACGCCTTCAAGTTGGTCAAATAATCGCGACATGGGCGAGCGTTGATATACCCGACGCGAGTCCCGATTTCGGCAAGGTCTCCACCTTGCCAAGCAGCTTCCTTTCGAAACTGAGCTCTGCGAAGGACGTGTTCACCTTCAGGGACTTCATCCTCCTCCCGGGGAGGAGCGACGTGGAGCCCGGAGGGATCGACCTGGGCTCCATGCTAACGAAGAGGATCAAGGTCAAAGTCCCCCTAGTGTCTTCTCCCATGGACACGGTCACGGAGTGGAGGCTAGCCCTCGAGATGGCGAGGCTCGGAGGGGCCGGGGCAATCCACAGGAACATGCCGATAGCGGCGCAGGTGGAGCAAGTGAGGAAGGTCAAGGCGTCAAGGGTGGATGCCGTCAGCACCGACGACAGGGGAAGGCCGCTCGTCGGAGCGTCGGTGTCCCCCGTGGACAGAGAAAGATGCCTGGCCCTTGACAGGGTTGTCGACTTCCTCGTAGCTGACGTCGCCCACTTCCACACTTCGAAGGTGATCGGGGCTTCGAGGAAGATCCTCCCCGAACTCAGCTCTGACTTCGTCGCCGGCAACGTCGGGAGCCAGAAGGCGGTATTCGACATACTGGACGAGCTCCCGAGGGTCGAAGGCTTCAGGGCTGGGATAGGTTCAGGCTCGATCTGCATCACGTCTGAAGTGACCCGCGTGGGAGCACCGACGCTCTTCGCGGTGGCGGAGGTCGCCGGGGCGCTCGAGGAGAGGAGGGTCGAGATCCCGGTGATCGCTGACGGAGGGATCAGGGGGCCCGGGGACGCGGCCCTTGCCTTCGCGTCGGGCGCATCGGCGGTTATGCTCGGCTCGATGCTCGCGGGGACGGAGGAGGCCCCCAGCAAGGTCGTCGTCCGAGGGGGGAGGAGGTTCAAGACGCACAGGTGCATGGCGAGCGCGGCAGCCAGGAAAATGATGCGCCTCCGTATCTCGGAATCGCCGAGAGCGAGCTTCGCCTTGTGGATGAAAGAGTTAATCATGGATGGTGCCCCCGGCGGCGAGCACCGCAGCGCGGGCCGCAGAAGAGAGCGCG
>JAFMAU010000051.1 GCA_029784825.1 Nitrososphaerota archaeon | reverse complement strand
TAGAGACCCGGCAATTGTCCACCAAGTTGATGGCCGACACAGGGGATTGGCGAAGGGTCGCCTCCGGGATGACGACCCTCAGGCTGTCGCTGCCGGTCCGCATGCTCGTCCCCGCCCTCTGGGCCTCTTCGCTGCCGCGCAATGCCATAGGATTCTCCTTTGAGCGCGGCAGGACGGCCCTCCTCCTCGGTTGCGTCCTGGGTGCTGCGAGCCTGGCTGTCGGCGCGCTTCTCTATCCGGTGACCGGGATCCTCGGGCTTGCGCTGCCTCTTTGGCTCGTCGGGTCCGCCGCGGCGCTGATGGTCGCCACCGCCCTCAGGCCTCTGGCCTTCGTGAAGCCGCTCTGCTCGGGATGCAGGCTCCTGCCCGTGATTGAGGAACACGAGGCCATCCACCTTTCGGGCCAGGCGAGCGACGACGAGGTCTGGAAGGTGATGCGCGCCAGGCACAGCTGCGAGAGCCTCGGGCTAGTCGGTGACCCAAGCATCTGTTCGTTCTGCCCGATTCCAAAGCGGCTAGCTGGTCACTGAGGCCCTTCCGATGGTTCACAGAATCGCTGTCGTCGAGCGCGACCTTTGTCAGTCGAAGAAGTGCGGCCTAGAGTGCATCAAGGAATGCCCGGTCAACATAAACGGCGAAGAGTGCGTCGCGCTGGACCAGGAGAAGGTCTCGCTCATCTCCGAGCAGCTCTGCATCGGCTGCGGAGTCTGCGTGAAGGTGTGCCCCTTCGACGCCATCGACATACTGAACTTGAGCGAGGAGCTCAAGAGCGACAAGATCCACCAGTACGGCGTCAACTCCTTCAGGCTGTTCAGGATACCGACCGTGAGGAAGGGCCAGGTGGTCGGCCTGGTCGGCAGGAACGGGATAGGCAAGTCCACCGCCCTGAAGGTGCTCTCTGGTTCGCTCGTCCCGAACCTGGGCGACTACGAGCATGAGGCGAGCTGGGACAGGTTCCTCTCCTACCTGAGCGGCCGCGAGATGAAGGAGCATTTCCAGAACGTGGCGGACGGCGAGGTGGAGGTCGCCCTGAAGCCGCAGGCGGTCTACAGAATCCCGGAGGCGTGGAGCGGCGACGCCGCGACGTTGCTTCGACAGATGGATGAAAGGAAGAGGATGGACGAGGTGGTGGCGGCTCTGAGCCTGGGCGAAGCCCTCGCCAAGAACGTCAAGGACCTCAGCGGGGGCGAGCTGCAGCGCCTGGCGGTGGCTGCCGCTGCCCTGAAGGACGCCGACCTCTACCTCTTCGATGAGCCTTCGTCCTACAACGATGTCTACCAGAGGCTCGCCGTGTCGAAGCTGATCAGGGGCCTCGCGGAGTCGGGACGGTCGGTCCTCGTCGTAGAGCACGACATGGCCTTCCTCGACTACGTGGCTGACTACGTGCAGATAATCTACGGCGAGCCTGGAGCCTACGGCGTCGTCTCCGGCCTCTACGCCGCGAGGACAGGCATCAACTCGCTTCTGGACGGCTACCTCCCGCAGGAGAACATCAGGTTCAGGGACAGGCCTGTCTCCTTCGGCCAGAGGACGGCGGTCGAGACCGTGGAGAGCGAGACGCCCGTCGCCAGCTACACCGAGCTCTCGAAATCGTTCGACGGCTTCAGGGCCACGGTCGCGGGCGGGACCCTCTTCCAGGGGACGATACTGGGAGTGGTCGGCGCCAATGCCCTGGGCAAGACCACATTCCTGAAGATCCTTGCCGGAGAGGAGAAGCCAAACCAGGGCACGGTGTCCGTCGGCGCCAGGGTAGCCTACAAGCCGCAGTACCTGTCCTCAGCGTTCCAGGGCACGGTCGGCGAGTTCTTCCAGTCGACGCTTGGAACCAGATTCGACGACCCGGTGCTCCAGGACTCCCTGGTGGTGCCCCTGAGGATGGAGAAGCTCCTCCCGCGAAACGTGGGCGACATCAGCGGAGGAGAGCTCCAGAAGGTGGCGATAATAGCGACCATGGCCCAGGACGCTGAGATATACGCCCTGGACGAGCCGTCCGCATTCCTCGATGTGGAGGACAGGTTTGTGATAGCGAAGGCGATAACAAGACTGGCGAAGGTCAGGGGCAGGGCCGCGGTGGTCATAGACCACGACCTGCAGGTGGTGGACCTCATCTCGGACAAGCTGATGGTCTTCGACGGGACTCCCGGCAGCAGCGGCAGCGCCAGCCCGCCCATGGGGAAGGACGAGGGGATGAACGCGTTCCTGAGGCAGGTGGGCCTCACCTACAGGCGCGACATAACGAGCGGCAGGCCGAGGGTCAACAAGCCGGGGAGCAAGCTCGACAGGGAGCAGAAGGCGAAGGGAGCGTACTACTACGTATCAGCGAAGGTCGAGGAGTCTGCCCAAGCTGATTAGGGCCCTGGCGGAGAGGGAGTCCCCGCGCGCGGCCTCGGGGGCGAGGTCCCAGGGGATGGACGTGGTCGGCGACATCGCGATACTGGGGCCGAAGGGCGAGGGGAAGGGGGGGACGAAGAGGCTCGCGAAGGCCCTTCTCGAGCAGCTGCCCAACGTCAAGTGCGTCTTCGAGCAGGAGGGGGCGATCGAGGGCGAGTTCAGGCTGCGCAGGCTCCGCCACCTGGCCGGGGAGAGAAGGACGCTGACGGTGCACAGGGAGAGCGGCTGCTCCTTCAAGGTGGACGTCAGGAGGTGCTACTTCTCGCCGAGGCTCTCCACGGAGAGGCTCAGGCTGGCCAACGCTGTCCGCAGGTCAGAACGGGTCCTGAACATGTTCGCCGGCGTCGGACCATTCAGCATCGTGATCGCAAAGAAGAGCGGAGCGAGGGTGACCAGCTGCGAGCTGAACAGCTACGCGTGCAGGCTGCACGAGGAGAACGTAAGACTGAACAAGGTGGGCGACATCGTAGAGGTGCTGAACGCCGACGCGTCAGAAGTCAGGAAGAGGCTGGAAGGCAGGTACGACAGGGTCCTGATGCCGCATCCTTCGGCATCGGACAGATTCCTTCCTGAAGCCCTCTCGATGGCATCCAGGGGAGGACTGGTCCACTACTACAGGCACGTGCTCGGGCGCAGCGAGGCCGAAGCGGCCGGGAACCTCAAGGCAGAGCTGGCCGGCCTGTTGCCTGCGGGCTGCACCTACGAGACCAGGAGGGTCCGCGAAGTGGGGCCCCGCTGGGTCGAGATGGCAGCCGACATACGCGTCGGGGGCTAGAAAGGAAGGCTCTGGCTGAACCTGTACAGGTGTGCGATTATGCCGAAGGCGACAAGGACCGCCCCGATGTCGAAGAGCGCCATGTTCCTCAGGCCCGTGGCCATGGCAGCCACTGCGAGCCCGTTCAGAGCAAGCTGGGAGAGGATCAGAAGAATGAAGATGACCAAGGCCCACTTCTTCGTCAGGATCGGCCCCAGCGGAGCAGCCGCCTTCCTCACCCTCTCCCTCGACTTTACGTAGCTGAGGAAGGCATAGGTGAATAGGAACGACACGGCGGCGACCCCGACCATGGAGCTGAAGTAGAGAGTGGGAGGGACGATGAGCCTGGCCAGAGTCGGAAGCGAAGTGTCCGGGTTGATGTAGAAGCCCCAGGCAGTGGTCACGAGAATCTCGGCGATGCTGGTGATGCCAAGGGCGGTGAAGAAGGGCCGGTCCCTCCAGTTGAGCCTCTTCGAAGTGTCGACGAAGGGTATCACTATTGCCATCAGGATGAGAAGACCGGGCATGAGGGCGCCCATCACGAACTTGTCGAACTCGGTCCGCAGCAGGGCATAGATTCCCGTGAGGTACCATTCGGGTATGGTCAGAGTGGGCGAGCTCGGGGAGTACTGGACGCCGAGCTGGACCGGGAAGAAGGCGGCCACTATGAAGAGAGCGCCCACCACAGACGAGACCACGGGCAGGTCGAAGACCAGGTAGCGCGGGAAGTGGAGGAAGACGAGGAGGAGCATGATCATGGGGAATATGAACACGTGGGCAGAGTAGAGCCTGAGGATGAAGTCGGTGAAGCCTGCGCCGAAGGTGGCGAGCCTGACAGCGCCGCCGAGAACCGGCGTGGCGTTGGCGAGCGAGGAACCTATTTCGATTGCCAGGCCGGCTCTCTGGTTGAATATCAGGTCGTAGCCGGAGTAGGCCTCGACCGCGGTTATCAGCCCGAAGATGACGCCGGTCACCCAGAGGACTTCGTTCTTGATCTTGAACCTGCCGCTGAAGTACTGGTAGTACATGTGAAGCACGGCCAGGAGCACCATGGCGTTGGACGCGGTGTAGTGCAGGTTCCTCAGCAGCCACCCGTAGGGTACCGAGTCGTTGATCTTCGCCACGCTGGAGAACGCGCACGTGAGGCTGCCGCAGCCGGACAGGGTCGGCTGGTAGTAGATCATCAGCGCGCCGCCCGTCACGCCGAGGACGAGAAACGTGATTCCGGTCAGCACGCCCAGGTAGCCCAGCGGGCTGACGAAGCGCTTGGGGAAGGTGTACTGGATCCCCATCCAGACCGTCCTCTGGAGTCCGTCCACGACCCAGTGATAGAGCTTGGAGACGAGGTTTCGCTTCTGAGCCTGGGCAGCCTGGGCCTGCGCCAAGTGCTAGGACGAGCCTCCGGCGGCGGGTTTGATGTAGGTGTCGTAGCTCTTGTAATCTCTCCCGTAGCCGATCACGCCGTTGTGCTCGACGTCCCACAGCGGGGCCTCTATGTTCAGAGTGCCGTCAGAATCGGCCGTCAGCGTGAGCATCGGAATGGCGTTGGTCGGCGGGGGCTGAAGCGAAGCCGGACCCGCGATCGACAGGCCGTCGGGGATCCTGTAGATGCTGCCGTGGCAGGGGCACTGGTAGGTCTCATCGGAAGGGTTCGTAGAGTGGGCGGGGTCGTAGGTCGGGCTGCACCACAGGTGCACGCACACCTTGCTGAACGCAACGAACGCGGAAGCAGACTTGCCCGAGCCCCCCATCTCCGCCGGGAGGCGGATCAGCCCGAATTTGACGAATGTGTCAGGGTTCTGGGAATCCACCGTGGTGTCGCCTGAAGTCGGATAGGTGAGCAGAAAAGTCGAATTTGGAGGGAATGTAGTCAAGTCATTCACGTTTACAGTCTTCCCTGCTGCGGGGCCATTGGTGTTCCCGTTTGCCTTTGTGTTCAGGTCCAGCACCACCTTCTGTCTCTTGTAGGCCCCGGTGCTTGACACCGAAGACGAAAGGTAGGTCCCCCAGGGGACGAAAGGCACCAGGGAGAGGACGGCGCCTAGGGCGACTATCGCCTTCGCGAACGTCCGCCTGCCTTCATTCTTGGGAACGCTCGGTCTCGGAGGCGGGGTCGGGGCCGCTGGGCGGGGGGCCGGGGCTGCCGTGGGGGGACGCACTGGCGGGGTCGGCGCCTGTGAAGGAACTGGACGCGGGGGCGCTGCAGCTTGTGGCTGCTTCTTCTCATCTGTCGGTTGAGCGTCGGAGGTAGAAGCGCCCTTGCTCTCTTCCACCATGTACTCCGCTATCGCGCGTTGCCCACTATATTTTAGCTTTGGTCTCCCTTTTGGCGGCTCGATTCCTCCACCAAATCATTTAAACGCCGACTGGGCGCCAGCGGCCCGAAAGACCGGATGGCAAGGGGGATTTCCACGCCCACGGCTGTTGGGTTCGTGGTCTCGATTATCATCATCGGAGCCGTGGCCAGCATAGGCTACTACCAGTTCAACGTCGCACCGCAAATGACCAGCTCCAGCTCGACGGGGACTGGGACGTCAGTGCTGTGTCCATCTTCCGCGTGCGTGAATGTGACGATCCCGTCAGGGGCGTCGACCCCGCCAGCCGGCTATGCGTCTGGCCAGACGACCCAGTTCGGATACGCCCCCGACTCGATCACCGTGGTTATAGGCAAGAACAACACCGTCTACTTCGTCAATGATGACGCCGGGGTCCACACAGCAACCTCGGACACCGCGGGCGCATTCAACACAGGCGACATAATGCCGGGTTCGACTGCCCAGATCACCCTGACCACTCCGGGCACCTACACGTACCACTGCATCTATCACGCCTGGATGCAGGGCACGATCGTAGTGAAATCGGCCTAATCCGAGAACACCGAAATACGACACCCGCAGACTGAGGCCCATGAAGGTTCTGGTTCGCGACGACGAGCTTCGCGAGCTCAGCAGGGATTCCGGCATGGTCGAAATTCGACCGGCCGCTGGATACGTCGCCTCCAGCGAAGCGGAGGTGTCGGAAGCGATGGCGGCCGCCAAGGCTCGGCATCTGAGCGTCACGCCACGCGGGTCCGGGACCGGCATCCCGAGCCAGTCTGTCGGACACGGGCTCGTCCTTCTGCAGGACAGGAGGCTGGTCTCCATGGCCGGAGGGGGAAGCGTCGAGTGCGAGCCGGCCCTGCTGAAATCTGACCTCAACGCCTTCCTAGAGTCGAAATCACTCTGGATGCCCGTCGACCCGTCCAGCTACAAGAGCTGCAGCGTGGGGGGCATGGCGGCCAACAACTCATCCGGGTCCAGGACTTTCAAGTACGGCTCGACCATCGACTACGTGGAGGAGCTGCGGCTTGTCCTGCCCGAGGAGGGGCTGGCAGAGATGAGGCCCCTCGGCGTCGAGGCGGGGCTGGCTGCCGGCGGCAGCACCGGTCGGCTTGCAAGGCTCCTGCTCGACAACCAGGCTTCGATAGAGCACGACGCGCCGAAGGTGACGAAGAACTCGTCCGGATACAGGCTGGAAAGGGTGATCCACAACGGTCTCCTCGACCTGCCCCGACTGTTCGTCGGGTCGGAGGGGACCCTGGGAGTCGTGACCAAGGTCAAGCTCAAGACGCTCGCAAGGCCAGCGTCAAAGGCGCTGCTCATCTTCGAGACGTCGCTGCCGGAAATGGACGCCTTGGTGGAGAGGCTCCGGACCTACTCGCCCAGCGCCCTCGAGCTGGTTGACAAGACCGTCTTCCTGAGGACGGGCCGAGGGAACAGGATAAGGTCAATCTCGAAGACGGAGAGGCCATATCTCGTCTTCGCCGAGTTCGACTCGGGCTCGGACGCCTTGGACAGCCTCGAGAGGTTGGCAGGTGATGCGAGGATTCAGGGGTTTGAACCCGTCACCCTGATCGACCCTGGCGACGTGGCCGAGGCGTGGGGGGTGAGGAACGAAACTCTGACCGTGGCCGCGGACATGAAAAAGGGCTCGAAGTCGCCAGTCCCCGGAGTGGAGGACCTGGTGGTTCCGCCGAGCAGGCTGGGCGACCTGGTCAGGCTGCTCGTTGGGGAGTTCGAGCGGCGTGGCCTCGAGTACATCTCCTACGGCCATGCGGGAGACGCCAACCTGCACATGCGTCCCCTGCTGGACAGCGCTTCGCCGTCGGACATGAAGGTCCTGAAGAGCCTGATGGAAGACTGCTTCGAGGCTGTCTGGAGGATGGGAGGCTCCATGACCGGAGAGCACGGGGACGGGATGCTTCGGGCGGAATTCGTCCGCCGCCAGTACCCCCGCTCCTACGAAGTGATGAAGGAGGTGAAGCGCATCTACGACCCGACCGGGATGATGAATCCCGGAGTCAAGATTCTCTAGAGGTCGGCCCCGGCCCTCGCCAGGAGCTTGGCGACCCTGACGGGCTCCGGAAGTGAGCCCTGCAGAGTGAACATGTCGGCCACCCTGAGAGCTTCGCCGTCCCCCACGCGGGAGGTTCTGGCGTACACCACAAACCCGGAGGAGAGTTTGAAGCGCTTCCTCGGGCTGAGCCTCCTGTATGCCCTGATCTTCTCCTCCTTCCTGTCGGGAAAGTGACGGAGGATCGAACCCTCTATTCCCGCAGTCTCCTTGTAGGTGAGGCAGATGACCGGAAGCTTGGTCTTCGACGCGAGCTCGTCGACGTCCAGGATGTTGTAGAGGCTCAGGATCGCCCCCGACACCATGATCAGGTTCACGTCGTTCCGCCTCAGCCTTCGGTAGAGCGAGACGATCCTCCGGGTTGCGTCGTCCCCACCGACGGAGGTCCTGGCGAAGGCGAAGCCGTCGATCACCAGGTCTCCGCGCATCACCACTCCGGCCAGGAGCGAACTCTCCTCGCCCGGCCTGAAGCTCTCCGCCACCCCCAGCACCCTCATCCCCTTCTTGTTGAGATGGAGCCGCAACAGGTCCAAAGGCGCCTTCCAACCTTTTAGCCTTGGCGGCGCTCCCGCCGGCCATGGCAAGAATCCACGCGCTGAAGGCGGGCACGAGTCTGACCGACGAAATCATCCGCATCGCCGCCGCGGAGAATATCAAGACGGCAAGGGTCGAAGCCATCGGAGGGGTCAACAGGCTCGACCTAGCCTACTACAACCATGCGACCAGGAAGTACGAAGAGCACAGCTTCGACGAGTTCCTCGAAGTGACTGGAATGCTCGGGAACATCACCCAAAAGGACGGGAAGCCGTTTCTGCACGCGCACTGCACCCTCGGAAGGAAGGACATGTCTGTGGTGGGCGGACACCTGATCTCTGCGACCGTCTTCCCTCTTCTGGAGGTGGTGATTACACCGACCAGCAACAGGGCGACAAGGCACTTCGATGAGAAGACCGGGCTCAACCTCATCGACGAGATCGAGGATTGACTTAATAGGTCCGAGCGGCGTCAATCCGCTGGCCCCGATGAAGTGACAGAGTTACGGATAGGTCAAAGATGACCGGAAGGCATTTGACTGAGAGGCCGCTCAGCTCCTGATAAGCGGGAGCTCGAGGACCGTTATCAGGCCCGGCCTCGCGCCTGCCACACGCTCCACGGCGCTGACAGTCAGCGCGACGGTCGCAGAGTCTCCGAAGACGCCCCGCTCGAACCTGAGCTTCAGGTTCGGTTCACCCTTGACCTCCACGGTGTCGAAATCCGCGGATGTTATCGTCATCTCGAGGTCCAGCCTGATCGAGCACCCGCCAGCCTTCCCTTCGGCGAACTGCCTGACGCCCATGACATAGTCTTCGGCCCCGAGGACGGGGAATGTCCCCTGGCTGAGCCCTTCGAGCTTCCTGCCGAGGGAGAGAGCGATCAGGTGGGCCGACTCGGCCAGCCCCACGTGCCCGAGGACCCCGTCGGCCAGACCCCTTTCGAACTTCGCCCTCGTGAGTCCCACGCCTGTCTTCGCCTGCAGCTGCCTCCTCCTCTTGCTGACGTCGACGCTCCTGACGACGTGTATCACGGTGGGGTTCTTGGAAGCGGACGAGACTACAGCCGGCACCCAGTCCATCACGAAGCCTGGGTTGACGCCCACACCCACCACGGTGACACCCTTCTCTTTCGCCAGCCTGTCTATCCTGCCCGCCGCCTCCCCGGAGGCGAGCTGGGGGTAGGCCATCTCCTCGGAGGTGGTGACGACATCGGCGCCCCCCAAGATGGCCTGGGCCACGTCCGCTTCGATTGCCGAGATCCTGGAGCTGGTAGCGAACACCACGACATCGACGCCGTCGAGCTGAAGGGCCCTAATCGAGGGCCTGACGCGCAGCTCAATGGGGAGCCCCGCCAGCTCGCTCACGGCCTTTCCCGCCTTGCTGATGTCGCTGTCGGCCACGCCGACTATTTCGTGGGAGCGTTCAGCCAGATGCTTGAGCACCTCGACGCCGATGGCGCCGATTCCGCAGACCACGACCCTTGCCATGGTCCGGCGGAGGCGTCCCGCCTTTTTACGGGTTCGGAGCCTTTTCAGGCGGGAGCTAGTAGTCCCAGGTATCCGTCCGCGGTGTTGAGGAAACTCCGCAGCGCGGAGAGTGGGACGACCGCGGCCCCGGCGACGAACCTCTCGCCCTGCTGGGCAAGAGTTATGATCACGGAGACTATGGGCGGCGAATCCGAGAGACCTTTCCTGAGGAGCTCGTTCCTCTTGTTCTGGTCCCGCGCCACCTTGGCGAGGGTCGAGGGAGACGCGCCCCTTTTCCAGTGCTTGCAGTCTACGGACAGGACCAGAGAAGTCCCGGTGGCGACTATGTCTATCTGGGCGGTCGGCTTTCGCAGGCGCACGTTCTCGCGCACGTTGTAGCCGGCCGACCTGAGCAGGTCAGCGCAGAAGGACTCGAACTCCTTCCAGCTCAGGAGAGACGAGACGTCTTCCAGCGGGACGCCCAGCGAGCAGAGGCTCAGTGCCACAAGACCTGGGTCGGTCGGTTCGCAGTCGACCCCCAGCGACTCCCGATTCTTCTCGAGGAGCTCCATCGACCTCTCCGGCGAGCCGAGCTTCCGCGTCAGCATTGAGACTAGGTCGGACAATCGTGCGCTGGAATCGGCCCGGAGCTATAAGCCGCACTGGGAGCGACTGTCACTTGGCCACGCGGGTCAGGATTGTGAATACCGCGTATCCCTCGCTCGTGACCCTGTAGTAGCGCTCTCTCGAATCTGTGGCCAAGTACTCGACCAGGCCCCTGCTCCTCATCTCCGCCAGCGCTCTGCTTATGTGACTGACGTGCTTGCTCTCGATGATAGCCAACTCGCTTGGAGATTTCGGCCCCGCGATGAGGTGGAAAAGCAGTTTCACCCTGACTCTGCTGGAACTCACAAATTCCGCGCTGCTCGGGAGCGACTCCAATCGATATCCACCATGTTGTATATGGTGGATAAAAGCCCTTTTCCATGATTAGAGCACGATTCTGTAGTCTCCCCCTAGCTTGCTGAGGGGGTCCTCCTCCTGGGCCAAGACGAAGGAATCGTACACGGTGTATTGCTGGGCCCCTGGAAAGCCCTTGTGGACGTCGGAGTAGTGCGCCATGGCGGCCGCGGAGCTCTCGAAGGCCACCACGTTCTTGACGTAGAGCACCTGGCCGACCGAGTCGACGGCCGTGACCGTCATCAGGCCGCCGCTCACCACTCCCTGGAAATTCTGCTCCCCGATGCCGACGTGGTCCGCGACGCCCCCGACAATATACAGCGCAGCGGTAACGTCTGTCCTGGAGAGCACTGACTTCGACGGATGGGCTGCGGAATCGAGCGAAAGCTCCAGGATCTGCTTCGCTTCGGACGCCCCAGCTGCGAAAGCCACGGCCCGGTCGTGCGGGATGAGGGCCAGCCAACCCAGGACCGGGGAGGAGCCCGGGCTGACCGCGACGCTGTAGAGAGTCGCATTCTCAAACTCCTCGCCGTAGCCCACTAGGGTCTGCAGCGGCGCCTGGAAGTTCAGATAGTCCTGGGAGTTCATGAACACGATGCTCATGGAGGCGTTCGGCTGGGCGAAAGTGATGTCGAGGAAGTAGTTCACCTGGGATGTGTTGATAGCCTCGGGGGGCTTCACAAGCTGCAGGAGCGTGATTTCTGGAGGAAAGGACGAATTGAGCGAGCGCACCTTGGTGTAGTTCTGGAACCCGAACTGCAGCGCATTGGCGGGAACGTAGCTCGCCCAGAAAGACGTGTAGGGCGGGATGCTCTGCGGCAACTTCCCCACATCTACGTGGGGAGTGAGAACAGAGACATAGAAGACCGAATAGACTCCGGCGAGCGCAAAGAAGGTCACGAAGAAGGAGATTGCGAGCATGTGTCTCGGCCTCTTGGTCTTCTTCCTTTGCAAGAACGCTCGGCTCCGCGCCGTGCACATTTAATAAAGATTGGACGCAACTGCTCCCCGTTTGCACTGGTCGCTCGACCTCCTCGTCACTTCTGCGAAGGAGGCAGCGGTGTTTAGCGTCATCGGCGCGGGCGTAGCGTTCGTCGCGACCCTGGTCGCGGCGACCACGGTCATCTCGGCCTTCGGGTTCGTCCTGCTTCTTGAAGCGACTGCGCTGATGCTTGTTGGCGGAGCGCTCGACATGAGTTCCAGCGGGTCCTCAAGGTTTCTCTCGAGGCAGGTGAGGTTGCTCTTCGGGCGGAGCGTGGAGACTGTGGCGCCCCTCTCTTCGGGAGAGGAAAGAAGGAGGGCTCAGTTCACTGCGGCCATACACTCGGTGACTGGGTTGATGCTTCTGGCCGAAGCCGCCGTCTTGGCCCTGGTTCTGTATTAAAAACGGGGGGGACCTCAGGCTTTCGGCTTTCTCATCGAAAGCGCGATTGCTATGAGGCCCAATACGATTGCTACAGCTAGTGCAGCGTAGGCTACCGTTGAGAGGCTCGAAACGCTGTTGTTCAGCGTCGTGATCTGGCCGCCCAGGGTGGTCTGCGCGTTTTGGAGGTCTGTCTTCGAGGCCGACGAACCAGACAGCGTGTTCAGGGCTGACTGGGTACTGCTCGAGAGGTTGTTCAGCGCCGACTGGAGCTGGCTACCAAGCGAGGTAAGCTGGGCTCCGGATGCGAGCTGAGATACGATTTGGCTTAGTGAACCCACGTTCAGGGTGGACACAGTGCCATATCTGGTGTCTGTCACGTTGAGGGGTGTCTGAGTCGCGACTGGCGGGACCACCGATGCCACCGTTGTGGCGTTGGAGAACCCGTTCAGCTGGACTTGGTCCCAGCCGAGGCCGGTGAAGAATGCCCTGTAGGCAACTGCCCCGGTCACGGACGGAGTGTAGGTCATGGTGTAGGCACCGCCGGACGAAGACTGGACGAAGAACAAGTCCTGCCAAGTCTTCTGGCCGTCTGTGCTCTGTTGGAGAATCACCGCGAACCCGTTGTGTTGGCTGCCGAGTACTGGATCAACCGGGAACGCACCGGCCACGCTGAACGAGTTACCAAGCAGGAAGCTTGGAGCCGTCACAGTCGAGCCCGGTATGGTGATCGTTGATGTTGGAATGTTTACACCGCCACCGCTAGACACTGAAACGCCTGTGTTGTAGCCGGCTTGCGCCAGCAAGACCTTAGCGTCCGAGACGCTGTACGGGTCAGGCTGGACGTTGGACGGATACGCAAAGGCGAAGCACGTGCAGAACTGGGTTATGCCTATCGAACCCACTCCCTGGAGCAGGTTGGTTATGATGTATTGTCTTGGGATCAGATCGCTCATGGCGTTCCTGACCTCTCTGGCTGCAAGGGCTGCCTTGGATGGTGTTGTCGTGCCCAGTGGGGTTGCCGTTCCGGTTCCCCAGATCGGCGAAGTCATCTGAAGGGTCATCTCTTGCCATCCAGCCGAGGGGCTGGACCTCTGAGTTGCTCTACCGCCGTTGGCCTGAAGGACTGTGAAGTCCTGCGGGTTCAGCTGGTAGTTGGAGTCGAGGAAGTTGACGGTTCCTGAAGTGAAGGCGCCCAGCGCCTGGTCTTTGTTCACTATGTGCGTGACGTGGATTGTCTGGATGTTGAACTGGCCGATGGACTGGAGGCCCGTGGCGTTCCAGTATCCCGACCACTTCGTCATCGTGCCGGTCTGGGCT
>JAFMAU010000050.1 GCA_029784825.1 Nitrososphaerota archaeon | reverse complement strand
GGCAACAAACAGGTCTTCCCTTGGAAACCCTTCGATCGCCTTTGCGACCAGAGGCTCGGACCCATAGATTTCGGCTGTGTCTACCAGGGTCACGCCGGCCTCGAGCCCCGCCCTGATTGCCTCGGTCTTCACCGCCGCGCCTCTCCTCCAGCCGAGGAACGCAGTAGCAATCCAGAACGGGTCGTAGTAGGTCCCTATCCCGATTTCAGACACCCTGCGTCCTGTCTTCGCGAATTCCTTGGACTGCACGTTGCTAAGCGTAGGGCGAAGTCACCCTGATAAAGAAAAGAGTGGGGCTTGGTCACTTTCCAAGCCCGAAGTGCAGGCCGTGCCTTACGGCGGCCGCTCCTCCAGTCGCAGTTGCCCCTGCCGTCCCGGTCCCCGCATAGAGTGAGATGTGCTGCTTCAGCACGTCGAACGCGTGCGAGGAGCTTGGCACATGCGCCAGCGCCACCTTGAGCCCCGGTGGGACCGCGTGGGCAGCGTTGGTCAGTGCGGACGCATCTCCGGTCACCACAGCGGTGGTGGCAGTAGCGGCTGCGCCTCCGAGGACGGCCAGGACTATTGTTGACACCATCGTTCTTCGACTGGTCACTAGGCGCCGACGCGATAAACCATCGGCTTTGAAATCCCGTACAAGGAATTGCTACGGGGGGGCCTTCCCCTTGGCCGACTCCTCCGAGATGACCTCCTTCGGAAGGAGTCCGTAGATGTCGGGGTGCTCTGTCTTCAGCGTAGAGAAGGTCGGGGGGAGCAGGCCGTTTCTGCGGGCCCTTCTCACGTTGTATTCGATGAACCTCCTCATGGCGCTGGTCTCCCCTGCGGCCTGTACGAACCTCCTTATCCGCTCTATGGCTTGTTCGTCGTCCAGCTTCTTGACGTTCACCAGATAGGGCGCAAGGATCATCCACGTGATCCTGTGCCTCCCGTCCGAAACGGGATGCTCGAGGAGCGTCTCCACATAGAGGTACCCCTTGTTGGTCCTCGGCCTCGGCGAAGGCACGTATTGAATGACGTCATTCTTCACCCCGAGCAGCTGCTTGGGGAAGGGGGCCCGCCTGAGGTTTCTCACACCTTCAGCAATCGCCGCAAGCGCGCAGTCGCCGAACAAATCGTTGAGCATGTTATCGCTCATGCGGACGATTCCCTTGTCCAGCGCCTGCCTCGCCAGCTTCCACTGGGGGTTCTTGCCCAACTCGTACTTTGAGACCAGAGAGAGGTATCTCTCGAAGGGGACCGTGTAGCTCGTGCGGGCATCCCCTGACCCGCTCAAGCCGACGCCGAAGCACTCGGCGAATGCTTCTGTCTTGGCCCTCGGCTCCTCCCTCGCGAAGAACCCCTTCGCCCTTTCGGCCTCTTTCTTCGAGAACTTCGAAGCGAGGACCGGGTCCTGGCTGGCCACCAGCGCGGCGGTGAAGAAACTGGAGAACTCGATCAGCTCCGACATGTTCGGCTCGTACTTTGCCCTCCCGAGGGCCCCCAGGAGCCTGTCCTGCGTCTGTCCTATCACCTCCCTGCTCGCGAGCCCCTCCTCTACAGGGACCGACTCGAAGAACTTCCTCGAACGCGGAGCGAAAGGATACCTCAGTTCGAGGTCAGACAGCAGCGGACCGCCATAGGGCATCTTCCTCACCGAGGCCTCCGTCCCTTTATGGGTCTTGTCAGCCTTCCTTCGAAGTTGATACGATGGAGAGGACGTCCCTGTCTCTCAGTACGTAGTTGGTGGGGAGATGAAGGCCCGTCCTCACATCGATGGCGTATAGCAGCCCCTTCACCAGATCGGTGTGGACGTCGCGCGCCAGGTCCTCGACGGTTGACCCGCTCGGGAGGAGATAGACGTCGGGAAGGATTCGGCCGTTCTTGTCAGAGAGCTTCTGTGGGTCGTGGACGGGGTACACTGAGTTCTCCCTGAGGAGCTTGAAGATCACAGAGTTGAGGGCGAACTGGACCCCGGTCCTCAGGTACTCGCCGAAGACCTTCCTGCGGATGTATGCGAGGGCGCTTTTCTGGGCCTCGTTCAGATTCTGGGGCTGAAGTATCTCGAACCTCTCTTCCCCCGGTATGTACTTGATGAGCCCCTTGGCCTCGGCCCGCCGCAGGGTGAGCTCGGCCTCCCCGCTGGTGGGAACGACTATGAGCCCCTTGTACTTCTCTCGGATCTTCTTGAAGTTCTCTGCAGCATAAGGGAGGTCCATCTTGTTGGCGATCAGCAGCGTCGGCTTCGAGTACTCGCGCAACGACCAGCAGAAGTTCTGAACGTCCTTTTCGCCCCAGGAGTCGAAGGGCTTGTCATCCAAGAGGGCGTCCTTCATCGCCAGGATTACGTGCTCCTTTCTCACCCCAATCCCATGCATCACTTCCTCCACCGCCGTGGGAATGCCGTACCCGGGGGTCCTCGAGAGCTTCGAGATCTTCGGCAGGTTCTGGGTGAAGAGCTTGGTGTACCAGAGGACCAGCTCGAGTTCGACGTCAGCGAAATCCGCCATTGGGTCTCCGGTCCCCGGCTCGGATATCTTCCCGTCCTTGTCGACGCTCCCCGACGCATCAACTACGTGTAGGAGGGCGTCTGACTGCGCTGCCACGCTGAGGAACTGGTTCCCGAGCCCCTTCCCCATCCACGCGCCCTTGATCAAGCCCGGGAGGTCCGTCACTTCCACAGGGATGAACCTCCACCCGTCTTCGCACTTCGAGTTGATGGGGCTGTCCTTGACCCCGAACTCCTTGTGGACGCAAAGGGTGACTACGTTCGCGACTCCCGTCTCTGGTGACTTCGTGGTGAATGGATAGTTAGAGACCTCTCCTGCGAGGAGGGTCATGGAGTTGAACAAAGTCGTCTTTCCCGCGTTGGTCTTCCCGATGAGCCCAATCCTGATGGTCGTCTGAGGTCGCCACCCCTCCGATATCGTCTATCGCATAAAAACTCGTTGATGCGGCGAAGCTAGGGGGAGGGAGCGGACCGCCACGCCCTAACGGCTTCGTACCAGAACGCGGCCGCGGCCAGGCCGAGGATGATGGAGAGCCACTCGACAACTGGGACGAGGGCGAAGTACGGGGAGCCCACCAGAGCGAAGTACAAGGCGAAGACCGTGAAGATGACCGCGTAGAAGATGAACCGAGGGACTATCAGGGTGCCTAGGCGGAGGAAGTCCCGCATGACGTCCACCTTGACTTCTCCCACCACTTCGTATTCGCCGTTGTCCTCTGAAACGAGCCCCAGGTCTCTCAGCTTGTTGAGGTGGTACTGGGCGAGAGAGGGGTTCGACATGAGAAGTGCTCTCTGTACCTCTCTTACCCCCACCTTGCGCTTCTTGAGAGCGTAGATGTAGACTCTCAGGGTGTTCCCCTTGAGCTCTGCGTCAACCATCCCCTGAGTCCGCTTTTCGGCCGGAGCGGGCCCCTGTTTTACTGGTTCGCTCACTGATCCCCGCTCACCCCTTCCACCACATCCCACGTTCAAAAACATTGGTTGATAATGGCTCGGCTGGGACGTCTCACGCGAGCGGAATGGGACCAGTGTTTGAAGCTTAGGACGAAGGCACTAGCCTATGGTATATCGGGGCTGGTCCTCGCTGGGTTGGTCATCTTCTCAGGGGCTTCATTGAACCTGATGGGAGCCACTTCGTCCGGGTTCCTTTCAGTGATGCTCACCGATCCGCCGACGGTTCCCAGCGGGGTCTCGGCCCTGTACATCTCCTACTCGGGCATCGCGGTGCACGCCGAAGGGTTCGGGGACGGAGGGTGGGTGGCAGTAGCAGGTTCAGGGACCATTGACACGCTAAATCTGGTCAATCTGAGCCAGACCATCACCACCGGCAACATCCCCAGTCTGACCTATGACCTCATCCGCTTCAACATCACAAGCGCTTCGGTCTTGTTCATGGGGAAGAACTATAGTGTTACCACGAACGCCGGGAAGGTCACTGTTCCCTTCGTCGGCGGGCTGAAGGTGAACTCGTCGAGCATAGCCGCAGCCCTGATCGACATCCAGCCAACCATTCTAGACGTCGGTACCGCATCAGCTCCGGGATTCGCGATGGCAACCGGGGCCAAGGCGCTCCAGGTGCCCCCGGGCGAGGTCAACGACTCGCTGAAGACCGTCGGCCACACCATGGGGCTGCAAGGACGCGGGTGGTTCCAGTCTTTCAGGGCCGCGCATTCGACCGGCGCCGCAGGTTCAGGGGCGAAGCTGTCCGCCAGCGCTCTCTCATTCTCCCTTACGAACGGAGGTTCGGACCCAATAGCAATCAGGATGGTAGTCGTCACGCCGGCCTCTTCACAGGGTGGAGTGGGCATGGGGCACGGCGGGATGGGTTCCGTCGCGGGGGGCGCCATCTTCGCGGTGCAGCCTGACGGGTCCATGAACCTCCTGAGCGGGGTTCCCGCCCAGGCCAGTTCCTCACTCGGAGACTCGGGGTACACCCTGGCGCCGGGAGCCACCCAACAGTTCAGCTACTCTGGGGCCATAACCACCATGATGGGAGGCGGAATACTCAGCGGAGGGAGCTACTACATTGTCGTCATGGGGTCGGGGACCTTGAGCGAGATGGCAGTGGTGGCGGCCTAGCTCCTATACCTTAAGATCGCGCCGATTCCTCCGAAGCTCGTGAACATCTTGCCTTCTTCCGTCCCGGCTGATATCACTTCGACCTTCGCCCCCACCTGGAACGCCACCTCCTCGAGCACGTCCACTAGGTCCTTCTCGACCACTTCGTAGTCTGTCGCCCCGCAGCTGGTGCAGGGTGTGGAAGCAGCCTCCTGCCGCGACTGAATCCTCTTCGACGCCGGGACCGTCTCCGTCTTCACCGTCCCACACTTCTTGCAGGTCGCGTCGATTCTCACCATGTCGAGGTCGTCCGAGACGAGGACGGTCTCTGCGCTCGCCTTCTGCAGCGCCTCCATGACCCTCGGCAGGCCATACACCGCGAGGCCCCCCTGCCTGTTCACTTCGTAGAGGAACTTCTGGACGAGCTTTCTCTCTTCAACCAGCCGGACGTCTTTGAGGACGTCCCCTGCCTTGTCCACCAGCTCCCTGACGCCCTCCCTCCCGGAATACCCGAGGTCGAGGACCGCGATGACCTTCTTCTGGAGCTCGTAGTGCAGGTAGCCCCCCTTCAGGAACTCGTCCTTCGTCGGCCCGGGGCCTCCGACTATCATCCCTGTGACCTTGTTGCTGTCGATGAAGTTGCGGGTGGCGTGCTCTCCGACCCTGTTGAAGAAGTAAGTCAGCTCCATCTCCCTCCCCCGCTCGTAACGGCGGGCGGACTGCCCCCCTTTCCTCGTCTTACCGGAAATCCCCGAGGTCATCACGTCGACGATTTCGAGGCTCCCCCCGCTCAAGATCCCGAGCCCGACATCGCTCGAGTCGATGACGAGCAACCCGTAGACCTTCTCCTCTCGCAGCATGTCTTTGAGCCACTCCACATGGAAGTGGTCGTCGCACTGGTACAGGTACTGGGTGACAGGCTTCGGCGGTATGATCTCCCATACGTTGACAACTTCGCTCCCGGGCCCATTCGTGGGGAGTGCTCCAGAGAAGACCACGAGCCCAGTGTCCGGTGGAGTCCTGTACAGCTTGAGCCTCTGCATCGCCTTGGTCAACGCATCCTGCACGTGGTTTCGCGTGGTGTCGGACTTTATGTTCCCGGCCGTCCCCCACTCTTCACGCAGGTTGGCTATCGCTTCATGGATTGGCTTCTTCGGGGGGATGTAGAGCGATACCAGCTCCGTCCCCCTGCCCTCCTTGTTGCTGAGCTCGGAAATCAGCTTCCTTACCTTGTATAGCCTCACGGAATCGGTCTTCGACAATGCAGAGCCACCCCTACGTCAGGACAGAGAAACAGGAGCGATGCGGGGCGCTGGCTGCATTGGAACACCCAAAATCTTCCTCACCCATTTATAAAACCTATCACTCCTAGAACAGGCTCAGGTGAGGTTTTGCAACATTGAAGGCTATCCTAAGAATCGGGGGTTCGGTCCTCGGCTCCCCCCCTTCGGCCAGGGTTGTCAACGCCTACGCCGAGGTCATTTCCGACCTCAACCATGAAGGGCACTCTGTCGGGGTGGTCGTCGGCGGCGGCCAGGTCTCCCGTGAGTACATCAAGTCCGCCTCTGAGATGGGCCTGTCGCCCTACCAGCAGGACACAGTGGCCATCCACGCGTCGAGGTTGAACGCCCGCCTGGTGGCGATGAAGCTCGGAGGTGTGAGCAGCGTCCCCACGTCCATCGACGGCATGCTCCAGCGGCTCGCCCGGAACAGGGTCGCCGTGATGGGGGGGCTCAAGCCCGGAATAACCACGGACACGGTCGCCGCCATCGTCGCCCAGAGGTGGAGGGCGGACATCATGGTGAAGGCCTCCGACCAGAGGGGGATCTACACCGACGACCCAAGGACCAACAGGAAGGCGAAGAAGCTGGACAGGATTACCTACGAGAGGATGAAGCAAATACTCGGCGGGACGCACCGCCCGGGCATCCACAGCATCGTGGATCCGGTGGCCGTGGACCAGCTCATGCAGTCGAGGATTAGGCTCGTCGTGCTCAATGGCTCGGACGCCAAGGGAGTGGTCAGAGCCATCCACGGCGAGAAGATAGGAACGCTAGTCAGCTAGCTGATAAAGTGGGGCGAAGAGATACCAGATTGGTCTCTGCGGTAGTCTACATATCCCTCGCCATCGCCGTGTTCGTCTCTTTCTGGTCGTCCCTGGTCGAGGCAACCTACCTGACGCTCCGGCCCTTCTCGCTCAGCGCGTCGATCAGCAACGGCTCGCAGAAAGCGTCTGCCGCCCTCGAGATAGTCAGCGAGAAGACGAGGCTCGTCAGCGTCACGACCTTCGTCGACACGGTCTCCAACGTAGTCCTCGCCACCACCATCGGGCTGGTGCTCTCTGACGCATTCGGGCCGATCGGCTGGGTCTACAGCGCCGTGGGTGGTTCCTTCGTCATCATGACTCTGCTCTACCTGCTCCCGAAGGCCATCGGCATCGAGAACGCCCTGAGGATGTCGGTGGTCCTCGCCCCGTCGACAATGGCGATAATGAGGCTGCTCGCCCCTCTGACTGTCCCCCTTACGAACGTCGCAAGAAGGCTCTCAGAGAAGCTCGTGGGGAAGCCAGGCTACAAGGAGGTCGACCTGGCCGCGGAGTTCGAGGACGTGGTGACCATGCTGGAGAAGGCTGGGCACATCGAGCCCGACGCGGGCCGGATTCTCAGGACGGCGCTCGCGTCGTCCAAGACTACCGCCATGGACGCGATCACTCCCGTGGACGAAATCGTCTCGATAGACAGCGACGCGACGGTCCTCGAAGCCCTGAAGACCATGGGGCAGGCGAACCACCCGAGGATGCCCGTCTACGACGCGAAGAGGAAGATGTACATCGGGGCTGTGACGTCTAGGACGGTCTCGAAAGCCGTCTCCCGGGACCACATAGACTTCGGAATCCACGAGTACATGATCCAGCCGGCAAGGGTCTCGAGCGAAGACGGGCTCCCGACAGTCATCGACAAGATGCAGGACGCCGCCACGACGATCGCGTTCGTATTCGACGGCGACAAGATGGTGGGGATGATAACCCTCTCCGACATCCTGGAGAGGCTCCTCGGCGTGAAGGTCTAGCCGATCTTCTTCGGCACGGCCAACGCGTTCAGCTCGTCGAACGATATCGCGCCTTCTATGAGGCTGTCGAACGTCCCATTCTCGCGCACTTCCTTGGATGCGCGCCTGAGGAGCCCCATGGCTGCGTACGACGCGCTGGGGCCGAAGCTGACCCTGGCGACCCCCAGGCGCTTCAGCTCGGGGACCGGCGGGAGTCCCTTCCTGACCATGACGTTGACCGGGAAGTCGAGGGCCTTCACGAACCTCGAGATGGACTGCGCGTCAGTCAGCCCCATGGGGTAGACGCAGTCCGCTCCCTCGTCTCTGTACGCCGACCCTCTACGGATCGCCTCATCCAACTTGGCCTCCTCGTCCCCAGGGGCGAACCTCAGGGCGTCTGTGCGGGCGTTGATTACGAAACGGACTCCCGACGACCCCCTCAGCCTGACGAGGGCCCTCAGCCGTGCGACCTGCTTTTCCAAAGGAAGGAGCTTCTTCGCCTCGTGCGCGAAATCTTCGATGTTTATCCCGACCGCGCCCGCCCTCACCACCGCCCTGACGCTCCGGATGACCCCCTCGACGCTGGACCCGAAGCCTCCCACGACGTCGGCGCTCAAGGGGACCGAAAGGACGCGGGCGACCCTCCCGACAGCAGCGACGAACTCTCTTGGGGGGATGCTTTCGCCGTCGGGATAGCCCAGGGACACGAGCATCCCGGCGCTCGAGGTGGCCACAGCCGGGAAACCCTCGTCTTCGAACATCCGCGCGCTGGGCACGTCCCAGGCGTTGGGGAGCACCAGGATTCCCCTCCTATCGTGAAGGCTGCGGAACCTCTCAGCCTTCTCGGCCTGCTTGCTCAACTAGGAGTAACCCCGCATGGTCTCCCTCAGGGCCGAAAGGGGGACTGCGCCGTCTCCCAGAAGCACATCATGGAACCTCTTGATGTCAAAGCGTCCGCCCAGGCGCGCCTGCGCCTCCCTCCTCAGCCTCAGCATCTCCAGCTGCCCTGTCTTGTACGCCAACGCCTGGCCTGGCCAGGTGATGTACCTGTCCACTTCGTTGATTATGTTGTTCTCGGCGAGCGCACTGTTGTCGAGCATGTAGCCGATGGCCTGCTCGCGCGTCCACCCCATGGCGTGCATCCCGGTGTCGACGACGAGCCTGCATGCCCTCCAGGAGTCGTACGAGAGGATGCCTACCCTGTCAAGGTCAGAAGTGTACAGCCCCATCTCCTCGGCAAGGCGTTCCGAGTAGAGCCCCCACCCCTCGACGAACGCCGTCACGCCGCTGTTCTTCCTGAATTCGGGGATGCCCTCGAGTTCCTGCGCTATCGCAATCTGCAGATGGTGCCCAGGGACTGACTCGTGGTACGCCAGAGCCTCCGCTTCGTATCTCGGCCTGGTCTCGGGTGCAGAGGTGTTGATGTAGTATCTTCCGGGCCTCGAACCGTCAGCCGCCGGGGGCCTGTAGTATGCTATGGTCGAATGCTTCTCTTCATGCTCCTCCATCCTGACGACCTCGCACGGCGTCCTTGGGAGTCGGCCGAACCACCTCGATATGGCCGCGTTCGCCTTGGCGAGGGCTTCTTCCGCCTTGGCCGCGACCTCATCCCTGCTGGCGAAGTACAGCGACGGGTCTGTCCTGAGCCGTGCCAGGATCTCCTTCCTGTCACGGGTTCCGAACACCTTCTCTCCAAGCAGTTCAGTCTCCCTGTTGATCCTTGCGACCTCTCTGAGGCCCGTCTCGTGCAATTCCGCCGGGGAGACGCCCAGAGACGTGTGGACCCTGATCAGCTTTGCATACGCTTCCGCTCCCCCTGGAATGTGCATTATCCCTGGCTTATCCTGGGGCCGGGCCAGAGGGAGTATCTCCTCCTTCAGAAAAGCGAGGAGCCGTGCGAAGCCGGGGCGTGCCGACTGCGCGACTGCGGCCTTCAAGCTTCCTCGGAAGTCTCTTTCCTCGTTGGAAGACCACTCGCTGTGCGCAGTGGCAAGCGGCCTAAGGAGGGGCCAATCGGGGTCCTGCTTCTCCAGGAGGTCGTCGAGCTCGTCGATGACCTTCTCGACCGCCGCCCGGACCGCGACCCTCCCGCTCGAGGCGCCGGCCCTGAGGTTAGCTATCTGCTGGTCGACGAATTGGCCTATGGCCAGCCACCGTTCCGCCATCGCCCTCCCCTCAGCGACGGTGCGCACCGGCTGGTATGATTGGAGGTTCATCAGTTCGATTTGAAAGCCCTGCAGGGGGTCGATCACCCACTCTTCCAGGCCACACGAGTAGTATTCCAGAGTGGATCCGGCGTCGACCAGGAGAGCGGTCCGGGTAAGCCTGTCCCGGCCGGACAGTCCTTTCTCCAGGATTGCTTCACACCTTCCGACGACCGCTTGATACTGCCTGTTCCTCTCAGCTCTTCCTTCGGGCGTGACGTCCGGCAGCTTCGAGTCGAACCTGCGGTCGCCTAGAGCCGTCGCTAGCAGCGGGTCGCTGGACAGCCTCTCCTCCCAGTACTCGTCCGCCAAGTCGGCTAGGCGCCGGGAATCTGTTGCCGCCTCCATCCCCTCAGGCCACCGGAGTGAGCGGCATAAACTGTTGTTGGAGTTTAGAAGCTAAGGCGTCACGGCCATCGGGGTCGCATGTGCCTTGCCGTGCTCGTTCAGCTTGTCCTGAGAGTCGAACTTCGCTCCGCACGTCGCGCACGTGTACTGCTTTTTCCCGAACAGTCTCATAAGGAGGAACGAGTCTGCGGCCTATTTAGCCATCTTGGGAGAATATTCTGGTAGACTGCCACCTGAGATTCAGTCGCCTGCAAGGGTTAGCTCCATCTCATCCTCCACTGGGAGGCTCACGGAGCTCACGAAGATGCGGCAGCCCCTGTGGAAGGGCATCTCCTTGGTGTAGATGGTCTGACGGTGGCTCTGGCACCACATGAACTCCAGCCCTTCAAGTGATCTTGCGACGAAGCACCCCTCCGTCGGCTTGTCGGAGAACTCCGTGCTCTTGAAGTGCCTGCTCGCCGGATTGTCGCACTCGCCTACATGTGACATCATCTCGAAGGGGAGCCAGTAGTGGCAGTCCTCACAGACTGCCCCATGCGGGAGCGGGCTCCTCGATTCAGGACGACCCGACGGGGCGTACTGCTCGCACTCGTCCTCGGTCCCCACAGCCATGCGTCCGTACTTCAAGCTCATGGTCTGATCACACGTCCCCACCCCATCCCACCCCGGGTATGGTGCATAGTAGGCACACGAGCTGCACAGCCAGCTTTGCCTCCTGGCCATACGCTTCGAACGGTCGTGGCCGGGGAAAGTAATACGCGTTTGCTATGCTCTTCTTGGAACAATATTCGACGAAGTATCTTATCCTCTGATGATCTGGACAAGCCGCTTTGCGACTTCCTCTTCGGTGCCCTTGACAAGCTCCCGCTTTCTCTCCGGGCTCCGCATCCTGCTCAGCCCCGTCACTTCGGTGCGCGACCCCTCCAGCCCAACGTCCCCAGCCTTGAAGCCGAGATCCTGGTTGGTCAGCACTCTGAGCTTGAACTCCTTTTCCGCCCACCTCTTCCTCCGGAAGTCTGGGAACCTGGGAGAGTTGCAGCCGAGCTGTACGCTCACCAGTACGGGGGGCTTCACCTCAACCACTTCATGGCCGTCAGTGACCTCGCGCTTCGCACGCACCCGGTCTCCCGAGAGCCCAAGCTCGCTCACATAGCTGACATGAGGGATGCCCAGCCACCCCGCGATGCTCGGGGGGACCTGCTCCGTACTCCCATCGGACGAAGCCTCGCCGCAGAAGACCGCGTCATAGGGCTTCAGCTTCTCAATCCCGGCTGCCAGGACTCGAGAGGTCGCGTAGGTGTCGGCGCCGCCGAAGACCCTGTCGCTGAGCAGGACGGCATCGTCGGCTCCCATTGCTACGGCGAGCCTGAGGAACGGTTCGAACGACGGAGGCCCCATCGAAAGGACGACGACCTTCCCTCCGGACGAGTCCCTGAGCTTCAGGGCAGCTTCGAGCGCGTTCTTGTCCGCATCGTTGATTTCGTTCTCCACCCCTTCCCTCACGATCGTCTTCTTCTGCTCGTCGAACTTGATCTGCTCGATTTTCGGGGTCACCTTCAGGCACACGATCAGGTTCATGCGGCGCCTCCCGAGCCGAGCTCAGAAATCAGCCTGGGGACCACCTTCTTCGCATCTCCCACCACGCAGTAATCGGCATGCTTGAAAATCTCGGCGTTGGGGTCTGAATTGACCGCCACCACAGTCTCCACGTTCCTCAGCCCCGACGTGAAGTGCGCGGCGCCGCTGACTCCGACCACTACTGCAAGCTTCGCGTTGAGGCTCGAGCCGGTCGACCCGATCACCAGGTTCTTGGGCGCCATCCCCTTGTCCGCCAGGGGCCTTGAGACCCCGAAGGTCGAACCGGTGGCGTCAGCCAGCTTCTTGGTAAGCGACAGGTCGTCCTTGCATCCCAGTCCTGCCACCACGACCCTCTGGGCCTTGCTCACGCTGGCCCCGCGCTGAACCGACCTCTCGACGACCTGGCATCTCACATCCTCGGGTCTCAGCCCGACCTGGAACGCCTCCACGGTCCCTGCCTCCCGCGTGAGGCCCGGGGCAGAGAAGACGCCCGGCCGCACCGTCGCCATCTGGGGCCTTCCCTTCTTGCACTTGCAGACAGCCACGATGCTCCCCCCAAAACCGGGGACCGAACCGAGAAGCATCCCGGTCCCCTCCTCTATCTCCAGATCGACGACGTGGGCCATGAGGCCCGCGCCAAGCTTGACCGCCAGCATCCCTGCCAGTGCGGTCCCGTTGTGGGTCGCTCCGATCAGCAGCATGTCTGGGTCGCGCTCCCTCGCCATGGAAGCCACAACCTCGGTGTACGCCTCGGCTGTGAAGTTCTTCAGAAGCGGCGAGTCGGCGGCCAGCACGACGTTCGCCCCCCTTCGGGCGCACTCCTCCGCCATCCCGCGCACCCCCTCCCCTAGTATGGCCCCAGTCACCTTCGCGCCGAGCCTGTCCGCCATCTCCCTCCCCTTGCCCAGCACTTCAAGCGACGAGTCTTCCAGGACCCCGTCCGTCTGCTCCAGGAAGACGAAGATTCCGCCCTTGGCCATGCGATCAGACGCCTCCGTTCCCGACGCCGCCAGCGAGGATTTCAGCTACGTCCCTAACTTTGATGCTGGCCCCCACAGTCTTGACCCCATCTTCGAAGTTGAGCACACAGAACGGACAGGCGGTGGCCATAATCGCCGCCCCGGACTCCTCGGCCTGCGACACCCTCCTGTGGCTTGGGCGCGCCCCCTCCGATTCGACGAACATCCCTCCGCCCCCCCCGCCGCAGCAGAGGGCATTGCTCCTGTTCTCGTCCATCTCGGTGAGCTTTACCCCGGGGATGCTCTCGAGGAGCTTCCTCGGCTCTTCGTACACCCCGCCATATCTTCCGAGGTAGCATGGGTCATGGTATGTCACAGTGAGACCGTCTCCGCCGTTGGCACTCTTCAGTTTCAGCTGGTCGCGGTCGAGCAGGCCAGACAGGAATTCGGTGTAGTGCAGGACAGGAGGGAGGCTGCCGTACTTCGGGTAGACGTCTCTGAACACCCCGTTGCTGTGGGGGGAGACTGTGATTATGTCCTCGGCCCCGATGTTCTTGAACGAGTCTATGTTCGACTGGGCGAGCTCCTCGAGGAAGCCCTCTTCGCCTATCTGGTACACTTCGTCCCCGGAGCTCTTCTCTTTGTCTCCGAGGACTGCGAAGTCGACCCCGGCCGCCCTGAATATCTTGACGAGAGACCGGGCAATGCTCTGGAGCCGCGGGTCGAACGAGGCCGCGTCGTCGAGGTAGAGCAGGTGCTTGGCCTGCTTCCCCACCTTCACATCCAGTCCTTCGGCCCACCTCGCCCTCTCGTTCTTCTTCCCCTCCCAGGCAGTCCCCTCCTCGTACACCCTCCAGAGCGCTGCCTCCAGCTTCGAGGGGACCTTCCTTTCCCCGTAGCTGATTCCTCTGAGGGTGTGTATCGCCCCTGTGATGTCGACCTCTCTGGGACAGGCCACTTCGCACTGCTTGCACGTGGCGCACTGCCACAGGGCATCGGTCACCGCGAGGTCCCTGATGCCCACCTGGGCCCCCCTGATTATGCTCCTTACCGGCACGTTCATCGGGCAGACCGCCGTGCACGTCCCGCACTGGTAGCACGACGAAAGCGTCCCGTTGGCTCCCCCTGCGACCGACCGCCTGAACTCGAGGTCTGGGACCTGGCTCATGCTCCCCTCACCTGCACCTTCGCCGCGGTTGACTTCAGCTCCTCCGGCGCGATCTTCCCGACGAGGGCTGACATCTCCCTGGCCTTGTCAGCGAACCGCTTCGGCTCGGCGGCGCTTACCCACCAGAGCTGCAGCCTGTCGGCGTTTACCCCCTTGGCTTCGAGTTGCTTCTTCCACCTCTCGACCCTCTTCTCGGTCTGATGGTTCGCGTTGATGTAGTGGCAGTCACCTATGTGGCAGCCGGTCACGAGCACCGCTCCTGCGCCCTTCGAGAATGCGTACATCACGAGCTTCTGGGAGACCCTCCCGGAGCACATCGTCCTGATTACGCGGGTGTTGGACGGGTACTGGATCTTCATCACGCCAGCCAGGTCGGCCCCGGCGTAGGAGCACCAGTTGCACGCATAGATCAGGACCTTCCCGTTC
>JAFMAU010000004.1 GCA_029784825.1 Nitrososphaerota archaeon | reverse complement strand
ACCTTGATTCGACGGCTGAGCTTGTCACACAGCTCGCGATACTTTTTGATCGGCATGGCAGGTTCGAGGAAACGGGGTTATTCAAGCAGCTTGTTCAGGCCGATGGGTTTCGGACTCCCAGCCGACAGCAGGGAGCCCAGCGCCTTCACTGCCGCTTTGTTCGCCGAGTCGTAAAGGTTCGCAAGCGTGGAGTCCTCGGGGGACGACCTCATCAGAGTGTCGTTGTCGATCACGACAACGCCTCCGGATGAAGCGCGAAGGTGCCTCAGCGCGACCCCGGCATAGAACTTCATCCTCTTCTCGAATTCGAAGGGCATCACGGCCACCCCGACGGCCGTCGCTCCGCACTCCTGCGCGAGGGACGCTACGAGGGGGGCGAGCCCGCTCCCGGTCGCCCCTCCGAGCCCGGCCACCACGAAGACTACCTTCGACTTGGCCAGAGCCTTCCTGATCCCTGGGACGTATCCGAGGGCGAGCCCGCGGACGATGGAGGGCGTGAGCTTCTGGTCGATCGGGGACTCCACGAGCAGGGCGTCCTCCGACTCGACGGTGGAAAAGTCGGCGTCGTCGCAAGATATGTACGCGTACCTGTCGACGAGCAGGGACCTCCTGCTGAGGAGGGAGACGATCTTGATCCCGGCGCTTCCTATCCCGATCGCGGTGACCTCTTGATTATTGGCAGCCAACTCTGGAGCGCAGACCTAGCTTGCGGTTGGAATAAACAAGCCCACTGCTCAATATTGTTGACGACGAAGTAGTTTTTGTTTACCCTAGGCCGGATGATATTCCGCCGGCTATTTTCCTGGCTTTTCCTCGTTGACCAGCCTGTTGACCAGCTCGTCCATCATGTGCCCCGCGCACTCGACCCTGACGGCCAGGACCCCGTCCACGGAAAGCGCCGCCTGTTTGATGCTCCTTCCGGTGTCGACCGCGATGGGGCTGTAGGCCGAGAGGGGCTGGAACTTCACGCGGATCGAGCCTGTGGCCATCTCCTGGACTTCGGTGACGATGTTCAGCTCCCCGAGCCTCCTCTTCGTCTCCTCGTCTACGATGTCGTCAAGGCGTTCCGTCACCCGCTTAGATAGCTCGCTGGGCAAGTCGGGACCTCCAGACTCATCCAGCCTATTTGACCTTTGGCTCACCAGTGCACGCGCAGGGTCAAGGGGTGGGAAGCCTTCACTTCGTCGACCTTCCCGACGCTGGTGTTCCTGGGGACGGCTCCCAGGGTCCCGTCTTTCATCCCCCTGTAGATCTCGTTGAGCGCGGCTGCGTACTCGTCCAGCATCTCGAGCGGCTCGGACTCGGTCGGTTCGATCATCAGCGCCTCGTGCACAATGAGGGGGAAGTATACTGTGGGTGCGTGCATCCCATAGTCGAGGACGGCCTTGGCAGCCGTCATGGCTGCGCCAGGGAGCTCGCTCTTCACGGACACGACCGCTTCGTGCTTCCTCCGCAGCCCCGGAGCGTGCGACGCCGGGTAGGCCTCGGGGTCGAGGCTCTTCCAGAGGTAGTTGGCCGCGAGCACGGCAAGAGAGGAGACGTCCGCAAGGCCGGAGGCGCCCAGCAACCGGATGTACACGTAGGCGCGGAGGAGGACGGCTGAGTTCCCCACGAACCCCTTCAGGGGCCCAATCGAGTGCTTCAGCTCGAAGTCGAGGGCGAATCCGTGCTTCTGTTTCGAGACCACCGGGACGGGGAGGTAGTCGGCGAGCTTCTTCGTGACTCCGACAGGACCTGCCCCCGGACCGCCTCCGCCGTGCGGCGTCGCGAACGTCTTGTGGAGGTTCAGATGCACGACGTCGAAGCCCATGTCCCCCGGGCGCGCCCTGCCTAGGAGCGCGTTCATGTTCGCCCCGTCGTAGTACATCAGCCCCCCCGCGGAGTGCACCGCGTCGCAGACCTCGGCTACCTCGCTTTCGAAGAGTCCGAGGGTGTTGGGGACGGTGAACATCATCCCTGCCGTCCTGTCCGTGCAGAGGCTCCGCACGGCTTCGGCCCTGACCTGGCCGGTGGGGTCTGAGGGGACCTTCACCACCTTGAACCCTGCCATCGCCGCGCTCGCCGGGTTGGTGCCATGCGCCGAGTCTGGGACCAGTATCTCGTTCCTGGAGGCCCCGCCGTGGTCCTTGAGGTACTTGCGGATCATGAGGACCCCTGCCAGCTCCCCCTGGGCCCCCGCCGCTGTCGACAGGGAGAAGCGGTGCATCCCGGTGATCTCGCTCAGGCACCTCTCGAGGTCGTAGAATATCGACAGCAACCCCTGCGTAGTCTCCATCGGCTGCAGAGGATGCGCATGTTTGATCGAGTCCGACGAGGCGATCATCTCGGACACCTTCGGGTTGTACTTCATCGTGCAGCTCCCGAGCGGGTACATCCCGAGCTCGACCGAGAAGTTCATCTGAGAAAGCCGGTTGAAGTGCCTGAGGACCTGGAGCTCGGAGAGCTCAGGGAGCGGCAGGGAGTCCCTCCGCATCTGCTTCGGGACGAGGGACGCGGGGTCCCTGAACCTCGACCTGATGACCGGGTCGGAAGGCACGGTGGTACCGACCCTCCCCTTCCCGCTGAGCTCCCTGATGAGGGGCTCGTCCCAGTATGCCTGGATGAACTTCTTCAGGCTAGAGGACCTCCTCCAGGGACGCCGCCAGCCTTTCTATGTCTCCGCGGCTGTGCACTTCCGTGACGCAGTAGAGGCCTGCCCCGACCCCGAGGCCCATCGACGCTGGGACGGGGTGGCCTGCGAGGACCCCTTTCCTGCCGAGGCGGTGGAACACCCTTCCGGCGTTCGCCTTCGAATATGAGACGACGAACTCCTTGAAGAAGGCGCCGCGGAAGTGCGGGGAGCGGACCCCCTTGATCCTGGATATCCTCCTTGCCGCGTAGTGGGAGTTCGAGATGACGACCTCGCCGAGCCTCCTGAAACCGTCCTTCCCAAGAAGGGAGAGGTAGCTCGCAGCCGCCACAGCCATCAGGGATTGGTTGGTGCAGACGTTGGAGGTCGCGGCCTCCCTCCTGATGTGCTGCTCGCGAGCCTGTAGGACCATCGCGAAAGCCTTCCTGCTCGGGTCTGACACAGCGGTAGTCAGGCCGATGAGCCTGCCGGGCATGCTCCTGGCGAGCTTGGTGTCCCTGACTGCGAAGATGCCGAGGTGGGGGCCCCCGTAGTTCATCGCTATACCTAGAGGCTGCCCTTCCCCGACCGCCACGTCGGCCCCGTACGCCCCCGGCTCCTTCAGCATAGAGAGCGAAATGGGATCCACCCCCACGACCGCGAGCCCCCCGGCCGAGTGGATGGCGGCCGCGGCTTCTCCGACCTCCTCCTCGATTACGCCGAAGAAGTTGGGATTCTCGAGGTAGACGCAGGCGGTGTCGTCAGAAACCCTCTTCTTCAGCTCGGCGAAGTCGAGCCTCCCGCTGGACCGATCGAAGGGGACCGTTTCGAGCTCCATCCCCATGGGCTCGGTGTAGGTCCTGATCACCGCCCGCCTCTGGGGGCCGACGCTCCCCGCTATGAGCGCCTTCCTCCTTCCCGTGACCCTCCCCGCCATCCTGACCGCCTCTCCCGCGGCCGAAGCCCAGTCGTAGAGGGAGCTGTTGCACGCCTCCATGCCGAGGAGGTCGCACATCAGGCTCTGGTACTCGAAGAGGGCCTGCAGCATCCCCTGGGAGATCTCGGCCTGGTACGGAGTGTAGCTCGTGTAGAACTCCTGGCGCGAGGTTATCGACTCGACCGCCGCCGGGACGTAGTGCGGCCAGACCCCTCCCCCGAGGAAGCAGAGCGAGTCGGGGGGAGTCTTGCTCTGCCTGAGCCTCCCCAGAATCTCGCGGCGGACCTGGTACTCAGACTCCCCCTCGGGGAGCTTCAGCTTCCGCTTCAGCCTGAGCCTGGGAGGGATGTCTGAGAACAGGTCGTCGACGGAGCCGGCCCCCACCTTCTGGAGCATGGCTGACATCACGGATTCGTCCAGGTTCGGGAGTAGTGGGTGGCGGGCCCGAGACCCTTGCATCTGTCTCAGGCCGAAAAACGCTTAAAATAAGAACGTAGCGGCGATGGGCCAATCACTTTGAGGCGCTCAGTTACACTAGCACTTTTGCTCCTGCTCCTTCTGGCCGCGCTGCCCGCTACGTTCGCTGCCCAGGCCCAGGGTGCCCCCAGGATCGCGGTGAAGAGCGTCTACACGCTGGACAGGTACGGCTTCGCGACGGTCAACGAGAGCGTGCGGTTCACGAACAACGGCTCTTCGGCAGTGCTGCCTCCAAGCCTCACCTTCTGGTTCGGCAACCTCTCCTCCGACGTCGCAGCGTACAACCTGGCCGTTTCGAACGGGTTTGCCCTGGCGACCCCGCCTGCCCAGGGAGGGCCGTTCACGGTCAGCGGGGGGCAGCCGGTTCCTGCAGGGGGGAGCGCCAACTTCACCTTCAGCGTCCTGCTCGACAACGTGGTCTCTCAGGCTTCGAACGGGAGCCTTCGGGTCCTGACCCTATCGTCCCCGTCCATCGGTACCAGGGTGGATTCTCTCTTCAACGTCGTCAGTATGCCCGTGTCGACCCAGTTCAAGTCGGCCCCCCTGGGGCTGCAGTCCAACCTGGGCGGGACGAACAACACGTACTCGTCGAGCTCCAGCGGTGTCACCCCTGCGGCTGTGACCTCGGTGAGGACTGTCCAGGAGTCAGCAGTCCAAGACTTCAACCCCCTGCGGGTCTTCGACGCGTCCAGGACCATCACAGTCGGGGCGGATGGAGACCCCCTGGTGACTGATTCGGTCGAGCTCGAGAACTTGGGGACCGCCCCTCTCTCGCTGCTGTACGTGAACCTGGCGGCGCCCTCGAACACCAAGGTCACCGTCCTGGCTGAGGCGGAGCCGAGGCTCGTGAGAGCACTGACGCTTTCGCTCCAGAACGGGGCCATACAGCTGGGCTATTTCACGTCCGGGTACCCTAACGTCGGGGTCCAGCCCGGGACGAACTTCACCATAGCGTACCAGTACCCGCTTGGCGCCAAGTACTATTCGGTCTCCGGAGGGCAGGTGACCATCAACGCGCCTGAGGCTCCGCCCATCAGGGCGTTCGTCGGGTCCTACGCTCTCGCGCTCTCGCTTCCCCATGGGGTGTCGGCCTCCGCTTCCGCGCCCGCGACCATGAACAGCGTGACGCCTTGGCAGAGCGGGACGGTGAAGTTCGCCTACGGCCTCACCTTCGGCTGGGGGGCGAACGTGGGAATCCCCGCCGCTTCTGTGATCTTCCTTCTGCTGCTCATCGGGCTCTTCGTATCAAGGTCCGCCACCGTCGAGGGGGAAGGGGCCGAGGAGGAAGAGTCGTCGACGGAGCTTGCCTCGGACATGATCAAGGCTTTCGACGAGAAGACGGACCTCATCAACGGCCTCTGGCAGGAGATCGCAGGGAAGGACCCCAACGAGCTGGACAAGGCCTACTTTGACGAGCTCAGGGGGAGGCTGGACTCGTTCCGGAGCAAAGCCCTTCAGAGGCTGAACGAAGTGAAGCAAAAGTCCACCACCCAGAAGTTCTCCGAGATCGTCAACCAGATGCAGGCCACCGAGAGGGAGGTCGACAGGGCGGCCAAGGACAAGCTGAACCTGTTCCAGCAGTACTATCTCAGGCAGATGCGGAAGGAGGTCTACGACAGGCTCCTCCCCCAGTACACGAAGCGGCTCGAGAAGGCACTGAACCAGCTATCAGACGAGCTCCACAACGTGCAGAGAGAAGCGAAGCTCCTGTAGCGCCCGGCGCCCGCCGGGGGCAGATTTATGAGGCGGAAAACGGGCGAGAGTTCAGGACATGGAAGAGAGGACAGAGAAGCTGGTAATCATCGGGTCAGGCCCCGCCGGGCTCACAGCCGCAATCTACGGCTGCAGGGCTGACCTGGAACCCCTGGTCTACATGGGGACAAAGTACGGAGGGCAGCTGATGCTCACGAGCGAAGTGGAGAACTTCCCAGGATTCCCGGACCCGGTCCTCGGGCCCGACCTCATCAACAAGATGAAATCTCAGGCGGAAAGGCTCGGGGCCAGGCTCGTGCAGGACGACGTGGTGAAGGTCAACTTCAAGAAGTACCCGTTCGAGGTCTACACTCCGTCCGGGGTGACGAAGGCCCTCTCGGTGATAGTAGCCACCGGGGCGAACCCGAGGCGTCTGAACCTCCCCTCGGAGATGAGGCTGATGGGGAAGGGGGTGTCCAACTGCGCCGTCTGCGACGGCTTCTTCTTCAGGGGGAAGAAGGTCGCGGTGGTCGGCGGAGGGGACACGGCCATGGAGGAGGCCACGTTCCTCACCAAGTTCGCTTCCTCGGTCCAGGTCATACACAGGAGGGACGAGCTCAGGGCGAGCGCGGCGCTGAAGAAGGAGGCGGAAGAGAATCCCAAAATCAGCTTCGTCTGGGATTCGGCTGTCACCGAGGTGCTCGGTGACGGGAAGGTGCAGGGAGTGAAGGTCAGGAACCTGAAGACCGGTGCGGAGAGCGCAATGCAGGTCGACGGGCTCTTCGTTGCAATAGGGTACGACCCGGCCACAGAGATATTTCGGGGCCAATTGGAGCTGGACCCCAAGGGGTACTTGGCACTGAAGAACGGCACCGAGAGCAGCGTCCCCGGGGTCTTCGTCGCCGGAGACGTGCACGACTTCCGCTACAGGCAGGCGATAACGGCCGCAGCGGACGGGTGCAAGGCGCTGCTGGACGCCGAGAAATTCATCAAGCAGAAGCTCGAAGTAAAAGTCCCTAACTGATCACGGACAGGAACCGGTCCTCGGAGAAGGACCTGCTCAGCGGCCCCACTATCGGGGTCCCGTAGCCGCAGGACCTGCACTTGTTTCCTGCGTCGAGGTTGTACTCGAGGATCTCGTAGCCGTACCTCTTGATGAGGACCTTCTTGCACCCTGGGCAGTAGGTGCTCTCGTCGGGGTGCCCTGGCACGTTCCCGATGTAGACGTAGTTCAGCCCCGACTTCCTGCCGATGGCGACGTGCTTCTCAAGGGTCTGGACTGGGGTCCAGGGGAAGTCCATCATCTTGTAGTCGGGGTGGAAGCGGAGGAAGTGGATAGGGACGTCGGGGCCCAAGTTGTCGTAGACGAACCTGCAGAGCTTTTCAGCGGCTTCCAGGGATTCGCCTACGCGTGGTACAATCAGGTCTGTGATCTCGATGTGGACCTTGGCCCTGTCCCGTAATTCTAGGAGGCTCTGGAAGATCGGGTCTGCGTTTGGAATCGAGATGTATCTCCTCACGAAGCCGGTCTCGCCGCTCCCCTTGAAGTCGACCGTCGCGCAGTCCAGAAAGTCGTCCATCATGGCAACGGTCTCCGGAGTGTCATAGCCGTTCGAGACGAAGATGTTGAAAAGCCCCTTTGCCCTCGCGGCCTTACCGACGTCGCGGGCGTACTCCATGAAGATCGTTGGCTGGTTGTAGGTGTAAGCCATGCCTTCGCATCCGTAAGTCAAGGCGTTCTCCACGAGCTCCGCCGGAGTTGCCTCGATGCCTTCGATCTTCCGCAGCTGACTGATGTCGGAATTCTGGCAATAAGAGCATGCCCACGAACAGCCACTAGTCGCGATTGAGAATATCTTCGAGCCGGGCCGGTAATGAACGACAGGCTTCTTCTCGATAGGGTCGATGTGCCCAGCCATCACTCGGCCGTATACAAGGAGGTACAGCCTGCCGCCGACGACACCACGGACCCCGCAGAATCCGAACTGCCCCTCTCCGATCTGGCAGTTGCGAGCGCAGGCGGTACACTGCACCCTTCCGTTGGGGAGATCCCTGAAGAGTTCGGCCGCCTTCCCTGAGGGTGCCGTGAGCCTCCTACCCTGAGACAACCCGTTGCAAAAGGCTCCCGCCTGCCATTAAGGTTTGCAGCCTAATCAGTCGGATTCCGCAACAACGGTTATAACATATGTTATTAGGCGGGCTCCCGATTGGTCGACCTCCTGGAGCTGTTGCTCCTCGGCAGCTTTGCCGGTTTTACGATATTCCTTGGGCTCCCAGTCGTGTTGCTGGGGATCAGCGACAGGGTCAGAGGCTTCCTGAACGCGTTCGCGGTCGGGATCCTGATGTTCCTGATCGTGGATGTCTTCAGCCACGCCTGGGACACAACCACAGGCGAGGCCCTGTCAGCGTATCAGGGGACCGGGTCGTTAGGGGGCGCGGTCACGTACCTGTTCCTGATGTTCGCCGGGATCACCATCGGGCTGCTCGGGCTCGTGTTATACGAGAGGAGCTACATGGGCAAGGGACAGGACGCCGTCTCCCCCGCGAAGCTCTCCATGATGACGGCTTTGGGAATCGGGGCCCACAACCTCAGTGAAGGGCTGGCCATCGGCCAGTCGTTCGCTGCTGGACTGGTGGGGCTCGGCGTGGTGCTGGTCGTCGGATTCGCAGCCCACAATACTACCGAGGGGTTCGGCATCACGGCCCCGCTGGTGGGACAGGAAGGACGGCCGAGGGTCTCGTTCCTGGCGAAGGTTCTCTTCATAGGAGGGGTGCCGACGCTCATCGGGACCCTGCTCGGAAGCGTGTCCTATTCCCCGGAGGCGTACGTCTTCTTCCTGGCGCTGGCAGGGGGAGCACTGGTCTACGTGACGATGCTGATGTTCAACACGGGGAGGCGCCGCTACAGCAGCGGGCTCATGATGGGAGGGGTCTTCCTCGGACTCTGCCTGGGGTTCCTCACTGACCTCATCGTCTCGCTTGGCGGAGCCTAGGACAGGTAAGGCTGCCCAAAAGGCTCAAAAGCGCTGCGCGGGAAAGCTGGTCTGAAGAGGTAATGTCCCGCCGATATCGGACGAAGGAAAGGCAGGAATCGCCCGTCTCTTAGCGAAAGCCCTCAACCAGAACCAGCGAATCATCCTCGAACACCTTTCTGAGCCCAGCGGAGGGCCCATCACCCCACAGCTCATGAGCCTCTCAGAGGCCACCGGGATCCCGCTCTCCACCCTGAAGCTCAACGCCAGGATCCTGAGAGAGCTCGGCCTGGTGTCTCTCGCGGAGCGCAGAGCGTCGCTGACCCGGACCGGGGCGGAGGTCGTCGTCCTTCTCCGAGACCACGTCGGCCAGGTCCTTCCGATTCAGGAGGTGAAACGGTGAGCCAAATCAGCCAAACAAGCCTGCACGACAGGATGAAGGACATCGTCGTCGCGCACCCCGCAATCCACAACGACTTCCTCACGAGGTTCTCCAGGGGAGAGGTCACGGACAAGGAGTTCGACGACTTCGCCACGGAGTTCTTCCACTTCTCCAGGACGTTCCCAGCCATACTCGCAAACCTGCTGGTGAACACCCCTGACGAGGACGAGGCCTTCGAACTCACAAAGGTCCTGACCTCGGAGCTCGGGGACGGAGACCCGTCGAGGAGGCACGAGCTTCTCTTCAGGAAGTTCCTCAGGTCGATCGGCATCGACCCTACAAAGGTCATCTCGGAGCAGGTGAAGCCGAGCACGAACGCGTACCTCAACGGCCTCTGGAGGCTCTACGGGGGGAGGGACCATGCGAAGGCCCTCGGCGCCTCGTTCGGCCTCGAGAACATGGCCATACCCATGTGGGACCAGCTCCTCCCCGGTCTGAGAAAGGTCAGGGAGAGGAGGCTGCCGACCATGGACATCGAGTACTTCACCTTCCACAGGGAGCTGGAGAGCCAGCACGAGGACGCGATGGAAGAGGTTTCCGCGATCGTGGGCAAAGACCCTGCCTCAGAGAAGTCGTTCGAGAGTGGCATCAGGGAGGCCCTGGACCTTCTGCACGGGTTCTGGACCGGCCTGGAAGAGAACTAGCCACTCTCTCCCCTTTTTTCAGAGAGTAGCCCGGGGAGGATTCGAACCTCCGTCGAAGGCTCCAAAGGCCTCCATCCTTGACCAACTAGACGACCGGGCTGCAGGTTGGCGCAGCGGGCGAAGGTGATTTAGGCTTGATTGGCGACATTCTTGATGGCGGCCGCTATCTTCGGCACAGGGTCCTCCATCGAGCCCAGGGTCCTCCGCGCCTTCTTGCCGTACGTCTCTTTGTAGGACTCGGCGAGGAACTTCTGGGCGTTCGACACCAGGGCCGACGTCGTCAGCGCCCTTGCGAGGAGTCCTACCGACTCCAGGTACTGGTCAGTGTAGAGAGAGCCCTGGAACGCGGAGATCGTAGGGACTCCCATCAGCGCCGCTTCGGCGTTCATCGTCCCCCCCATCCCGACGAAGAGGTCGGTCGCGGAGAGGAGCCCGAAGCCGCTCACAACTTCGTCTGGGACGATGCATCTGGACCCGAATTTGTCCTTGATCTCCTCGACCTGGAAGTCGTAGCGGCAGAGGGCGACCAGGTTGATGTCGGGGAAGGCGTCGAGCAGGGCGGCGAGCAGCTTGTCGGTCCACCCCAGGTCTGCCCTCGCCAGATAGGGCGCGTCGCTCTCCTGGACCCTCACGGTGATCGTCTTCTTCCGAGGGTCGAGTTTCGGCACGGGCCCGGCGAGCGGCTTCCTCTTTAGCCAAGCGGCGGGGTCTAGGGCGTGGTAGGTGGTCACCTGCTTCTTCTGGATTCCGTACTTCTCCCATGCCTCGTAGGGGATGACCCAGGGACAGAGCAGCTTGTAGCTGAGCGGGAGCGAGAGCCTTGCGGCCACCTCCGAGTGGGGAGAGTCGTTCACAGCCACGTGCCTGATCCCGAGGCCGAAGGCGACGCGGGCGCAGACTGCCGAGGCGATGGACACGGCCGCGTCCGGGGCGAAGTCCTTGACCACTGGTATCATCTCCGCCTGCCTCCTCGTAGCGGCCAGGAGCTGCTCCTCCTGCCCCTTGCTCCCCCTCTCTCCTACGTACCTGAGTTCGAGCCCTGTGCGCTCGGCGAGGGGTCCGACCTCCCTGTATCTGCGCGAGGTGACGAGTACTTCGGCGCCCGCTGACTTCGTCTCCTCAATGACCGGCCCGAAGAAGAGGACCTGCTTCGGAGTGAGGAGATCATACCAGATTCGCATGCTCTCCCGATTTCTGCCAAAGTCAGCATACAAATCCGTTTGCCCTTCTCCGCGCCGTTCCAAAGCCATAATTACAAACGGCCTCGGAGGCAGAGGAGCTTTTGCCAAAGATCAAGGTCGCGATGTACGGGCTCACCAGTGAAGCGTACAGGCTCGCAGCAGACCTCGTCGACAAGGCCCAGGTGACGATCATAGACGAGACGCTGCAGATGGCTATGGACATCGATCCGTCTTTCCTGAAGAAGAACCCGAACCTCCAGGAGGTGATGGCGGAAGAGCCGCTGCTGAGCTTCAAGCCCCTGGAGCAGGTCCTCGGGGAGGCGCAGGTCATATTCTTCACCCCGCGGCTGAGGAGGCCGTCGGACGAGACCCTCATCGAGGCCGGGTCGAAGCTCAGGGACCTGGCGAGATACCTTTCGAACGGGGTGACGCTCGTGAACTCGCTCCCGACAGGCCCTGGAGGGAACTCGGAGAACATCATGCTGGTTGAGAAGCAGACGGGGCTGCAGGTCGGCTCGACGCTCACCTACTCCTACATGCCGCTCAGGCCGAGGGACCCCAAGCCGGCTGTCGTTTCGGCGGCGGGCCTGACGGACAAGGGGGCGCTCAGGGCGCTCGGGTTCACCCCCAACTCCCAGAACGTATTCTCGGCGGAGCTGGAGTACGCCTCGAGCGTCATGGAGACCGCCGTCGCTTCGGTCACCGAGATAGAGATGGCGAGGCGGGCCAGGGAGGCGAAGGTCACACTCCAGAAGTCTTCGAACGTGTACCTTGACGAGTTCTCGAAGTTCCTCTACGAGCTGAAGGCGATACAGTCGAGTGAAGAGACAGGGGAGTCGATCTCCTACCTTGCCGGGGCTGCGCTGAAGAGCTTCGACAACTACGTGAGGTACGTCGTAGACGAAGCGCGGGAGGTCCTGAAGGAGAAGCAGCTGAAGGCGAGCCGGACGAAGATCTCGCTCCTCTGGAGTCTGGACAAGTACGAGATGCGCGGGGAGAGGCTTCAGGTCGCCGAGAGCATACAGCAGAGGCTGAGGGACTACGTCACTGATGTGGACATCGTGTCCCGCCCGCGGAGCAAGGGAGGGTCAGAGCTCCTCGACCCGCTGAAGCACAACGTCGTGATTGTGTGCTCCAAGGACGACTGGGACGTGATGAAACTGGCGAAGAAGGAGCAGAGGACCGTGGAGACGACGATCCTGTCGGCGACGCCGGGGCTCGGCAAGGACTAGTCAGTTGATCCTGTTCTGGCTGACGTAGAGGCTCCCCCCCTGGACGACCACTCCGTACTCCGCGAGGGGCGAGGGAGGGGGTCCGCCCTGTATGGACCCGTTGGTCGGGCTGAAGTAGCCTGCGTGGCACGGACAGTAGATCGATGACCCCGTGAAGTCGACCACGCAACCAGCGTGCGTGCAGACAGCGCTGAAAGCCCGCCACTGGCCCCCGTAGTCTACCAGGATGCAGGAGCCGCCCGTGGGGTGGTTGAAGTAGGCGGAGGTCTTGCCAGAGAGCGCAGAGGCCGGGGCGACGTAGATGTA
Source organism: Nitrososphaerota archaeon (assembly GCA_029784825.1). Next base: position 72,562 of record JAFMAU010000004.1, on the reverse strand, counting down.
CCCAGCGGGAGCCTGGAGGGACTGGGTCTGCGTTCCCGACTGGCTCGTCTGGGCGCCTCCCCCGATAGTCTGGGAGACGGTCGTCGGCGAGGGGGAGTCGAGCTTCGCGAACGCTTCGAAGACGGACAGCGTCCCTATGGCCCCGAAGATGACCACCAGACCAGTCCTCCGGATGAACTCCCTTCTGTCCAGCCCTAGCTCACCCGAGGTTTGCTTCTCATCTTCTTCACGTTGTATGACGCGCTGGCGAAGGCCACGAACCCCGAAGCCAGGAGGGCCGGGATGGAGACAGTGGTGGGCAGGGTCGCCCCCGACGCGGCCGCGTGGACCACCACAAGGGCGACCACGGCCACTGCGAGGGAACCGTGAAGGAAGAAGGAGTCCTTGTTCCGCTCTAGGAATCCGATGCCAGTGGCCCAGAGGACCACCCCCAGGGCGAACGCCCCGTACCCGAGGTCCACCGCCACCGTGACTGGGGGGAGGAAGAGGAGCGCGATGTGGAAGGAGAGGAAGACCACGGCAAGGAGCGAGACGGCGATGTGGATGGCACGGAGGGCTTCTGCCCCGCCCAGGGCCATAACCAACTTCGCCCTGAACCCCATGAGGGCAGCCGACACCCCGACGAAAGCCAGCGCGGCGAACCCCGTAAGGTCGCCGAGCAGGAGCTGAGCCAACGGATCAGCCCCGGCTAATTGTCGTAGCCCGAACCGTCGTCGCCGCCGCCGCTACCTGAAGAGGCAGGGGGCTGCGTGAGGAGGGAGCTGTTCGTGCCGGTCGTGTGGGCAGCCGTAGTGGTGGAAGCAGCCTGGGTGTTCATCCCGGCCGTCTGCGGCGGGGACGCCGCAGATGAGACGAGTGGGCTGACGAAGACCACGAAGGCGAGGATCCCTCCGACCGCCAGGAGGGCGGCGAGGGAGATCAGTGACAGCTTGTGCATGGGCTCGCTTGGAAGAGCCCCGATTATAATTCGAAGCGCTTGAACGCGTGGAAAACGCAGTTTCAATGCGGTTGAATGCCGCTCGAGAAGGGGGAGCTGAAAATACCTCCGCGCCGGATAACCCTAAATCAAAAGGAAATGGAGCCCAAATCCACATGCCCAGAATCGGGGTCGTGGGGACCGGGGGCTGGGGGAAGAACCATGTGCGCGTGCTGAACGAGCTGCAATCTCTGGCAGCCATCTGCGACATGAACAAGGAGAGGGCCGACTCGTTCTCGAGGAACTTCCACGTCCCGGCATATTCTTCCCTTGACGAGATGCTGGGGAAGGAGAAGCTGGACGCGGTCACCATTTGCACGCCGGCGTCCACTCACTTCGCGATGGCGTCGAAAGCCCTGGCCTCGGGGGTGCATACATTCGTTGAGAAGCCGATGACCACCAATGTGAAAGACGGGGAGAAGCTCATAGAAGCAGCGAGGAAGGCGAACAGGTCGCTCACGGTCGGATTCATCGAGCGGTTCAACCCCCCGATAACGGGGCTGAAGCAGATGATCGCCGACGGGAAGATGGGGGAGCCGATCCTGCTGGAGTTCCACAGGGAGAACAGGCGGGGGGAGAACATCAGCGACGTCGGGATCGTGAAGGACGCCTCGGTGCACGACATCGACACCGCCTGCTGGCTGTTCGGGGAGGCCCCCAAGGTGGTGTACGCCCGGGTCGGGGCGATGTACGTCCCCCTCGAGCACGAGGACTTCGCGACTATCCTCCTGGGCTTTTCGGGGCAGAAGACCGCCTTCCTGGTGACGAACTGGATCACCCCGAACAGGGTGAGGACCCTTAGTGCGGTGTTCTCGGGCGGGGTCGTGGACGTCGATTTCGTGACGCAGCAGACGAGCATCCACGAGGGGGCAGCGACCACCGTCCCCACCAGACCTTATCAGGAGCCGCTTATGCTCGAGCTGAGGGAGTTCGTGACCGCAATCAAGGAGAAGAGGCAACCCCTGGTGACTGGGAGGGACGGGCTGAACGTCATCAAGGTCGCGGAGGCGGTGCTCGCATCAAGCTCGTCGGGGACGCCGATCTACCTTGGTTGAGAAGATGAAGGTCACCAACTTTGTCTCCCCGGAGGCCAAGCTCGGCAAGAACGTCAGGATCTGGCACTTCGCATACGTCGGATCGGGGACTACGATCGGAGACAACGTGAAGATAGGCTCCCTTGCCCACGTGGACTACGATGTCCGCATCGGGAGCGGGACGATGATAGAGGGGAGCGTCTATATCCCGCCCATGTCGAGGATAGGGAAGAACGTGTTCATCGGACCGGCGGCGGTCCTCACCAACGACCCGTATCCGCCGAGCAAGAGGATGATCGGAGTGACCATCGAGGACGGCGCGGTGGTGGGAGCCAGGGCGGTGATCAAGGCGGGGGTCAAAGTCGGGAAGGGGAGCGTGGTGGCCATGGGAGCGGTGGTGACAAAAGACGTGCCGCCCGGGAAGGTGGTGATGGGGGTCCCAGCCAGGGTGAAGTACACGCGGAAGGAGTTCGACGCTAAGATGAAGGCTTGGGAGCGCTCCGGGTCTTCGACCTGACGTAGAGTCTCGTAAGTCCGACCATCACGACGAACCAGACGACCACCAGTCCGAGTATGAGCGCCAGCTTGACGAGCGCCAGACCCGTGTATTCCGTGGGCGTGCGAGGTATCGCGCTCACCGGGACGACGAAGTCGAAGAAGAAGTAGGTCTCGGCGATGATGAGGAGGAAGGCCGCGGCCTCGATAACCGCCATGGGGACGAGCTTCATGCTAGACCCCCCATGTCAGGACTGAGATGGCTGCCGAGAAGACGCAGGCCACCAGAGTGAGGTAGACGATGCTCTTCACCAGGTCGTTTTCCGACAGCGGCCCGTCGAGGAGGAGGAGCCTGACCAGGGTGTTGGGGGCTCCAGGCTCGGCGGACGCGTAGAGCAGCCCGTCATTTCCTATGTAGGTCGGCCTCGCGACCATCCTCCTCCTCTCTACGAAGCCCCGGACGCTGGACAGGGTGTAGAAGGAGTTCAGGATGGCCGGCACAATTGCGATCATGGCTGCGACCTCGACTCCGCTGGTTATAGCGAGCCCTGCGAACATTGCCCCGAACATCAGGCTGCCGCTGTCGCCGTCGAAGGCCTTCGATGGGTAGCGGTTGAAGACCAGGAAGGCGCCGGCCACGGCCACGAGCGGCAGGGCCGAGGCGACCCGGGCCAGGGCGAAGCCTTCGGTCGAAGCGTAGTGCAGCGCCACGCCGAGGAGCAGGGCCGCGGAGGTCAGAAGGGTGAACCATGAGATTTCGCCGTTGAACGAGTCCATCATGTTGAACGCGTTGGCCACCACAGGGAAGGCGGCTATCGCGAGTATCGTGAATATCGTGAGGTGGGGGCTCGTGTCCCCGAGGAGGGGGAAGCTGAGGGAGGCCTCGTAGAGGTCCGGCTTGAAGAGGACGGGCGCAACGAAGGCCAGCCCCGCGAGCAGGAGCAGGAGAGGCTTGGTCTTCCCTCCAAGGACGTGGAGGTCGTCCCAGAGCCCGACCAGGAAGGCCGCGGCCGCCCCAAGGATGACCGCCACCGGGACCCAGGACTGGAAGCCTACAGCGACAACGAGCTCCCCGGCGAGGGCCGCCAGGAAGATGACAGGCCCGGCAGGCTCGGGGACTTTGCGGGGCGGTTTCTTGTGGGCGTCATCCGACACCCTTCCAATCCGGGCCAAGAGCCTGAGAAACGGGGGGAGGCCGACCAGGAGGAGGATAAACGGGACGAAGAATGACAGCAGAAGGAGGCCGACGTCGGCCAGCCCCAGGGGCAACGTCGCCACCGGCGCTTTCTTTCACCTTAAACGGTTTCCAGACACGATTTCAGGCGCTTCAATGTTAAATAATGCCCACGGACGACCGGTCGTTCGATGAATGTACGCGATCTGAGAGATGGGATGAGAAGGGTGGACGCCGAAGGGGAGATTGTCGAGATGTCCGAGCCGCGCACCGTCAACCTCAGGACGGGGGGAGAGGCGCGGGTCGCCGACGCTCAGCTGAAGGACGATAGCGGTCAAATCAAGCTCTCGCTCTGGGACGACCAGATAGACATGGTGAAGCAGGGCACCAAGGTGCGGGTGACCAACGGGTACACGAACAGCTTCAGGGGAGAGCTGAGGCTCAACGTCGGTCGCTACGGGAAACTAGAGATTCTCGAGAGCTAAAGGTTCTAAAACGACGGAAGGCTGCTGAATCAGAGAGCGGTTTTGGGCACCGGCGGACTCTTCCTCAGGAAGCTCAGGGCGAAGGTGGCCGACGAGCCTACCGGCTTCGTCTGGGTGGAGAAAGCGAAGCTGGCAGGATCAGGCTACCCCGCCTCCAGGGCGCAGGTCGAGTGGCTGTGGAAGTCCGGGATCAGGAGCATGCTGAGCCTCACCGAGGAACCCCTGCCTGCTGCTTGGACGACCGGGCTGGACCTCGTCTTGGGGCACGTGCCCATGGATGACCACCGGCCGCCGAGCGTGAAATCGATGGAAGAGGGCGTGAACTTTGTCGCGAAACAGGTCGCTGACGGAAGGCCGGTCCTCGTCCACTGCCTGGCGGGGGAGGGAAGGACGGGGTGCGTTCTCGCGGCGTATCTGATACGGACGAGAAAAATCGGCGCCGAAGAAGCGATCTCCACTCTGAGGAGCGTAAAGCCCGAGTTCGTCGAATTGAGGCAGGAGCAGGCGGTACGAGACTTCGCGTCTGCCGACTCGGCTTCGAAACTGGGCTGACCAACCGGTCTACAGAGGAACCCCGGCTCGTCCGCGGTTCCGAGTCTGTCTGAGCAGGAGATAGGAGGCGAGGATGCCCAGGGTGACCGCGGCCAGGAGCAAACCCTGGAACGGGAACTCCGGGACGCCTCCCGAGGAGCTCGGGGTGGCTGTGGTCGACGTTGCCGCCGATGTCGTGGTGGTCGGAGAGGCCGATGTCGAGCTTGCAGTGGTCGAAGAAGAGGCGGCCGAGGTGGTCGTAGTGCTCGTGCCCGTCCCCTTTACGATTACTGTGCCTTTCATGAAGGTGTGGATGGCGCAGTGGTAGGTGAACGTCCCTGCTGTCGAAAAGGTGTGCGTGTAAGTCCCGCCTGTGGACAGCTGGCCCGATCCCCAGGACCCGTCGTCGGCGGTCACGGTGTGGGGGACCCCGGACTGCGTGTTCGTCCACGTCACGGTGTTGTTCACCCCGATTACCACGGTGACTGCGCTTGGGTTGAACGCGAAGTTCGAGATGCTGACGCTGACCGTACCCTGGGCGGCAGCCGTAGGCGCGGAGAATATGAACGCCAGTCCGGCGACCATCAGGGCTGCGGCGACGGTCAGCGATCCCAGCCTCGCCCCGCTCCTGAAGCTCGATGGTTTCAAAGTGTCACCTTGAGGAGAGCTGCTATCCCCACGAGTTCGGCCATGCCCATCCCGAGCATGAAGGGATACGCAGTGTCGCCTATCGAGCCGGCGAAGAAAGCGTAACCCACAGCGGTGCCTCCGCTGTGGATGAGGAGCAGCACCGAGAAGACGAGCAGCCCCAGCGGGTACTTCGCCCCCGTGGAGAGGGCGGTCTTCCCATAGGTGAAGGCCAGGAACGCCAGGAGGACCGAGATCAGGACGTACATGGAGACTGCGAGGGTGAGTAGCGGCTCCATCCAGTAGTGGACGGCCCCGGGCCGCGTTTAAGCGTATTTCAGAATCTCGTCAGAATCGTCCCGGTCGAGCCCTTAAGACTCACACCCCTAGCCCTGTCCTCGACGTGGCGGAAGATCAGGACCTGAAGAGGCTCTTGTGGTACGTGCTCGGGGGGGCGCGGGGCGGGGAGAACAGGGCTCGGATCATCCACGAGCTGAAGAACAGACCAATGAACCTGAACCAGCTCGCAGAGAAGCTCGGGGTCGACTACAGGACCGTGGTGCACCATGCGAACGTCTTGAAGGCGAACTCCCTGGTCGTCGTCGAAGGGGAGAAGTACGGGGCCATGTACTTCGTCAGCCCGAGGCTGCAGGCCGGGATGGACATATTCGCAGAGATTTCATCGAAGCTGAGGTTCAGGCTCGAAGGATGATCAGGTCTCGAACTTCGAGGGGTGGACCAGGCTGAGCTCCGGCTTGCATAACTTGCACCTCTTTGCGCCGAGCTCATGGGCGGCAGTAGCTATGCTGTCGACCCAGTAGTAGCTCCCCTGCTTCCGGTCGTTTATCGTCACTTTGAGGTTGAAGCTGTCTGTCTTGATGCACTTCGAGTTCACCCTGTGGATTATCGCGTGGCCGGCTGAATCGGTGATGACGAAGTAGCCCTCGTCCGCGAGCCTGAGCTTGCGGAGGTCCTCGAAGGTCTGCACCTCCTTCGGTTCTGCCATGCCTCTTCCCCTTCTGCCCCCTTGAAATAGATGTCTCGTCGGACTGGGGGCAATGGAAGCGCTCGGCCCCTGCGTCCTCGAAGGGAAATTCGTGAGCCTCGAGCCCCTCCGGGAGGAGCACGCGGCTGGCATCTTTGAAGCCACGAAGTCGCTGGACTGGGAGTGGTTCCTCGGCCCCCTGAGGACGAAGGAAGACGTCGTGAGGAGGATCGCGGAGGGGGTCGCGGCCGAGGAAAGAGGGGAAGCCTACGCCTTCGTGGCGAGGCTGAATGGGGGACGGATCGTGGGGAGCACTTCCTACCTCGCAGTCGTACCGAAGCACAGGCGGGCGGAGATCGGCTCGACCTGGTACTCCCGCGATGTGTGGGGGACGGCTGTCAACCCCGAGTGCAAGTACCTCCTGCTCAAACACGCCTTCGAAGACTGGGGAGCGGTCAGGGTCCAGCTGGCGACGGACGCAAACAACCTGCACTCGCAGCGGGCGATCGCGAAGCTGGGGGCGAAGTTCGAGGGTATTCTCCGTAACCACGGCATAAGGCCAGACGGCTCCGTAAGGGATGCGAAGCTCTATTCGATCATAGATGCCGAGTGGCCAAGGGTCAGGTCCAAGCTCCTGGAGAGGATCCAGGGCACCGCATAGGGATGGACAAGAGTGCGGGGGGAGGGATTCGAACCCTCGAACCCCTAAGGGATGGGAGCCTCAGTCCCACGCCGTTGACCATGCTGGGCGACCCCCGCGCGAAAGCAGGCCGCCTTCGGGAATTCTAAAAGCGTTCTCTGGCCAACAAGGCTTTAACGAGTCTGGGGCGCGGGTCCAGAACGAGCCGGCGTAGCTCAGCCTGGTAGAGCGTTCGCCTCGTAAGCGAAAGGTCGAGGGATCGATACCTGCCTCGGCAGGCGAAAAGCCCTCCGCCGGCTCTCTCCAGTAACTAGGCTGTCCCGAACGTCAGTCCGAGCTGCCTGAGCCACTTTCTGTAGGCGACGGCGATCCTGTCGGAACGGAGGTGCAGCTCAGCCTGGAGGTCAAGCGGGAGCCTTTCGGGCCTCTGAGACTCCACCACCGGGATGTCCTGGCCGGTTATCTGGTCCTGGAGGGAAACGACGCCCCCCTCCGGTATCTCCTTGCCGTAGTTCATGGCGATCCAAAACCAGGCGACCGACTCGAGCTCGCTGACGGGGCAGACGCTCGCGTAGATGGAGAACCTCCCTTCGGCGGTGTCCTTCGAGAAGTACATGGTGAGCGGGCGCATCACCTTGTAGGTGTAGTTGACGTCCTTCCCCACCCCGGTCCCGTCGGGGTCTGGCTGCCAGATCCTCACGTTGCGGGCGACTATTCCGCGGTCGTCCTGCTGGACTTCGTAGTCCTGAATCTCGGCGTGCGACTTCTCGCCGAGGATGCCCGCGTGGAGGAAGGGGAGGTGCGCCACGTCAAGGAAGTTCTCGACGGCCCGGGTCCCGGCGGCGCGGTAGCGGTAAGGGCCGCATGGTATCTTCCTGAAGGCCGGGTCGCCCCACTCTTCGAATCTGGGGATGTCCCCCGAAGGTTCGCCGATGCAGGCCCAGACGAGGCCGTACTCCTCTTTGGAGCGGTACGTCTTCACCTTCGCCTTTGGCGGGGGCTTCTGCTCGGGGTGGGCGGGGATCTTCACGCACTCCCCTTCGGCGTTGTATGTCCACCCGTGGTAGGCGCACTGCAGGAGGTCGCCGTCGGGACGGCCCAGCGACAGCTTCGTCCCCCTGTGGACGCAGAGGTCCTGCCAGACCTTCACTTCGCCATGGACCCGCCATGCCACCAGGTCTTCGCCCAGGAGCCTCGCTGGAAAAATCGAGGCTTCGGGGACGTCCGCGGACCTGGCAATGGGGTGCCAGTCGGTCAGGAGGACTGGATCCTCAATCATATCCCAGACGGTCTACTCTGGCGGGAGCTCTCTGTAGGCCAGGGATATGTCGATGCCGCGCTTCTTGTTGTACCACCAAGAGCCGGCATACAGGAGCGCGCCTACCACCACAGACCCGATGACGAAGTAGTAGGTCAGTGGGTCGAGCGACCACACGCCTGGGTAGGCAAGGAACTCGTACGCCAGGTAGCCGAATATCGGTATGTTGACGATGCCCGCGGCCACCAGTATCAACTTTGACAGGCCGTGCTCCTTCTTCAGGCCGTGTATGACCGCAGAAAGGCTCACGAAAATGAAATAGATCATGGACGCGATGATGGCACCGAAGAGGGCGTCCGCCCCGCCGACTCCGCCTGAACTGTAAGCGAACGCCGCGAAGCCAACAAGCGCCACGGTGACTATCAGGCTGATGAGCAGGGCGAGGTATGGGGAGCCGAACCTGGGGCTGACTGTCGAGATCCTAGAGGGGAGGAACCGGTCGAAAGACTGCGCGAGCAGGTACCTCGAGATCACGATTATGCCGTATGCGAGGACGCTCATGTTGGCCACGATCCATCCGAGGCCGATGATCCCCGCGATTACCGAGTTGCCTGAGACCCCCATCGCGAGCGTCCAGAAGTTGAAGCTCGTTGCGGCAGGAGGAAGGCCGAAGACCAAAGTTGGGTTGCTGTAGGCCGCGTTCGTGAAGGCTTGACCCGCAGTTAGGTACATGACTCCGAGCGCCGAGGTGAGAAACGCAAAGACCAGGAAGGCCGATATTGGTACGTTCCATCTGCGCGCGGTGCCGCCTTTAATCTCCGAAGCGACAGCAGGCGACGCGTTGAGCCACGGATACACGAACGCGGCCATCAGAGGGAGCAGGAACAGATTGGACGCCCAGCTGAAGGAGCCGCCTGGATACTGGGATGAAACGACGTTGAAGGTGCTCGATCCGTTGATAGCGAAGGCGCCGCCTGCGCTGTTAATGTAATTCTGAACGCCGGTCGAGCCCGCCGAAAGGAGGACGCCCATGGCAAGCAGAATCGAGAAGAACCCGAAGATTGTGAAAGTGGAGACGACCTTGTAGCCTGCCTTGGGCTTCAGTATGTTTATGGCTACGAGAGCAGCGAAGATTACCGCCCCGACCAGGAACTGCAGGCTGGGCATGGCCAGGCCCGCGGGGTCCGTGATGGGGCCGGACGGGACTGCGAGTCCCAGGAGGTTCGGGTCGAATGTGAAGAAGAGGCCTACCGATCCGATCGCGAAGACGGTGCTCAGCACTATGAGCCCCAGGTAAGCAGTAGTCTCGGTGGTGTAGCCCATGAACGAAAGGATGCTCCCGAGCGGGCCGCCAAGGTTCCTGCTCACGTAGACGTAGTCCCCTCCTGTACGGGGGTACCTCCTCGACATCATCGTGTAGATGACTACCTGAGGCAGAGAAACGGCAAACGCTATCACAGACAGCAGCACAAGGTTCACTCCCGCCATGTCGACTCCCGCGAAGAACATCGGAATGAGCCCAGAAATCCCGATTACGCCGAGAAGCGCGCCGACTGACATGTTGCTCATGTTCATGGCTATGCTGTCGAAGAAGGACACGTTCTTCACCAGGCCGGTGCTCTCCCTGACGAATGCGGTTGGGGTTGTGCGTTCGTCCGCCTGGCTGTCGCCCATCGACCATCGCAAAATCGTCACGGTATATTAGGTGTCTTTAGCACGGACGCCTAAAACTGTCCGTGAGCTGTGAAAATCAATATCCGATCTCCGAACTGGGCCGGAGATGGCGCATCGACTTGACCCGGCCGCATAGCTTGCACCTGTAGAGCCCTCTCCCTCGCGGATTGTAGTCACGGTTGTCGACCACCGCCTCATGTTCGGTCCTCGTCCCGCACTTCTCGCACCACCGATACTCCGCCAAGGATAGTGGCCGGCGACGACCGCCCCTGCAAAAACCTTTAGCGTCAAGCGGGTCGGAGGCTCTTCAAGTTGGACCTGGTCACGGCTGGGCTGGTGCTGGTCATCGCCGGGTTCGCAATCGTCGTCGTTTCGATGCTCTGGGGCGGGGAAGGGAGGACGGAGGTCAAAGGGGGAGGGGTGTTGATGATAGGGCCAATACCGGTGATATTCGGGTCTGACGCGAAGTGGGCGAGCGTCGCGATCGTCCTCGCAATAGTGCTGATCCTGGTTTACCTCCTCGGGGCGGTGCTGTAGTGCAGAAGCTGCTCGCTGCGGGGTTGCTGGTCATCTTCGCAGGGTTCGGCCTGATCGCCGCCGGGTCGGCTGGGCAGGGGAGCGCTTCCGCTGGAGGGGTGATCTTCATCGGCCCGTTCCCGATCGTGTTTGGGTCGGGGCCCGGAGGGTCCGTGCTCGCGCTCGTTTCGGTGGTGATCGGGGGCGTGATGGTGGCGCTGATTCTCCTCTGGGGCAGGCACGCATCCTCGGACTGACCCTGCAATCCTGAAGCCGACCGACACCCGATACTCGTTAATACGAACGCGGCAAGCAACGAGAACATGAGCGAGGTGGAGACGTTCTTCAGGTACTGCCCCTCCTGCGGGAAGAGGTTTCACATCAAACTGGTGGGCAAGACGATGGTAAGGGATGACAGGAATGGGGCGGTGCGCAAGAAGCAGGCGTCATACGACGGCTTCTTTGGCTCCCCTGTGCAGTGGGCAAACCCGACGGTCCTGGATGTCGATGTGCCGGTCACTGTCGAGGCCGAGGACTTCGAATACTCGTACAGGTGCGGGCACTGCGGGCACGTCTGGACCGAGATGCACCACCTGGAGGTTGAGGATAAGTGACGTCTGCTGCAGTCCACGTCGGAGAGCTCGAAGCGAGTCCTGCAGATCCTGAATGCAAATAGTCTATCTGAAGGGCTGCCAACTCTGTCACAACTTCATCCGACCGCACGAAGGGTTAAACGGAGACACCCCCGCAGAACGCGCAGGAATCAGGGTCAAGGGAGACGACAAATGGCTGACGATAATCCAGAACGCGAGCGCGAGAAGGCCGACCTTGACCTCATCAGCAACGTATTCTACATAGTCATCGGCATCCTGTTCGCGTTAGGGGTCAACTATCTTCTCATTTGGCTCCAAATGGTGAAACCAATCCCAAATGTGAACAACTACCTCGCGTTGGGTGTCGTCATGATACTCGGGGCGATAGGTTTCTTCGTTCTCACGTGGTGGTATCGCCATAGGCAGTTCAACCAACTCTATCCAAAACAACCCGACGGCGGTTAACAGGAACCTGATTCCGACGCAGAGTTACCAGAGCCTGCCCGAGAAAGGAATAAATAGAAAGGGGCCAATATTCAACGAAGTATGCAAAAATTGCAGCCACTGGTGACGTTCAGCCCTCTAGCGAGGCAGAAGTTGGACGAAGTGCTCGAGGAGGAGAAGGCCACCGACTCTTTCCTGAAGATCGAGGTCTACCAGGGACAGGGGTGCGCCTGCAGCGGCGGGTTGAGGTACGCCCTGAGCCTGGAGAAGTCTGCGAGCAACGGCGACGTCGTCGAAGAGGTGGGCGGACTCAAGGTGATGGCCGCAAAGGCTGACGCAGAGATGCTGAGGGGCTCGAAGATCGACTTCGTGGAGAGCCTGCAGAGGACCGGCTTCAAGATAGAGAACCCGAACGTCCACGTCGAAGCCTGCGGCTGCGGCGGACACTAGACTTTCCGAACCGGTTCGGCCAAGAACTTAAGAGCAGACTGCTTTTCGCACCTCTCGCTTTGAAGTACGTGGAAGGCTCGAAGAGAGTCTTTCTCAGTACTGGGACGCGGTTTCCCCGCGAAGTGATATGGGCAGTCGGCGCGATAAAGTACTCTACTGCGAAATCCAACGCGCAACTAGGGCTCCTCGACAAAGAGATCGCGAAGACAATCCAGTCCAAGGCGAAGGAGCTGATGAAGGGGACCCACGACTCCCTCATGCTGGTCGACGTCTACCAGACTGGCTCGGGGACTGGCCTTAACATGAACGCCAACGAGATACTGGCGGAGCTCGCATCAAAGTCTCTGGGGAAGAGGGTGCACCCCAACGACCACGTCAACATGAGCCAGTCGTCCAACGACGTCGGGCCGACCGCGATCAGGGTGGCGGCTGCGATGGCGGTGAGCAGGAGCCTGCTGCCTGCCCTTGAAGGGATGAGCAGGAGCCTGGGCGCCCTGTCGAGGAAGACGGCGGGCGTCTACAAGTCGGGAAGGACGCACCTCCGCGACGCCCTCCCTGTGACCATGGGGCAGGAGTTCGGGGCCTACGCTGAAGAGTTCGCAAGGGATGCGAAGCTCGTGCGGCAGGCCATGGAGTACCTGCTCGAGCTTCCGATAGGGGGGACGGCGGTGGGGACTGGGCTCAACGCGGACCCAAGGTTCGGCGCGATGGTCGCCAAGGAGGTGGCCGGGCTGGCCGGCATCGGGTTCACAAGCGCCAGGAACAAGTTCAGGCCGACGAGGCTCCTCACTGACATGTCGTCGCTCAGCGGGACGATGAGGTCCGTGAGCATCGACCTCTACAGACTCTGCCAGGATCTGCGCCTCATGTTCTCAGGTCCCCGCACCGCTCTCGGCGAGATCGACATCCCGACCCAGGAGGAGGTGGCCGGGAGCAGCATAATGCCGGGCAAGACCAATCCGGTGACGGTCGAGAGCTCGCTGCTTGCAGCCGCGGAGGTCATAGGGCTCGACGGGGCCAACGCCTTCGCAGCGTCGCTGGGGGAGTTCGAGCTCACCATGGGGGTCCCACTAATGGGATACAACGTCGTGCTCCAGACGAAGCTGCTTTCGGAAGCCCTCAACAAGCTCTCTTCGCTCGTCATCGACCACGTCGTGCCCATGAAGGACAAGGCGAGAGGGTACGCGGAGACGAGCCCGGCGCTCATCACCTTGGTCTCCCCCAAGATAGGGTACGACAAGGCGACCGAGATCGGGAAGCAGATGGCCAAGGGGGTCTCCATCCGGACCGCCCTGAAGAGGCTCGGCTACAGCGAGAAGGACATCGACGGCATGCTGAACATGAAGGACCTGGTCGAGCCGGGGATCCCGTCAAAGAAGCTAAAGTAACGTTTTCAGCGGGAAACGCGCGTATTCAGCGCCGGACCCTGACCCCGATCTTCTCCATCAGCTTCCCGAGCTCGGAGTCGTCGGCCGCGTCCATCCTGAGGTACCTCAGGATCTCGTCTTCTTCCATCCCGATCTTCCTGGCCTCGGCCACCGTGGTCCTGTAGGCTTCCAGCTCGGTCGGCCTGTCCACATACTCGAACGCCTGGTCGTAGAGCTCCTTGCCTTCGAGGAACTGCCTGACGTGCACAAGGACGTGGATTACGTCGAGGTATAGGAAGTCGTTCTTCGCTGTGGTCAGGTGCTTCGAGCCGATGCACACCGTCCCCGTGTCCCTGTCCAGCCAGAGGCCGGAGTCGTTGCGCTCTACGCGGAGCTTGAGGTGCTTCATGACCTTGGTCATCTGGGTCTTAGAGCCGAACACCTTGAGGAGGGCCGCTGAGGACTCCAGCCCGGTGAAGACCTCGGACAGCTTGTACTCTCCGACTGTGGCGCTCCTGCGTACCCGGAAGGACCTTACCCGCAATACTGACAGATGAGAGCGCCTGAACAATCAAAAGAGCCGAACTCTAAAAGTAGTATTGGCGCGGTGAAGATTGGTTCACATGAGGGGAGACCCCTAGTTTATCTGCACTCGAGGGGAGAAAGGCGGGCGGACGAATTGATCGCCTCGATTAGCGGGATAAGAGGCATGCTGAACACGGACCTGAGCCTGGCGGACGTCGCCAGGTTCGCGTCCAACTTCGCGAAAGAGTCAGGCTCCAGCGAGTTCCTTCTCGCCCGCGACCCGAGGAGCACAGGCCCAGCCATCTGCAGGGCAGTCGCGGCTGCGATTGTCTCCAAGGGCGCAACGGTGCACGACTACGGGATAATCTCAACCCCTGCAGTCTTCCGGGAGAGCAGGAGGAGGCGGCTCCCGGCGGTGATGGTGACGGCCTCTCACAACGAGCCGGAGTTCAACGGGCTCAAGTTCGTCGAAGCTGGAGCCGGGATAGGCAAGGCGGCGCTCGATTCGATACTCGGTGCATCGAAGACCCGCAGCGGGGGGTTCGGGCCGGGGTCGCTGAAGCCCGCAGGCCGCCCGACCTACGTCGACGACCTTGTGGAAATGTACGGGGAAGGGTCGTGCGAGGGCTTGAAGGTGGCCGTGGACCTCGGCGGCGGGGCCGCAATCTCCCACGCGGTGCCTCTCCTGCGCAGGCTCGGGTGCGAGGTCTCTTCGATGAACGACAGCTATGGTGTGTTTAGCAGGAAGGTTGACCCGGTCGCAGACGACCTCCTCCTTCTGAGGAAGGTCGTCAAGGAGAGAGGGTGCGACCTGGGCCTGGGGTTCGACTGCGACGGGGACAGGCTCGTCATCGTCGACTCGGAGGGGAACAAGCGGACCGGGGACTTCATGCTCACCCTTGCGCTCTCCTCGATGCTCGAGAGGACCGGGGAGAAGAGGGTCGTGGTGTCAGCTGACACCACTCAGGCGATCGACGACGTGGCGAGGAGGTCAGGCGCCAAGGTGTTCAGGTCCAAGGTCGGAGAAGCCAACGTGGTGGGGCTCATGAACGAGATAGGGGCGAGGCTCGGTGGGGAGGGGAGCAGCGGAGGGCTGATCGACGCCTCTTTCAACTACTGCAGGGACTCGATGCTAGCCGCCGTCGCGATAGCGCGCGAGCTGAAGAAGAGGGGAAGGAGGTTCTTCGGGTCCGTTCCCTCGTACAGCCAGGAGAGGGTGGCGCTCGAAATCCCGAAGGCGAGGGCGCTGAAGGGGATCAGGAAGCTGGCAGCTGAGTACAAGGATGCCGACCTGACGGACGGGCTCAAGCTCGCCCTCCCGAAGAGGGCCTGGGTGCTTGTCAGGCCGTCCGGGACGGAAGACGTGGTGAGGGTCTCGGCGGAGGCACCGAGAGCTGAAGATGCTGGCCGCATAGCCAAGACCTTCTCGAAGAGGTTGAAGGAGCTGAGCGCGTAGAACGCCTGACGAGCTAGGTGTAATCGAGTCCATCGCCCGCCTCGCTGGGCGGGCCCCCCGGGGCTACGCCAGAATCGGGGACGACGTCGCCGTCGTCCCGCTGGGGAAGGGGAACCTGGTGGTGAAGGTCGACATGCTCGTGGAGCATACTGACGTCCCCCAGGGGATGACATACCGGGAGGCCGCGCGCAAGGCTGTCGCCATGTGCGTCAGCGACTTCGCTGCGAAAGGGGTGAGGCCCGACTCGTTCCTTGTCTCTCTCGGGCTGAGGAAGAACATCGCCCAGGGTAAGGTGGACGCCCTCGCCGCTGGCTTCAGAGACGCGAGCCGGGAGTGGAAGGTGCGCCTTGTCGGGGGGGACACGAACGAGTCAAGGGAGCTGGTCATCGATTGCACCATGGTTGGGTTCGCCAGGCGGTATGTCCCGAGAAGCGGGGCTTCTCCCGGGGACGTCCTGGTCGTGACCGGGCCTTTCGGGTACCCTCCCTCCGGGTTGAAGTTGCTGAATGGCTCCGCAGAGGCCGGCCCGGGGTTCAGGGATGCCGCGACCAAGGCCGTGCTCAGGCCGACCCCCAGCCTTCGGGTCGGGCTGGCGCTCGCTCCCTACCTGACTTCCGCGATGGACTCGAGCGACGGGCTGGCGAGGAGCCTTCACACCCTGGCGAAGGAGAGCAGGGTGGGGTTCGAGCTCACGTCGCTTCCGATGGGAGATGGAGTCGAGAAGTTCGCCGCTGCCAACGGCCTCAAACCGGAGAAGCTGGTGCTCGAAGGGGGGGAGGAGTACCTGATAGTCGGGACAGTGAGGGGCGAGAGGTTCGGAGCGGCGCAGCGGGCTGCGAGGGGGGCCGGCGGCAAGCTGATCCCTATCGGGAAGGCGACCTCGAGGGCCGGGCTGGTGGAGCTGGTCGAAGGGAGCGTGAGGGCCCCCGTGGAGGATGGAGGGTGGACCCACCTAAGATGAGGCTGCCTTCACGACCTTCGCGAACCTGCTGACGAGCTGGTCTGCGCCCTCCTGGGTCTCTGACTCGGAGAAGACACGGATTAGAGGCTCGGTGCCGCTGGGCCTCACCAGGACCCACGAGTGCTCGCCGGTCCAGACCTTGAGCCCGTCGATGCGTTCGACCTCTCCTTTGGCCTGCCTCTCGACTGCCCGCATGATGGCGTCCACCTTCCTGAGGTCGACCTGGACCTTGGTCTTGGCCTGATGGTACCTGGGGACGACGAAGGACAGGACCTTTGAGAACGACATCCCCCTGCCGGCCAGGCCTTCGAGCATGAGGGCCGTGGCCATCGCGCCGTCCCTGACCGGAATGTGAGGGCGATAGATGCACCCGCCGTTCTCCTCGAACCCGAACACTGCGTTCCTTTCTAGGATCATCCGCGAGACTTCGGGGCTTCCGACCCTGGTCCTGAGGACCTTCGCCCCGTGTTTCTTCGCAACTGCTTCGATCGCCTGGCTCGACGCGACCGAGGTCACCACAGTGTCCCCCCGGTGCTTGCTGAGGACGAAGTCCGCGATCAGGCACCCGCTCTGGTCCCCCCACAGTATCTTCCCTTCTTCGTCGCAGAAGATGGACCTGTCGCCGTCCCCGTCGTAGGCGACCCCTAGGTCAGCCCCTGCCGAGCGCACCGCGCTGGCGAGGTCCTTCAGGCCGTCGACTGTCGGCTCCGGTCCCCTGCCGGGGAAGTTGCCGTCCACCACGGAGTTTATGGTGATCACCTTGCACCCCAGAGATTCCACGAGGTACGGCGCGGCGATGGACTGGGCCCCGTTTCCGGGGTCCATCACGACCGTCAGCTTCCTTTCGGCTATGGCTTTGGCGTTGACCTTCGAAGCAATCCCGTTCAGATAGGTCCTTACGACAGAGGGCTCGTTTCTCGACACGCCGACCGACTTCCAGTCGGCCTTGGTCTGGGAGCCGTCGGAGTAGATCTTCTCGATTCTCTGCTCGTCCAAGTGCGGTATCTCGACGCCGTCAGCCCCTGAGACCTTCAGGCCGTTGTACTGTGGCGGGTTGTGGGAGGCCGTCACCATGACCCCGCCCCTGAACCCCAGCGCCTTGACGGCGTACTGCATCGCCGGTGTCGGGACGAGCCCCGCTTCGGCCACGTCCCGGCCTGAACTCATCAGCCCGGAGACCGCTGCGTTCGCGAGCGCCTGGCTGGACAGCCGGCCGTCTCGGCCCAGCAGCACCTCTCCGCTCCCGAAGTATGTGCCTATGGCCTCGCTGAGGTTGATGATGAAGTCCAGGTCGTGGGTGACCCCCGGAACGATTCTCACCCCGTTGGTCCCGAAGAGCCTCTGCTGCGACGCGGCCAACGGCGAGAGAGGAATGCCAGGAAGGATAAAACCTTCGATTCCGATTCGTCTCATGACCGGCCGAGGGGGGCCAGCCCGGCAAACGCTTATCTCGAAACCTCGGCCGCCGCTTCATGGGCCCGTAGCGCAGTACGGATAGCGCGGCAGAGCGACACGCCGAGCCTTCTAAGCTGTAGGTCGTGCGTTCAAATCGCACCGGGCCCGCCAAAGTTGAATAGCTTAGGGTGCAAGGTTAAGCGCACGCGCGGCCACGAGCGACCACTGGGAGGGACCGGTATGAGACAATTTCTAGACCAACTGGGCGGGACCGGGGACCTGACCAGAGTGGAGCGCGAGGTCTCCCCAAAGTACGAGATGGCTGCCGTCGCGAGCAGGCTGGACGGCAGGCCCCTCCTCTTCGAGAACGTCGCAGGATCAGAGTACAGCGTCGCGACCGGGGTGTGCGGGACAAGAGAGCTCCTCGCGAGGTCGGTGGGCTCTCGCCCTGAGGACCTGCTTGCGAGGGTCCTGGAGAGCATCGAGCGCCCGGTCGAGATCAGCGTCGCGAAGAACGCTCCCTGCCAGGAGGTCGTCGAAGACGAGGTCGACCTCCGCAAGATCCCGGTCCTGACCCACTGCGAGCTGGACGGGGGACCGTACGTGACGGCAGGGATCGCCGTCGCCCACGACAGGGAGCTCGGCTACAACGCCAGCTTCCACAGGCTGATGGTGGTCGGCAAGGACAGGGTCGTCGTCAGGATACTCCCCCGGCATCTCGACGAATTCGTCAAGAAAGGGGACCGGCAGGTGGGGATAGCCATAGGCAACCACCCGGCATTCCTGTTCGCATCGGCGGTCTCCTGCGAGATCGGGAAGAGCGAGCTGGCGATCGCGAACGCGATGAAGAGGATGAGCTTCGCGAAGTGCCTGACCAACGACTCGCTCGTGCCAGCCGACTGCGAGCTGGTGCTCGAGGGGGTCGTCACCGACGAGCTGGCTGACGAGGGCCCGTTCCCGGACATCATCGGGGCATACGACATAGTGAGGAAGCAGAGGGTGATCAGGATAGACCGGGTCACCCACAGGCGGAGACCGATCTATCAGGCGATCCTTCCCGGCGGGGTGGAGCACAGGTTCCTGATGGGGACGCCACGTGAGGCGACCATGTTCAGGGAGGTGAGCCGGGTGTGCGAGTGCCTGGACGTCCGCCTGACCCCCGGCGGTTCGACCTGGCTGCACGCTGTGGTGAAGATCAGGAGGAAGAAGGGAGACGACGCAAAGAACGCGATCGACGCGGCGTTCAGAGGGCACCCCAGCCTGAAGCAGGCGGTCGTGGTGGACGAGGACATCGACATCAAAGACCCGGACGCGGTGGAGTGGGCGATCGCCACAAGGACGCAGATGGACCAGGACCTGACGCTCAGGCCAGGAGAATTGGGCTCCTCCCTAGACCCGTCGGCCGACCAGGTGACCAGGAAGACCTGCAAGGTGGGGATAGACGCGACGATCCCCATGGGAGCTCCGAGAGGCGGGTTTACGAAGTCGAAGATACCCGGGCAGGAAGAGGTCAGGCCGGAGGACTACGTGAGCTAGCCGGATGTACCTTACAACCCAAGAAGAGAAGATGCTCGTTGGTGAAGAGGGGCGCGCGACGCAGAAGGCCATGCAGATCCTGGTGGCCCTCGGGAAGATCTACGGAGCAGAGAGGCTGGTCGAGGTGTCCAGCGTGCAGGTGTCTGGCGTCTCCTACAAGAACCTCGGAGACGCGGGGCTCGAGTTCCTGAACGGGCTGGCGGAGGACGGGAGGGCTCGCGTGAAGACGACCCTGAACCCCGCGGGAATGAGCCTCACCGACTGGAAGTCTCAGGGCATAGCGAACGAGTTCGCCTCGAAGCAGCTGGAGGTCATAGAAGCATACAGGAGGCTCGGGGTCGAGATATCGTGCACGTGCACCCCCTACCTCGCGGGGAACGAGCCCAGCTTCGGCCAGCACATCGCCTGGGGGGAGAGCTCTGCGGTCGCCTATGCCAACTCGGTGATAGGGGCCAGGACCAACCGCGAAGGTGGCCCGAGCGCTCTTGCTGCCAGCCTCGCCGGTCGGACTCCCCTCTATGGGATGCACCTCAGGGAGAACAGGGCGCCGACCATGATTGTCGACGTGAAGGCCCCGCTGAGCTTCCCCGAAGACTTCTCGGCGATGGGGTACTTCGTCGGGAAGGCGGCGAGGGACGGCGTCCCCTACTTCAGAGGCATACGCCGGGGGAGCCTGGAGGAACTCAAGACGCTCTCTGCAGCGCTTGCGAGCTCGGGGGGCGTGGCGATGTTTCACATCTCGGGACTGACGCCCGAGTCTGAATTGGACGTGGGCGGCCTGGAGACGGTTGAGTTCACCCCCAAGAACCTGGGCGAAACAAGCTCCCTGCTCAATGATGACGGGGCTCCTGACTTCGTCTCAGTCGGCTGCCCGCACTGCTCCCTGAACGAGCTCTCGATTCTCTCCCAGATGCTGACGGGGAGGCATGTGAGGCGCGAGTTCTGGGTATGCTGCAGCAGGGAGGTCAAGCGCCGTAGCGACGAGCTCGGATACTCGAGCCTGATCGAGAAGAGCGGCGCCAAGTTCGCCCTCGACACGTGCATGGTGGTCGCCCCAGTCGAAGACCTCGGCTACAGGGTCGTCGCGACGAACTCGGCGAAGGCCTGCCACTATCTCAGAAACAGCGGTCTGAAGGTCCGGTTCATGCCCCTGGAAGAGTGCGTTCTGGAGGCGACTAGGGAGAGTTGAGGCTGGTCGGCCGGGCGATATTCGAGGGGAGCGCCGAGGGGGAGGCCCTGGTGTCGTCTTCCCCCATGTCGTTCTACGGAGGGGTCGACCCCGAGTCGGGCGAGGTCGTGGAGCGCGGCCACGAGCTGCAGGGCAAGTCGGTCAAAGGCAAGGTCCTGGTGTTCCCCAGCGGGAAGGGCTCGACCGTAGGGTCGTACGTCCTGTACAGGCTGGCGAAGAACGGGGTGGGGCCGAAGGGAATCGTCAACTCGAAGTGCGAGACGATAGTGGCCGTCGGGGCGATAATATCAGAGATCCCCTGCGTCGACATGGTGGAGATCGGAGGGATCAGGAACGGAGCAAGGGTGAAGATCGACGGCGGGGCGGTCCAGTTCACGAACCCCTAGAGGACAGGGGTCACTTCCGCGTCGTTATGCCTACGGCTATCAGCATCATCGCCCCCCCGACGAGGACTGACGGGGTGACCTGCTCTGCGAGGAGCAGCGCTCCTCCCACGACGCTGACGACTGGTATGAGATACAGCTGGATTGCGAGCTTCGTCACAGCCCCCCTGCTCACCATGGCGTAGAACATCAGGTAGCCGAACACCGTGCTCAGCAGGGCGAGATAGAAGACTCCGACCCATCCGTCGAAGGAGAGAGACTCCGCCTGGGCCACGAAGCTCCCCGACATGAGCGGCGCCATGAGCGCGGTCCCGACGAGTCCCGCGATGATCGTGGTAGAGGCTGGGCCGTACTTCTGGACGAGTGGCTTGCCGAGGACGGTGAATAGGGCGTAGCAGAGCGCGGTGAACAATGCCTCGACTATCCCGAGATAGGAAGAGAGGTCGCCTGCGCTGACCGAGCCCAGGGAAAGCACGATCGTCCCCAGAGTGGCGACTACCAGTCCCAGGAGCACCTTTCGGCCAGCCCTCTCCTTCAGGAGAAGATAGGACAGAATCGCGATGAAGATCGGCCCGAATGCGATCAGGAGGGAGGACAGCCCGGCTGATATCGTCGTCTCCGCGTAGTTCAACGAGATGTGGTACCCGGCCACATTGGCTAGGGCGACCGCCAGGATGCGCGGGACGTCCCTCCTCTCGAGCGGGACCTTGGGACGGCCGATGATCGGGAGCAGGATCAGGAAGGGGACCGCGGCTATGAGCCACCGCATCAGCGCGAGGTTCACTGGGGAGAGCTCAGTCACGACAGACTTGATGGCGACGAAGGCCATCCCCCAGATCAGGCTGAGCACCACCAGCCCTGAGTAGGCGGTGAGTATTCTCAGGTTCAATTATTGTCTCGGGTGCCGTTCAGCTTTGCCAGAGCGCCTTCTTTCGAAAGCAGCGCCTTCTTCCGGCCGATCCCCAGCCCGTATCCGCCCAGGCTCCCGTCGCGCCTTATCACCCTGTGGCAGGGGATTATCAGCGGGACGGGGTTGGACGCGCAGGCGTTCGCCACCGCCCTGACGGCTCTCGGTCTGCCCACCATCTCTGCGACTTCGCAGTATGACCTCGTCTCCCCCCTGGGTATCTCCCGGAGGGCTGCCCAGACCCGCTTCTGGAAGCCGGTCCCCCTGATGTCCAGCGGGAACTTCACCTTCTGGCCGTCCAGGTGGTCGTTGAGGGCGTCGAGGTGGCGCCTCGCCCTGGAACCCCGTACGATGACGGCCCTGGGGAATTCTGACTTCAGCGACCCAACCAGCTCCGAGTCGCTCTTTCCAGCCTTGACTGCGCAGACCCCGTGTTCCGTCGCGGCCACGAGGAGCCTCCCCAAAGTCGAGTCTCCGGTCGCATATGTTATCACTGCTCCCTCCACTCCCCTTCGGTAGGTCGCAGGAGTCATCCCCAGCCTCCTCTTCGAGTCCTCGTAGAGCCAGCTCTGCGATGAGTATCCGCTCCCTCTGAGCGCGTCGAGCACCGGCTCCCCCTTTGAGAGGCGCGACCTCAGGCGGTGAATCCTGCACTCCTCCAGATATCGGCGGGGCGACATGCCCATCACGTCTGTGAATACTCTCTGCAGATGGAAGGGGCTGACGCCGAACCGGACGCCGAGGCTCGCGAGGGTTATCCTCGAGTCGGAGTCCTCCCTGAGGTAGTCGCAGACCCTTTCAACCAGCTCTGCGTTCTTCGTGCCCCTTGGTTCGGAGATCGCCCTCTGCAACTTCGAAGCGGGTGGAATGCCCTTCGGTAATAAGACGTTTGTCGGAATCTTGCGGGGGAACCGCTCTGGGGGCGGCTAGAGGACTTTGATTCCTGGGAATTCGGCGCCGACGAACGCGCCCAGGGCGAAAACGACTATCGTGGCTCCGAACAGGATGGCAAGGATCTCAAGGAAGTCCTTGAGGAAGGGCTTCTGCTGTATCACGATGCTGTACCAGGTAGTGATCGCGAGTATCACCACCGCCAGGGTCAGGGAAGAGCCCAGGGCCAGCAGCATGTTGGCGGTCAGGAAGTAGGGAGTCGCCAGCATAACCGCGGTTATGAAGTAGAAGACACCCGTGTAGATGGCGCTGAGCTTCGCAGATCCCTGGAAGCCCTGCTTCGCTTGGGCGAAGGCGGCGGAAGCCATGGCGAGCGAAGCCGCACCCCCGGCGATGACCCCGGCGAGCCCGGCTATCTCGGTCTTGTCGAACAGGCCCAGCCAGCCTGCGTGGATGCCCGAGATCTCGACGAGCGCGTCCGCGAGCCCGAGCACGACGAACGATATGTACTGGACGGCCGAGCTTTCCACCTTCATGGCGAACGCCTTTTCGTGCTCCCTCTCGTCGGCCACCATCTCGTCATAGGCGGCCCTGTCGGCCTCGGGTATCAGCGGGGCGAACCCCTCGTACTTTTCGACGACGTTCGCCTCGTGCCTGTCGAGATATCTGGTCGCGAAGGTGAGCCCGAAGAACCTGCGGAGGAAGAGGACCCAGTACAGCTTCAGGGTCGCGAGCCTTGGCTTTTCCTCAGGGACGTATTTCCTCCAGAATTCGAAGTGCCCGTGTTCGGTGCGCGAGAGCGTCTGGAGGATCTCTGCGAAGGGGCTGCCAGACTTCACCGTCTTGGAGAGCCTGTCGTAGAGGGTGTAGTCCGACCATTCGTCCGACATCCTGACCCTTGCAACCCTCTGCAGAGGGGATTCCCCGGCGGACATTTTGACGATGAAGCGCGTTTCACCGGCCGTATTTGAATAATGAGGACGGTTGCCGGGTTTGGGAGCGTTCGAAAGAGGTAGTTTAAAGAGGAATGAAGCCGAGTTCGCCGTGGTGAATCCAGACGACTCAAGGATACTGTGTGAAATGCAAGGCGACTAGGGAAATCAAGAACGCGCAGAGCATCACCATGAAGAACGGAAGGCATGCCACGAAGGGGGTATGTCCCGTGTGCGGAACCGGGATGTACCGGATCGGTGGCTAGACCATTGGGGGCGAAGCCCCCTCACCCTTTTCTTACTACTCCAGGAAGAAGCCGGGCTTTGTGGGCAGCGCGCCCTTGGCCTTGTTCGCCGGGTCGTGGGTTCCTTTCTCCCCAGCCTTCTGGACCACCACCCTGATCCCGAGCTCGTCTGACATGAACCCAGAAGCCTCCGACAGGGTCTTGAACTCGTCGAACCCTCTGTGCGAGATGAGCTTGGCCAGCATCTCGTCCCCGACCTCGTACATCAGCTTGAAGACGCGGTCGGGCTGAATCTTCAGCGAGGAGTACTTCTTGACCACCTGGCCGACGTTCTGGTCCTTCCTCTTGGCCGTGGCCAGCTCAAGGAAGTAGCTCTTCGCCGAATCGGAGCAGACGTACACGTTGAGCTTCGTCCGCGGCCCCTTCACTACTTTGAGGACGTTGCGCGCGTCTTCGACCGCCCTGTTCATCACCTCCTCCTCCAGCTCGGCCCCCTCGTCGAGGGGGAAGTCCTTGACAGACGGCCAGTCGGCCTGGCAGACGAGCCCCTTCCCTCCGAGCTCGTGGTTGAGGTCCTCCGCCATGAACGGGGTGAAGGGAGACATCATCCTGACCCAGGCGCTGAACACGTCCGTAAGCGTCTGCTTCCTGGGGGCGTCAGTCCTGTGGAGGTAGTGCCTGACGTCGTTCCAGACGTCCAGGAATATTGTGGAGGAAGCGCGCCTGACCTTCATCTCTTCCATGGCTTCGGTGGCGGTCACAATCCTCCTGTGGACTGATGAAGTCAGCCAGGCGTCGATCCCTTTCGGGGCCCTGCTCGACGCTGACTTCAGGGTCTTCTTCACGAATGGGATTGCAGACTCCACCCTTCCCTTGGCGTCCTCGGCTCCCTGGCCCCTCCAGTCGGCGTCGTCCATGCCGTCCGCCGTGAGGGCAAGCCCCAGCCTGAAGCCGTCGGCGCCGTATCTGTCCAGGGCGCCCCTCCAGGTCACGAAGTTCCCCTTCGTCTTGCTCATCTTCTGGCCCTCGACCTGTATCATCCCGTTGATCCCGAACCCTCTGGGCCACTGCTTCTCCGGGAAGAGGGCGGCATGGTGGAACGCGAAGAAGGTCAGGTGGTTGGGGATGAGCTCCTTGGCGGAGTTGCGAAGGTCCACAGGGTACCAGTAGGCGAACTCCTCCCTCATCTCCTTCAGGCGCTTCTCGGTGGTCTTGGCGGCCTTCGCCAGGTTCGCAGGGTTTCCTTTGCCGAAGAAGATGTAGTCGAAGACTTCCGGGGTCAGGCTGTCAGGACCTATCTTCTCCAGGTTCACGAACTTGCTGATGCTGTAGTACGCCATGTAGATGGTCGAGTCGCTCAGGGTCTCCACTATCCAGTCCTTGTCCCAGGGGAGCTTGGTCCCCATCCCGGAGCGCCGGGCGCAGGGCCAGTCGTTCAGCCACTCTATGGTGGAGTAGAACCACTGCCTGGCGTCCTCCGGGAAGACCGAGGCCCGCTCGATGACCTGCTTCGCCTTCGCCTTCCATTCTGGGTTCGAGTAGTTGAGGAACCACTGGTTCTCCAGTATCTTGACGTAGCACCTCGTCCCGCAGCGGCAGACCACCTTCTCTGGGAGCTCGAACATCTTGCTCAGTCGTTCCGTCTTCGCCAGGAGCTCCACTGCCTTCGTCTTCGCCTCTCCCACGGTCAGGCCTGCCAGAGGTCCGGACGCCTGCGTCAGGACGCCCCTGTGGAACTCCGCGCTGTACACCTCCGCAGTGGCTGCCTCGAGCCTCTTGTCCATCGAGTCCCTGATCCCCAGCTTCTCGACCGCGTCCTTCGCTGGGATCTGCGAGTATCCCTTGAGCGAGAGTATCGGGATCGGGGCTATCTTGTCTGCGGTCTCCTTGACCTGCCTCGGGACAGGCACCCTCCCCTCCTGGATGTCCTTCAGGGCCATCAGGTCGTAGGGGGCGTGCGCGGGGACGCTGTACACCACGCCGGTCGCGAGCGAGTCGTCTACGAACTGCCCAGGGAGGATGGGGAGCGACCTGCCTGTGAGCGGCGCCATGGCGTACCTCCCGACGAGCTCAGAGCCCCTGAAGGTGCGGACCGGGGTGACCTCGTGCTTCTGCTCGGCCAGCCTGCCCAGGGCGGCGGAGCTGACCACCCAGAGCTCACCGTCCACTCTGGCCTCGCTGTACTCGGCGTCGGGGTTGACCCAGACGTTGGTCGCCCCGTAGATGGTCTCCGGCCTGAGCGTGGCCGCGACGAGGGCCCATTCGCCAAGGTGGAACTTGATCAGGTTGAACTCCTCAGGGGAGACCCCTTCCCCCTCCATCCTGTCGTGGTCACCGGTCGGGCTCTTGTCGAAGGGACACCAGACCACGGGGTGCGTCCCCTGGACCACGTACCCCATCTCCCTCAGTCTGAGGTACTGCCACTCGACGAACTTCCTGAACGCCGGGTCGATGGTCCTGAACTCCCTCCTCCAGTCGATCGAAAACCCTGTGTCCTTCATCACCTGGCGGCTGACCTTCGTGTAATAGGACGCCAGGTACTCCGGGTCCACGAACTTCTCGACCTCTTTTTCCGGGACCCTGTCCACGTCGACGAAAGCGCGCCTGACTGACTTGTCCCCCTGCTTCAGCCTCTGGCTCATCCCCACTATCGTCTTCCCTGTCCAGTGCCAGGCCCAGGGGAACAGCACGTTGTACCCCTGCAGGCGCTTGAAGCGGGCGTAGAACTCCACCCTCGCCGCCGTGAACGCGGTCCCCACGTGGACCGGTGCGTTCATGTACGGGAAGGGGACGGTGACGAACGTCTTCTTCTTCCCTGCGACAGGGTCGGGCTCGAAGACCCGCCTGTCGTTCCAGACCTTCAGCCAGTACTTCTCCCGGGCGGACAATCCACTCAACTCAGGGAGACCGGTTCGAGCTTCTCGGCCAGCGACGCGGCCTCGTCGATCTTCTCAGCCTGCGGCCCTCCCCCCTGGGCGAAGGCCGGAGACCCTCCGCCGGAGCCTCCCAGAGCGGGCGCGATCTTCTTCACGATCTCGGATGCGGAGTATCCAGCCCTGACTGCGTCGGGGCCGACGAAGCAGACGATGCGGGCGGACCTGCCTGACGGGAAGAGGGCGACGTAGACCAGCGAGGGTTCGGCCGCTACGCTCTTCTGTCCCTGAGCAATAATCTGGTCCTCGCCCATGGGTGGGTTCTTCGAAACGTAAAGCTTTGCCCCGCTGAGGCTCTTCGCCTGGTTCCCTATGCCGGCCGAGGACATCTCGACGATGGTCTGGCCGAGGCTCTTCTCGCGGGCACGGGCAGTCTCGAGCTCCGCCAGGACCCCCCTCGCCACCCTGGGGAGGTTCTCCCTCTGCGTCCCGAGGACGTCGGTGAGCTCCCTGAGCTCGGAGTCCATCCTGTGCATGTATTCGACTGCGGCTTCGCCTGCGACGAACTCGAGCCGCTCCACCCCGTCCTGGACCCTCTCCGCTTTGACGATCTTGATGAGCCCGACTTCCCCGGTGGTCCTGCTGTGGGTGCCGCCGCACGCTTCGATGTCCCACCCGCCTATGTTGACGACCCTGACCAGCTTGCCGGGCACTACCCCGCCCTGGTAGAGCCTGAAGCCGTACTTCTCCTCGGCATCCTGCCTGGGCATGAAGGTGTTGGTGACACGCAGGTTCTTCCGGACGACTTCGTTGGCGACGTCCTCGATCTTCTGCACGTCCGCCTCGGTCAGGTGGGCGAAGTGGGTGATGTCTATCCTCCCGTAGTCCTCCTCCTTGAAGGCGGAGTGCTGCCAGACCCAGGGTCCGAGCACCTGGCGGGAAGACCCGTTGATGATGTGGGTGGCGGTGTGGATCTGGGTCACCCTGCGCCGCCTCCTCGCGTCGACCTTGCACTTCACGGTCACGCCGACCCTCGGCGCCTTCCCTTCGACCCTGTGGATCACCACGTCCCCGTACTTCTCCACGTCGACGACCCGCGACTCTCCGATGGCCCCTTTGTCAGGCTCCTGGCCACCCCCGCGTGGGTAGAAGACCGTCTGGTTGAGGACGACGTACCCTCCCTGGAAGACCTTCAGGACCCTCGCCCTGAACTCGAGCCCCTGCTCTTCGTCGTAGTACAGGAGCCTGGTGGAAGGCAACTTATCGGTGTCGAACCTCGGCCTCGGCTCCTCGACCTTCCTGGTGATGTGCCTGGCCTGGACCTGCTGGTAGAAGTCCTCGGGCTTGTCGATGAGCGCACCCGCGTCGGCGAGCTGCTCGGGGGTCACGCCGTCAGAGTCGTAGAGGCGGATGAGCTGCTCGGTGGGGACCTGCTTCCCGCCCAGAGAGAGCGAGGAGACGATCTTAGAGACGCGGTCGGACGAAGCCGCGTAGCGCGAAGCCTCGACCTCCAGGACCTTGGCCACGTCCTCCCTGTGCTCCGCGAGCTCCGGGTACATGCCGGAGAGGTGGTCGATGTGCCAGTCGACAACGTCGGTTATGGAAAGCGGGAACCGATGGTGCCTGATGAAGTTCATCGCCCTCCTGAAGATTATCCTGAGGTTGTACCCCCCGCCGGAGTTGCTGGGGAGCATCCCATCGGCTATGGCGAAGAGGAGGGACCGGGAGTGGTCGGCGATCGAGTACATGGCCTCTTTCGGCCCCAGCTGATCCTCCAGTGCCTTCCCGTCAACCCCCATCCTCTTCGCTATGATCTCGCGCTGCTGGGAGAGGGAGCCGAACTCGTCCACGTTCATGGTCCCGGCCAGCTTGGAGTACTGCAGGAAGAGCTTCCTGTCTGTCTCGACCTTGCAGAGCTCGTTCATCCGCTTCAGCACCGAGGCGAAGTTCGCGTCGTAGTTGGTGGGGGTCCCCTGGCTGAGCCAGGCCCAGCGCTGAAGGCCGGTCCCCATGTCGACCACCTTCTCTCGCATCTCCCTGTAGTCGGAGACGTCTCCCTCGAAGGCGGTGAAGACCGCGTTGCCGAGCTCCAGCCCGCGGACGAAGAACTCGAGGGAGTACCCGAAGGCGCCATAGCCGACCCAGACGTCCTCGTTGAACGTGATCTCCTTCTTGGGGATCCCGAACTCCTTGGTCATGAGCCTGAAGTCGAGGTCGACGCACCTGTCCTTCCAGTACCCCTCCTTGTCGGCGATGCTGTGCTGCCCCACCATGACGAACGAGGTGTAGTGTTTGCCGCTCACCCCGACGTTGGGGATGTCGTTGAACCTCATGCACATCTGCGGGACGACGAGAGGGTTCGACGGGAGCTGGAAGACCACCTTCCCCGCTTCCACCCTCTGGAAGTCGACGATGGAGGCGACGGTGAAGTAGAGGTCGGGGCGCCAGCGGCTGACCACTGGGTACCGCTTGATGCTCGCGTGGCCGTTCTTCACGAAGAAGCGCTCTATCGCCTTCCAGGAGCTCACCTCGTCGAACTTCTTCGAGGCGGGCGGGTCGCCGATGAAAGTGTAGGTGGAGCAGGGCTGGTCGTCGCACCTCCTCCTCTCTGGGTCGAGGGTCCAGAAGAACCGGCCGCAGCTCTCGCACTTCTTCCGCATGAAGCCTTCCCGCTTGAACAGGTCGATGAGGTAGTAGCGCTTGTAGTCTGCGGAGAACTTCTTCTTCAGAGCCTCCTTCTTTTCATTCAAACTGGGTTTGGTGAGTCCCTTTGCCTGAGATAGATAAAGGTGGGATGGCTTTCTTCCCGCAATTCTTTAAATACGTAATGAAGACCGCCTGCCTGCGAATTAACATGGAGTACGTTTACGCTGCTCTCCTGCTTCATAAGCTGGGGAAGCCCGTCAGCGAGGACAACCTGACAAGCGTGGTGAAGGCCACGGGCGCGGCTCCCGACGCCGTGAAGATCAAGGCTCTCGCCTCCGCTCTCAGCGAGGTCAACATCGACGAGGCCCTGAAGAACGCGGCCACGATGGCTGCGGCTGCACCAGCTGCCGCCGCTGCGGCTCCGGGCGCACCTGCTGCGAAGGCGGAAGAGAAGCCGAAGGAAGAGGAGAAGAAGGAAGAAGAGGCCCTACAGGGTCTCGCTTCGCTCTTCGGCTGAGGCGGTCCTACCTTCTCTTGGTCGACAGAGTCCCAGCGAAAGCTGTCGATTCTGGATATTCAGGATGACGCCAGTGCGAAAGGCCGGCTGGTTCCTTTAGGGGTAGTTACTCGGTAAGGCCCTTCTTCTTAGCCTCGGCGGTGAGCGCCGCTGCTTCGGCCTCTGCCCTGCCCAGGACCATTGGAGCGGTCTCCTTCGTGACGAACCCCGCCTCGATGGCCACGCTCATCGCCTCTCTGTATGCCTTGGCCAGGATGTCGGGGGCGGTCTCCTTCGTGACGTATCCTATGAGTATAGCAAGCCCCCTGGACGACGAGTAGGCGTCGACCAGGCTCTGCCTGTACTTCTCCAGGTCGATGGCGACCAGGTCTCCAGAGTAGATGAGGCCGTCCTCGTAGGCGAGGGCTATCGACAGCCCGGCGCGGATGGGCTTGATGTTCAGCTTCGAAAGAAGGCTTGCGAGCTTGGGCGTGACTTCGGCTCCCTTCTTCAGGGCCACGGAGTCCTTGTTGACCCAGATGCTCCCGCCCTCGATCTTGGTCTGGATTCCGGCCTCCCTGAACTCGCTCAGGACCGGGCCCGCGGGGAGGTTGGTGTTGCCTGCCGGGACCATTATGTCGTTGGGGGCCTTGTCCCCTGCCCTGGCGTGCAGGTAGACGTGGCTCTTGTCGAGGGTGAGGAAGAGCTTGAAGGGGTCGTAGGTCGAGAAGATCAGCGCGTTCTGGCCCGTGAGGTGGGAAAGCAGGTCCTCTGCGTTCTTGATGCCCGCTTGGTTCAGGCCCAGGGTGGCGAGCTTGTTCTTCACCACGAAGACCTCGGCGTGCCCCCTCAGAGCCTTCCTGACGGCCATCAGCTGGCTCGCCCTGACCTTGGAGAGGCTTGTGACCGCGAGCACAGGGTACTTCTTGGCGAGGGCGGCCACTCTTTCGACCGTCTCGGCCTTCTTCGGGTTGTGCTTCTTCTGGACCTGGACCGTCTTGCTCATCCTACTCCACCGCCTGCTTCGCCGGCTTCCCCATCGTCGTCTTGACCATGATCGTCCTGATGTTCTTGTCCCCGTTCGGGAGCTTCTTCGACACCGCGTTCACCACTGCCACTATGTTGTCTGCGAGCTCCGCCTCGGTCAGCTTGCTGTCCCCGATCTTCGCCATGACCCCCAGCGATCCCCTGCTCCTCACCCTAACGGCCGTCCTCATCCTGTTGATCATCGCCTCGATGGGTGAGTTGGGCGGGACCGGGGACGGGATCTTCCCCTTCGGGCCGAGCGCCTGGCCAAGGACCTTGCCGACCCTGGGCATCAGGGCGGTGTCAGCCAGGAAGAAGTCGTAGGAGCGCGCCAGCTTCTTGGCGTCCCTCTTGCTCCCCCCGTAGTTCTCCAGCTGGGACTGGTCCATCACGAGGTTCGCCTTCGCGTTCTTCGCCCTGACCGCCATGTCCCCGGAGCCGATGAACGCGACCTTGGCCTGCTTCGCGGCCGGGTGCGGGAGGTAGACGATCTCGTTGATGTTGAGGTCGGTCTTCTTGGGGTCTACTTCCTTCAGCGTGATCATTACTTCTACGGACTGGGTGAACTTCCTTTCGGTACCCTGCTCCTTCCCCTTCTTGGCAAGTTCGGCGAGCTGCTGGTTGGAGAGCATTCACTCTTCACGAATTCCTTGCCGAGCCTTGAAGCATCGGATAAAAGCGTTGTGTCGTCTATGCGAACTTGGAGTCCCACTTTCCGGCGTCTATCTCTTTCATGAACTCCCTCGGGTCCTTCCCCTCGACCTTGACCCCCATGCTGACGCAGCTCCCGACGACCTCCTTGACCGCGGAGCGGACTGTCGCGGCGTAGGACCCCGCCATCTTGCTCTTCGCGATGCTGACGACCTTGTCCATGGTCAGCTCCCCTACGAAGTCGACGTTGGGCTTGGCCGCGCCCTTCGGTATGCCTGACTCCTTGGCGATGAGCGCCGACGTGGTGGGGGTGCCCACGGAGATGACGAACTGTTTGGTTTCCGAGTCCACCTCGACCTTCACGGGGACGCGCATGCCGTGGAACCCGGCGGTCTGCTTGTTGATTTCGTTGACTACGCCGAGGACGTTGACCCCGAGGGGGCCGAGGGCTGGGCCGAGGGGCGGGCCTGCGCTCGCTTCCCCACCGGTCACCAGGACGTTGATTACTTTGCTCTCACCCATTCTTCATCACTTGGGCTGCTCCGGCTTCGCGCGCTCTACGATCTTGACGTAGCTCGCGTCGATTGTTATCGGCAGCGCGAAGGCTGTGTCGAGGAGGGAGACCGTGATCTCCTGCTTCTCCTTCTCCACGCGGGAGATCTTCGCCCTCATGGTCTTGAACGGGCCGGCGACTATCTCCACTGTGTCCCCTTCGTTGAGCTCTGCGACCATGGACTTTGTGACGAGGAACTTCTCGATGTCGGAGTACTGCATCATCCCCGGAATCTTGCTCCTGACGTGCTTGAAGCCCTGGATGCTCTCGTCGACGACCTGGCTGTTCGGCGCCTCGAAGAGGACGTACCCCTTCCAGGTGTCCAGGGCCAGGACGGAGTAGATCGGCTTGGTCTTCTGGATGGCCCTGTTGGCCACGAAGGTGGCCACGGTCCTCTCCTGACCTCCGGTGGTCTTGACCGGGAATATGGAGCTCGTCCTTTCCTGATCGCTCATGACAGACAAGACGAAAACAGCCGGATTTTTGTTGGCCTAATAACTTTATGCGCCGCTCCCGTCTCACGGGGCCGGTCGGGCGGCTAGCCTGATATCGGGGGCCTTGTCCCCAGCGTCACTGAGACTGTGAGGAGGGAGCCTCCCCTCACGACTCCCAGCTGCACCGTCTGTCCCGGGACCGCGTGCTCCTGGATCCAGGTCGAGAGAGCGTCGCTGTTGGCGATCCTCGTGCCGTTGGCCGAGACTATGATGTCCCCGCCCAGCACGTAGACTGACCCGTCGACCAGCTTCTGGGTCGTGCCAGCCCTAAGGCCAGCCGAGGCGGCGGGGCTCCCCTGGAGCACGCTCTCCACGAGGACCCCGTAGGTGACGTTGACGTGGCTGGCCTGCGCCAGGTCGTAGCTCATGTCAGCCTCCCCTATCCCGAGGAAGGGGTGGAGGTTGTACGAGCCCGTGGTTATCAGATATGGGAGCTCTTTCACTATTGTGTCGGACGGTATGGCGAAGCCGATCCCCTGGGAGCCACTGACAATGGCCGTGGTTATCCCCACCACCTGGCCGCGGGAGTTCAGGAGGGGACCGCCCGAGTTCCCAGGATTGATGGGGGTGCTGATCTGGATTACGTCTGCGATGCTGAAGTTCCCCGAAGTCGAGTCCTGGAGTGTCCTTCCAAGCTGGCTGACGAGCCCCTCTGTCAGGGAGCCGGCCAGACCGTACGGGTTCCCTATCGCCACGACCTGCTGGCCGACCTTGAGGTTCGAGGACGCCACCAGCGTCAGGGGATTATACTCTGAGGCCGGGACCCCGGCGGCGGTCAGAACCGCGAGGTCGCTGTATGGGTCGGAGCCGACCACCTTGGCTCCGTACGCGTTCCCGTCGTGGAACGTCACGGAGATGTTGATGTCGTTCTGCACGACGTGGTAGTTCGAGACGATATAGTAGGAGCCGTGGAACGCGACCACGAACCCTGAGCCCAGCACGGGCTGGTAGGTGGTGCCGAAGAACGAGGACGTCGCCTG
The DNA here is from genome assembly GCA_029784825.1 of Nitrososphaerota archaeon. The sequence goes on along the minus strand of JAFMAU010000004.1, from coordinate 39,174 downwards.
CAGGCCCTGGACGGTCACCACGCTCGCGTTCGCGTAGTCATAGATCAGGGTGGTGTCGATGGAACTCGAATTGGTTGTGGACACCCCGCCCCCGGAGCCTGTGCCGTTCGATGCCAGGAGGCTCTGCAGGGAGGATATGGTGGCCTGGAGGGAGGAGATCCTCTGGTTCGACTGGGCGTACTGGTAGTAGTACAGCGATGCCAGCGAGCCCGTGGCGACAAGCAGCACGACTGCGAGCGCGACAAGGCCCCTGTTCGACCTGCTCTGGACTTCCAGTCTTGATCCCTTCTCGATGCGTCTTCCCTGTCCGCGCCCATTTATGCATGGTGTACCAGGGAGACGTCACTCGGGCGCTGCAGGGGACCGCGTCGTGCGGTCATGCAAGTTGGTACACAAGGCTGAAATATCTGGGAGTGCGTTTTCCAGAAGAAGTTGCAGCAAGTGGAGGACAACCCTTCGCCAGGCCGGGCCCGTGTCGGCCTGCTGGTGGCGCTGCTAGTCTCGTCGGGTCTGGCTCTGCCCCTCTACTCCTTTGGCAGCGCTGCTCAGAGCGCAGCTTCGGGACCACTCGGCTTCTCGGGCTTCACCGCGGGGCTGTTAGTCACTGGAGGGCCGGACCGGATGGAGATGGCGTTTGACCTGGCCGGAGCCCCGACGCTCTCTCAGAACGCTGCCCATGGTGTGGTGGCGCAGTTCATGATCTCGGACGACCAGCCCAAGCTGGCCTGGAGTCCCGACGGCGCACCGGTCGCACATGGCAAGGAGGGAGACTTCGTCATAGCCGGGGCCGCGAGGGCGGGGAGATCGTTCGAGCATGTCGCATTCGTGCTGGTCCAGGGCTCGGGCTCCTTCGGGTTCCAGGGTTCGGCGATGCTGAAAGGGGCCGCGGTCCCTGACGTCATGCTCGGAGTCCAGCCGTGGTCTGCGACCTCCGGGCTCACGGCAGCCGTGCCCAAGCCCTGGTCAGACTTCTTCCAGAGGAGGTCCAAGTTCGAGATCTACCTGGAGATCCTGGAAGTGATGAAGCGCGGTCCCATGACCCCCTTCGAGGTCGCGTTCTATGCCAGGCTCAACCACAAGAGGACCAAGGAGTACACCGAATACCTGGCAAGCAACGGGTATCTCCAGGCGGTCAGCGAAGACGGGAAGACTGTCTACGTCCTGACCAAGTATGGGACGGGCTTCCTGGAGGGGGTCAGGTCGCTCTTCTTGAGGACGAAGCTCATCGAAGTCGCGCAGTACGCCTACCAGCGGGACTTTTGAGTGGTCGGCGCTTCTACCCGAAGAATATGCTTCCGATCAGCTTGATGAGGAAGCCTATGGCGCCCACTACGGCCACACCGAGGGTGACCAGCTTCAGGTAGAGAGTGAACTCGTCCCTGTCGCTCTTGTGGGCCAGCTTGAATATGGCGTTCGACGACCTGAGGAAGTCTCGGAACCCCATTCTGGAACGTTCTCGCCCCTCGACGGCTTATATGTTTTGGGTGGAGCTCCGACGCTGGCCCTGACGTTTCATCGTTAATATCACGTGGCCGCCGGGCGGGGAACCATGAATCCGGCTGGGGAGCCGGCCACCCTGCTCGTGGCTTCCACCTCGAACGTGGCTTCGATGACCATCGCGGAGGCCCTCATCGATGGCTCGGGGTTCGCTTCGACCGGGGTGAACCTGCTGGGGAAGCCGGTGTACCAGAAGGGCTCCCTCCTGCTCGCCTTCTTCGACGGCTCGATCGTCTCTCCGCCTGACCTCGACCAGTACTTCAACCCCCAGGCGTACATCTTCCTCTCGACGCACAGGGCCGAGTCGGGGATCCCCGCCCTCACAGCGCACACCACAGGGAACTTCTCGGCGGAAGCGGAGGTGGGAGGGAACCCCAGGGAGCTGGGCCGTTCAGACCCGGCGCTCCTGAAGAACTACCTCAGGGCCCTGGCCGCGAGGAAGGCGGAGGTCAAGGGGTACGAGATCACTATGGAGGCGACCCACCACGGGCCCACTTCGCTGCAGAAGCCGGTCATGTTCGTCGAGCTGGGAGCCACGGAGAAGGAGTGGAAGGACAGGCACGCGGCAGGCGTGATAGCCGAGTCGCTACTGAAGAGCCTGACTGAGAAGGAGATCTGGAGCAGGGTCGCGCTCGGGTTCGGAGGGACCCACTACCCCAGGAAGTTCACGGAGATGACGACGGAGTCGGACATCGCGTTCGCATTCGTCGCGCCGAAGCACGCCCTCGGGCATGTGGACGAGGAGATGCTCGGGCAGATGGTGCGGAGGACGAACGCGCCGGTCAGGTACGCCGTGGTCGACTGGAAGGGGCTCGGGGCCCACAAGCAGAGGATACTCGGGCTGGCAAGCCAGTTCGGCCTCGAAGTGATCAGGTCATAGACCGGAGAGCTCGCGCTTCCCGAGCATGAGGAAGCAGAGCAGGGCCTTCTCAGTGTGCAGCCTGTTCTCGGCCTCGTCGAAGACGACCGACTGGGGCCCGTCGATGACGTCTGGGTCCACCTCCTCCCCCCTGTGGGCTGGGAGGCAGTGCTCGAAGATCACGCCCTTCTTCGCCCTGGCCATCAGAGACTTCGTCACCCTGTACTTCGGCATGAACGCCTTGAGGCGGGCCTCCTGCTCCTTCTCGAAACCCATCGAGACGAACGTGTCGGTCATCACGCAGTCGGCGCCGGAGGCTGCTTCGACAGGGTCGTCCACGACCCGGACGCTCCCCCCAGTCTCCTTCGCCCTCTTCGTCGCAACGGCGATCATGGCGGGCGAAGGCTCGAAGCCTTTCGGGGTCGCGGCGACGAAGTCGATGCCAGCCAGCGCAGCGCCGTACGCCCACGAGTTGCAGACGTTGTCACCGTCCCCGACCCACCCTACCTTCAGCCCCTTCAGCTTCCCTTTGCGCTCCTTGAGCGTCAAGAGGTCTGCGAGTATCTGGACTGGGTGGTGCAGGTCGCTCAGGCCGTTGACGACAGGGACGGACGCTGCGCCTGCGAGGCGTTCGATGTCCCCGTGCCTGTTGACCCTCGCCATTATGCAGTGGACGTACCTGGAGAGCACCCTGGCCGTGTCTTCCACGGTCTCCCCCCGGCCGAGCTGGAGCTCGTTCGAGCTCAGGTTCATGGAGAAGCCTCCGAGCTCCGAGACCGCCACCTGGAAGCTCACCCGCGTCCTGAGGCTAGGCTTCTCGAAGACGAGAGCAACGCTCTTCCCCTTGAGGGCGCTCGATCCGAGGCCTGAGGTGCGCTTCGCCTTGAGCCTGGCTGCCAGGTCAAGGACCTGCCCAAGGTCTTCTGAGTTGAACTCGGTCAGCGTGAGGAAGTCTTTACCTTTCAACCGCTTCTCCTGGGGCCCAGCGCCTGAAGCTGGCCGACCGCCTCTTTCAACACTTCTATGCTGTCCAGGTAGTCCTTGATCTCGACCATCTCCCCGTCGGTGTGGCTGGTGCGGGACAGCCCCGGCCCGTAGGTGACGCACTCGGTCCGCTTCCTGTGGGCGAAGGTGTTCATGTCTCCGGTGCCGGTCTTCCGGACGAGGCTCGGCTTCGTCTTCAGCTTGAGGAGTATGGCCCTCTGGAAGGACCTGACGAGGCGTGAGCCTGTGTCCGCTTCGTAGGCCTCGGTCGGCTCTCCTGGTTCGACCTCGACCTGCGCTCCTTCGTCCGTCTGGCGAGCCACGCGTCGGATCTCCCTGACGGCCTTCGACGACTCCATTGAGGGGGGGAGCCTGAGGTCCAGGGTCGCCTCGCACAGGTTGGGGATCACATTGTGGTACACCCCCGCCTTGACGAGAGTGGGAGAGACGGAGAGGGACCTGAAGTGGTCCCCCGCGACCTCCTTCGACTTCTCGTACGCCTTTAGTCTTGAAAGCAGGGCGGTGAACTCGTCGAACGCGCTGCGCTGGGCCCAGGGAGAGCCGGCGTGCCCCCCTGCTGTCTTCACCTTGACGTACAGGCTGACGCGGCCCCGGTAACCCACTGTGATCCTGCCCGCTCCGCTGGGCTCCCCGAAGACAGCGTAGTCGTAGTCTCCCCCGCTCCTGATCAGGTGCTCGATGCCGGCGCCCTCGCCCTCCTCCTGCGTGACGCCAACGAAGGTGATCCTGGTCTCGGAGTCGGCCATTGCAGCCCCCGCAAGGAGCAGCGCGCAGAGGGGGGACTTCGCGTCCGCGGCCCCGCGGCCGTAGACCCTGCCTCCTTTGCTGGTCACCGGGAGCTTCCCTGGGACTGTGTCCATGTGGCCGCACATGAGGAGCCTCGTCCTGCCCCTGCCTATCTCTCCAAGGGCGTTGCCGACCTTGTCGACGCGGACCCTGGAGTAGCCGAGCGTCTCCATCTTCTCCGCGAGGAAAGCGGCGAGCCCCGACTCCTGCGTCGTGGGGGAATAGATCCGGAGGGCGTCGAGGAGCACCCCGACTGGGCTGTCCGACGGACCGCTCATCTTTTCTGGACCGATATCAGATAGTCAATAACCATTCCGGGGATGTCGACGCCAGTCGCAGGGACCGTGTTCTTGAACTCCGTCGTGTTGTTGACCTCGTGGACCAGAAGGCCGTCCTCCCCCTCCATCAGGTCCACCCCGACGAACTCCCCTCCGACCGCTTCTGCCGCCTTCACTGACAGCTCGTCGAGCTCGGGGGTGACCGGGCACCTCTCGGCTCTTCCTCCGCGGGCGGTGTTCGTCCTCCAGTCGGAGCCCGAGTACCTGTAGATCGCCGCTATGGTCCTGCCGTCGAGGACGAAGGACCGGATGTCCCTGGGGGGCCTCTTCACGAACTCCTGAAGGTAGTAGATCTGGTAGAGCGGGAACATGTGCTCCCTGTCCTCTATGATGGCCCTGGCAGCGTCTCCGTCCTTCATGAGGGCGGAAAGCCTCCCCCAGCTCCCGACGACTGGCTTGACCACCGAAGGGTACCCCATCTTTTCGATGGACCGCAGCGCCGAGTCCTCGGCCATGGCGAGGGCGGTCTTCGGCGTGGGGACCCTGTGCCTGACGAGGGCGAGAGTCCCGAAAAGCTTGTTGCCGCAGACCCAGGCGCAGGAGAAAGAGTTGACCAGCCGGTGCCCGGCGGACTCGAGGGCCGCGGTCGAGTGCACGTTCCGAAAGTAGCTGACGCACCTCTGGAGGACCACCCTGTCGGCAAGAGGCAACTCGCCGTGGTTCAGGGTGATCGAGAGGTCTTTGGAGTCGACGAGGTTCGCCTTGACGCCCTTCTTCTCGGCTGCGGCGACCATCGCCTTCTCTTCCCAGCGGATGGTGTCGTAGAGGAGAGAGAAGGACGGCGTCCGCTTACTCGCCCCAGTCCTCTTCCTCCAGCTCGGCCTGCCGGAGAGTGAAGAGGCCTCCCGACTGCTCCCTCACCAGTTCGAAGGACGTCCCGCACTCCTTGCAGGACACTATCTCCCCCTGGATGGCGTCGGCAGGGATAACAACCGGAGCGTCGCACTCGATGCAGCTGTTCGTGGTCGATTCCTCCTCCCATGACCTGCGCGTCGGAATCGTTATAACGATATTCGGCCGAATTCAACGGATTGTTCGCAGCACCATGGTGGTGTTCGTCCCGGTCACGCCTCCGGCGCGGCGTATTCCTTCGATCGTCGCGTTCACTTCGCCGATATTCGCACCCTTGATGACGACCGCGATGTCGAACTGGCCGGCCGTCTCGTAGACCGACTCGACCCCCCTTATCCCGTGTATCTTCTCGCTCACCTGCCGGGTGGGGGTCGCCGGATCGACGGAGACCCAGGTGATCGCGCTGCTCTGGTCTCTGTCGTCCACTTCGACCGTGAACTTCCGTATCCGTCCGCTCTCCTTCAGGTTGTCGATCCTGCGCCTGACCGCGGACTCCGACAGGCCGAGCTTGGTGGCGATCTTCGTGTTCGACGCCCGGGCGTCGTCCCGCAGGAGCCCTATGAGGAGCTCGTCAATTCTGTCCGAGTCTGCTTGCTTCCTCTTCGCCAATTACCCGCCCCAGGACCTCGAGACCCTTCGATATTTGGGTCTCCTCGACGACGAGCGCGGGCAGGAACCTGAATGTGTCCCGCCCGGAGTAGGCGAAGATGACCCCCTTCTCTTCGGCCGAGAGCAGCTGGGAGTGGATGTCCACCCTCGTCTGTAGGGCGAGCATCAGCCCGAGGCCTCGGACCTCCTTTGCGAGTCTGTGCTCCGAGGCGACCTTGGAGAGGCCGTCCTTCATCATCCTCCCCTTCTCCCGGGCCCTCCCTGGGAGGTCGTTCTTCGTGATGAAATCGAGGGCCGCTGACCCTGCGGCGCAGGACAGAGGGTTCCCTGCGAACGTGCTGGTGTGCTCCCCGCCCTTGAGGCTGGCGGCGACCTCGTCCCTGGCCAGCGCAGCCCCGATGGGGAGGCCTCCGCCGAGCCCCTTGGACACGGTCATGATGTCGGGGACGACCCCCCAGTGCTCGGACGCCCACATCTTCCCTGTCCTCCCCAGGCCGCTCTGTATCTCGTCAAGGATCAGGAGCGCCCCCTTCCTGTCGCAGATCTCCCTGACCTGCCTGAAGTAGTCCTGAGGAGGCACGATAATCCCGCTCTCCCCCTGGACGGGCTCGGCCAGGACCGCGGCCGTGTCTGCGTCGACGAGCTGGTCCAGCGAGGCAGGGTCCCCGTACTCGGCGAACTCGAACCCTTCCAGGAGCGGGCCGAACGGGTCCCTGTACTTCTTGTTCCAGGTGGCGGAGAGGGAGCCGTAGGTCTTCCCGTGGAAGGCACCCTTCATGGAGACGACCTTCTTTCGGGAAGTGTGCCTGCGGGCTAGCTTGATGGCTGCCTCGACTGACTCGGTCCCTGTGTTCGCAAGGAGGGCTTTGCCGAGCCCCCTGGGGGCCGCCTTGACCAGCCTCTCCATGAACCCGGCCCTGGCGTCGTTGTAGAACGTGCCGTGGCAGGTGATCAGTCTGTCTGCCTGCTCCTTGATCGCAGCGACGACGTAGTCGTTGGCGTGGCCCACGAGCGCGACCCCGATCCCGGTCATGAAGTCGATGTACTCCTTCCCGTCGGAGTCCCAGACCACGGAGCCCTTGCCCCTCACTATTGTGAGCGGGAACTTCTTGAAGGCCTGGGCCCCGAATGCCTCCTCGAGCTCCTCTGTCCTGTTCATCTGCCGCTTACCACCGTGCAGCTGTCGTGGACCAGGGCCTTCGACAGAGGTCCGTCCCTCGCCCCGGAGCAGATTATCGCTTCGCCGACGCCTGCCTCCACCGCCTCGGCGGCGGCCATGACCTTCTTCTGCATCCCGAACCCTATCTTCGGGAGCACGGACGCGGCCTCAGAAGGAGTGAGGTGGGACACGAGCTTCTCGTCCATCTTCAGCCCTTCGACGTTCGTGAGGAAGACTACCGCGTCTGCCTTCACTCCTGTCGCGACCGATGCGGCGGCCCGGTCCCCGTCCACGTTGAGCGGCTCTGCAGACTCCCCGGCCGCGACAGGTGAGACGACGGGGACGTAACCCTGGGAGAGGAGGGTGTCCAGCAGAGGGGCGTTGACCCCGACGACCTTTCCCGTGTACCCTCCTTCGATGGCGACCTTCCTTCCCCTGTCGTCCATGATCACGAGCTTCGTCTTCCGCTTCCCCCGGAGGAGCCGGCCGTCTGCCCCGGATAGCGAGATGGTCTTCAGCCCTGCCGCGCCGAGGGCGGAGGCCAGCCGCTTGGCGAGCAGCCCGGTCATGACCATCTGGTAGATCTCGGCCGTCTCCCTGTCGGTGTAGCGGCTCCGTATCCCGTCCGGTGAGACTACGAACCGCTGCTCCTTGCCGAGCCTGGTGGCGTACTCGGTGACCACGTCCCCCCCTCCGTGCACGATCACCAGCTGGTTGGATGGGGCGAGGGCAGCGACGTCCTCGACGAGCCCCATGGGGACCCCTTCCTTCATCAGGCTCCCCCCGATCTTCACCACTATCCTCATCTCGCTACACCGGGTGGAGCGGGGCCATCTCCAGGCCTGTCTTCTCGTCGAGGCCGAGCATCAGGTTCATCGACTGTATCGCGTTGCCTGCGGCTCCTTTGATCAGGTTGTCGGTGGCGGAAAGGGCGACCAGCCTCCCGGTCCTCTCTTCGATCTCGAAGCCGACGTCGCAGAAGTTCGAGCCGATCACCAGCTTGGGGTCCGGGAGCCTGAAAGGCCCCTGCTTGTCCCTGACTAGGCGGACGAAGTAGCTCCCCGTGTACATCGAGCGGTAGGCCTTCCAGACGTCCAGAGGCTTGGGCGCAGCGGAGGTGAAGACGTGGCAGGTGGTCAGGATGCCCCGGACCATGTTGACCGAGTGGGCCGACATGGAGACCTTCACCTTCTCCCCGGCCATGGCCGCCAGGACCTGCTCTATCTCGGCCGAGTGCCTGTGGCCCGCGGGCTTGTAGGGCCGGACGACGTTGTATCTCTCGGAGAAGTGGGTGGACAGGGAGGGCTTCCCACCGGCCCCGGACGACCCCACCTTGGCGTCGACCACGATGTGGTCCCTGTCCGCCCCCAGGGCCTTTTCCTTCAGGAGGGGCGCGAGGGCGAGGATGGCGGTGATGGCCATGCACCCGGGGGACGAGACGAGCCTAGCCCCCTTCACCTGGTCCCTGTTTATCTCAGGGATGGAGTAGACGAACTTCTCCAGCAGGTCTGGACGCGGGTGGTCGTAGCCGTACCAGCCAGGGTACTGCCCCCTGTCGCTGAGCCGGAAGTCGGCGCTCAGGTCGACCACCCTGAGCCCAGCGTCTGCGATTTGGGGGACGATCTTCACGGACTCCCCGTGGGGGAGGGCGGCGAACACCACGTCCGAGCTGTCGATGACCTTCGAGGCGTCGTTCGCGGAGAACTTCAGCTCGGTCATCCCCCGGAGGTTCGGGTGGACCCTGAAGACGTACTCCCCGGCGTACTTCCGGGAGGTGGCTGCGGTGACCTCTGCCTCCGGGTGCTGGAGGAGGAGGCGCAGCAGCTCCCCTCCGATGTAGCCGGAGGCGGCCAGGATCCCGATGCGGACCATGCTATCTCCTCGCTGACTGGGCCACGTACTTCACCAGCTGGGCAGGGATGTCGGTGTCGACCGCGGACTGGGCCCCCTTGAACTCCACGGTGTTGTTCACTTCGTGGACGAGGTACCCCGAGTCAGGCTCCATGGCGTCGACTCCGAGGATCCCTCCGCCGACTGCCTCCGCAGCCTTGAGTATGATCTCTTTCAGCTCGCTGTCCGGCTTGAACGCCTTGGAGACTGCGCCGCGGGCCACGTTCGTCCTCCACTCCCCGCGGGGGGCTATCCTGTGGACGCACGCCACGATCGAGTCCCCTGCGACTATGGCCCTGACGTCGCGAGGGGGCCGCCTGACGTACTCCTGCAGGTAGTACATGTGCTGCTCCTGGGGGTTGGCCAGCTCTTCCTTGAACTCGATGAGCGACTGGAGGGTGGCCCTGTCGCGGACCACGGTCACCATCCTCCCCCAGCTCCCTGTGAACGGCTTCATGACCAGGGGGAACCCGAGCTTCTCCGCAGCCTCCTCTGCCCCCTCGGAGGTCAGGGCTAGGAGGGTACGAGGGGTCGGGACCCCGGCGTTGGCGAGTGCCAGGCTTGTCGCGAGCTTGTTGCTGCAGGTCTCGGCCACCGCCGAGCTGTTGATGACCTTCATGCCCGAGCCTTCGAGCATCTGGGTGAGCAGCGAGGACCTGTAGTGGCTGATGCACCTCTGGAGCACCACGTCCCCGAACTCGGGGCGCTTCTTCGGCACCTCGAAGACCAGGCCCTTCACATCAATCAGAGAAGCCTCTACCCCGGCCGACTCGGCGGCGTCGCTGAGCGCCTTCTCCTCCCACCTGAGCCGGTCGAAGGTTATGCTGAGCTTCACTTATTCTCCCCAGTCCTCTCCGACCTGCTCGGCCGGCTTCAGGAGGACGTTGCCGCTGGAAATCTCGGCGACCTCGTACTCCGTCGAGCAGTCCTTGCAGGAGACTATCTCCCCGACGATCGCGTCGTTGGGGACGCTCAGCTCTGCTCCGCATTCTTTGCAGCTGGTGTTCAACCCTTTGATTTCACCTCCCGGGCGATGCCCGACGCGGTTGCGTTCAGCTTCCTCTCCGACGCTCTCAGGGAGGACTTCATCCCTGAAAGGGCGGAGTTGGTGAGCTCGAGCTCCTTCTTGCGGGACTTCATCCCCCCGGCGACGAAGCGGGGGTTGCTCCCTCCCTCGGTCGCTATGGCGGCGAGGAACCGCTCCGGGCTGAGGATCCCCTTGACTGTGCCGGCGTCGATGGACAGGCGCTTCCCGGACTTGGAGAGCTTGGCTGGAGCTACCTCTGCGAGCGGCTTCCCCGACTCGGCGGACATCCTGACGAGCTGCCCCACGACCGCGTGCGCCTCCCTGAACGAGACGCCGTGCTCTTTGACCAGGTAGTTAGCGAGCGCGACCGCGGTGGAGTTGTCGTTCTCTATCGAGCTTCGGAGGGCCTTGGACCTGACGGAGGCGGTGGCGACCATGCCGGTCAGGACGGCCAGGGACTCGGTCGTGTCGTCCAGGGCCCGCCAGACGTGGGGGGTTACCTCCTGAAGGTCGAGGTTGTAGGAGTAGGGGAGGGCCTTCAGGATGGCGCAGGCGGCCACGAGACCCCCCATGACCGACCCTGCCTTCGCGCGGACCATCTCGGCCGAGACAGCGTTCTTCTTCTGTGGCATGATGCTGCTCGACGCAGCGTATGCGTCGTCCAGCTCAAGGAACCCGAACTCCGAAGAGCTCCAGAGGATCAGCTCCTCCGCGAGCCTGCTCGCGTTGAGCATGATCATGGTGGCGCAGGATAGCGCCTCCACGGCGACGTCCCTCGACGAAACGGCGTCCATCGCGTTGGGGACGATCCCGGAGAAGCCGAGGCTGTCCGCGACCGACCTCCTGTCGATCTTCACCGGGGTCCCGGCCATTGCGGCTGCTCCCATCGGAGACAGGTTGACCCGGGCGTAGAGCTGGAGGACCCTCTCTGCGTCCCTCTGGGAGGCGTCGAAGTGTGCGAAGAGGTGGTGCGCCAGGGTGACGGGCTGCGCCCTCTGGAGGTGCGTGTACCCTGGGACGAGCGCGGCGCCGTCCTTCTCCGCGGCTTCAAGCAGAGACTTCTGGAAGCCGGCGATCCCGTCCAGGAGGCCGATGAGCAGCTGTCTGAGCTCCATCCTGATGGCTGTCGCCACCTGGTCGTTCCTGCTCTTGCCGTAGTTCATGTACCCGGCGACGTCCACTCCCAGGGCGTCGACCGCCTGCTGCTCCAGCTGCTGGTGGAAGTCCTCGGCCTTCGCGTCAGGCGAGATCTCGGGGGAGGCGCCCATCAGGAACTTCACGACCTTCCCTCCGGTGGCCCTGTCGACTTCGCCCGCCTCCACGAGGGCTGCCATGTGGGCCATGTTCACCGCGATGACGTGGCGGGCGATGCGCCCGTCGGCGGCCATCGAGGAGGTGAACGCGAGGGCCCTTTCACTTGGCTTCCTTAGCCTTGGTCCTCGGATGTCCAATCTCCTGTTTTTCCTCAACTCGAGAGTTCAGGCCTGCGGCGACCCTTGACTGCAATCCCCAGAGCTCGATGAACCCGACAGCGCTCTTCTGGTCGAACTTGGAGCCCCGGCCGTAGGTCGCGAGGCCGAGGTCGTAGATAGAGTACTCTGACGCCCTCCCGACGACCCGCATGGAGCCCTTGTAGAGCTTCAGCCTGACCGAGCCTGTCACCCGGTGCTGGGTGGCCGAGATGAACCGGTCCAGGGCCAGGCGGAGCGGCTCCAGCCAGAGCCCGGAGTAGACCAGCCAGGCCCACTCCCTCTCCACCTGGGCCTTGAAGTCGAGCTCGTGCCGGGTGAGCACCAGCTTCTCGAGGTCCCTGTGGGCCTCGATGATGACGGAAGCGGCCGGGCACTCGTAGACCTCGCGCGACTTTATCCCCACGAGCCTGTCCTCGATGTGGTCGATGCGCCCGACGCCGTGGGAGCCCGCGAGCTGGTTGACGTAGCTGACCAGCTTGAGGAGCTCCATGGACCTCCCGTTGACCTTGGTCGGGATCCCTTCCTGGAAGAATATGTCCAGGTAGCCCGGCTCGTCCGGCGCCTCCTCGGGGGAGACTGTCCACTCGAACGCCTCTTCTGGGGGCTCGTTGTTCGGGTTCTCCATGGGGCCGCTCTCGATGGAGCGCCCCCAGATGTTCTGGTCTACACTGTAGATCGACTTCGAAGGCTTGATCGGGAGGCCCCGCTTCTGGGCGTAGGCGATCTCCTCGTCCCTGCTCATGTTCCACTCCCGGACGGGCGCAATCACCTGCAGGGTGGGGTTCATCGCCCTCACAGTAACGTCGATCCTCACCTGGTCGTTCCCCTTGCCGGTGCAGCCGTGAGCGACCGCGTCGGCCCCCTCCTTCTCCGCCACCTCGACGAGCTTCTTCCCGATCAGGGGCCTGCCGAGGGCGGTGCTGAGAGGGTACTTCCCCTCGTAGAGGGCATTGGCCATTATCGCAGGCGCGACGTAGTCCTTCAGGAACTCGGCCTTCGCGTCGACGGTGTAGTGGTTCTTGGACCCGATGACCTTCGACCTCCTTGCGATCTGGTCCATGTCGTCCCGCTGCCCCAGGTCCAGGGTCACTGTGACGACGTCGGCGTCGTACTTCTCCTGGAGCCACTTCACGCAGACGGAGGTGTCGAGGCCACCGGAGAATGCAAGAGCGACGGTCCTGCGCAAATTTCTGAGATATCACCGACGGAAAAATCCTTTTATAGATTTTGGCCAGAATTTCGATTATTGGTCAAGCGACGGCCAGGATTGGCCAAGGCTGCCTCCGTCAACCGTGCGGTCAGGGAGGAGGTGGACTCTGACTTCGCGGTCCAGGACTCCCTGGCGAGGGACTACGCCAACCTGAGCTCCCTCTCGCGGATGCTCGTCCCCAAGGTGGCCCGCAGGATGAAGGTCAGGGCGAAGGACGTGCATGAAGTGGGGGTGGCCAGCGCGCTCAAGAGGCTCCGGGGGGCCTACTTGGCGGGGGCCCCTTCGGTCGCCAAGGTGATCGGAGGGAGCATCGTGAACGTGAGGACCCACGTGTCCAGGCTTTCTGTCGAGAAGACCAGGAGGACGATGCAGGCCGTGAGCTCCCTGCTGGGGGAGTACCAGGAGGACTTCATCCAGGTCTCGGAGTCCATCTCGTCGATAACGCTGATCTTCGACCAGAGGCTCTACAGGAGGGTGAGGAGGGCCCTGGCCGGAGGGGAGGTCCTGCAGGAGGGGGAGGAGTGCGCGGCGATCACTGTCCACAGCCCCCACGCCATCATCCACACCCCGGGGTGCGTGAGCGCCTTCTTCGACCAGCTCTCCAGGAAGAACGTCAACGTCGAGGACACGGTGAGCTGCTACACGGACACCATCATGGTGGTGACGATCAAGGACGCCAGCCGGGCGTTCGAGGCGCTGACAGAGCTGGTCAGCGAGGAGCAGAGGAAGCTGGAGGAGTGAACGCCATAAGAGGGGCCGCCAGGGCACGCGACCCTGTGAAGGTCACAGTCTGCGAGATGCCCGACGACCGCCTGGAGTTCGACAGGGCCTGGGCCGGGCTCGCGAGGCACGTCAGGAGGGAGTCGAGCGACCTGGTCCTCCTCCCTGAGATGACGTTCTACGGCTGGTTCTGCTCCGCGCCGAAGTTCGACCCCATGGTGTGGAAGGACGCGGTCGCAGCCCACAGGCGCTGGGTCGGCAGGATCGGAGAAATCGGGGCGCCGGCGGTCCTTGGGTCGAGGCCGGTCGATAGGGGGGGACGCAGGCTCAACGAGGGGTTCGTGTGGACGAAGAAGGGGACCAGGGCGGTCCATCACAAGAATTACCTGCCGAACGAAGGCGGGTTCTTCGAGGCGAGCTGGTACGACAGGGGGGACAGGACCTTCACCCCGTTCGGGGTGTCTGGGTGGAAGGCAGGGTACATGATCTGCAGCGACCTGTGGGCGATGGGGGGCGCGAGGTCGTATGGGAAGCGGGGGGTGGGCCTGATCGCGGCCCCCCGCTGCACGCCGGAGGCGAGCACAGAGAAGTGGATAGCCGGGGGGAAGGTCGCGGCTGTCGTCTCGGGGTCCTACTGCCTGTCCTCAAACAGGGCAGGGAGCCGCGGGGGCCTCCGCTTCGGAGGGCGAGGATGGGCCATCGACCCCGACGGGAGGGTACTTGGCCTCACCTCCAAGGGGAGGCCGTTCGTGACGGTGGAGATCGACCAGGGGGTCGCCAGGAAGGCGAAGGCGACCTATCCGAGGAAGTCGCTGGAGCCCGACTAGGGCTTCAGCAGCGAGTCGAGGAACCTCTGGGTGTCGAAGGGGACCAGGTCGTCGTAGCCCTGCCCCACTCCAAGGAAGAGCACGGGCTTCCCAGTGGTGTAGACTATCGAAAGCGCCGCGCCTCCCCTGACGTCGGCGTCTGCCTTGGTGAGGATGGCCCCGTCGAACCCCACGTGGTGGTTGAATAGTTCGGCCTGCGAGACGGCGTCGTTGCCTGTGAGGGCGTCGGCCACGAAGATCCGGAAGTCTGGCCTGACCACCCTGACTATCTTGGCCATCTCCTCCATCAGGTTCTGGTTCGTCTGCATCCTCCCGGCAGTGTCGATCAGGAGGCACTCGGAGTGGTGCGCCTTCGCGTAGAGGACGCCGTCCCTCCCGACTGCGGCTGGGTCGGCCCCGTACCTCTGGGCGACGACCTTCATCGAGAGCCTGTCCGCGTGCTCTGTGAGCTGCTCGATGGCTCCTGGCCTGTGCGTGTCCCCGGCGGCCGCGACGATCGAGACCCCCTTGTTCTTCATGTAGTTCGCGAACTTGGCGACCGTCGTCGTCTTCCCCGTCCCGTTGATCCCGAGGAAGAGAATCACGTAGGGCTCCCCTGACTTCGACTTCTCCTTGATGTTGGCCACGAGGTCGACAGTCCCTGCCTTCGCGAAGGCGGACCGGAGGGCGGTCGCGAGCCGCTCCCCCACCACCTCCGAAGGGTCGGCCGAGCGGTCGACCTTCGTCCCCCCGAGGCCCTTCGTGACCTCGTTGGTGAGCGCCTCGGCGACGCTCTGGGCTACGTCGCTCTCGATCAGGGAGATCTGGAAGTCGAACGCGATCTTGTCTAGGTCGTCCTCGCTGAGCTGCTTCTCCTTTACGGCACTGGTGACCGTCGAGAAAGCCGACTTCAGCCTCTCGAACAAGGGGCTACTCCTGCTGGCTCTGGGCCACCAGACTGTTCAGGAGCTGCCTGTCGCTGTTCAGCCTTTCCGCTATCTCGTTCCTCTGCCCGACGATGGAGACGATGGTCTTCTCGACGTCCCTGCTCCTCTCTTCGAGCATCGCCACTGCCTCGTCCGTCGGCTTCTCTATGACGATGTTCGCCCCGACGCTCACGAGGACCCGGTCGGCGGCCGGGGGCTGTGACCTGAGCATGGCTCCGGCTCCGATCTGGGTCAGGACCTCGGGGGGGCTGTTCGAAGACAGGCCCTTGATCGAGTCCAGGGCTGCCCTGCTCTCCAGCAGCGCCCGCTCCAGGAGGTTCTGGCGAGAAGAAAGCTCGTTGTAGGTGGACTCTAGGACGCGGACCTCGACCACGAGGGCGTTGACAGTGTCTTCGGCCGAGGGCTGCGGGGCGGTCAATCGCGATTCCTTGTCACACGCTCAGTGCCCGCGTTATAAAGACAAGTTCAGGCCCGGTCGTCTGGCTCCCCGCCACGGCGTTCTTCGAGTTGGCTATCAGCCCCGATGCCACGTAGGGGACCCCGCTGTTGACGGAGGTGGGGTAGGCGTCGACCCCGAGCATCTGCCCCAGCTTCCCGACCTCACTTTCGTCCAGCCCCGGGTACACAGCGGCGCCGCCGTTGGTGGCCACGACGAAGGACCCGACCTGATGAAACTCGCCGATGGGGATGCGCTCGACCTCGGTCCCCAGGACGTCTTTGACCTGCGACGCGGCCCTCGAGTCCAGTGCAGGAGACACCAGTGCGCACCTGTCGTTGGCTACCACCAGGTTCCCCACCGCGGTGAGCTTGGAGTCTAGCCTGGACACGTTAAGCCCGGTCGCGGACTTTATCTCCTGCATCTCCCCCTCCTCCGCCAGGCGCGACACCAGGACCCCGTTGTTGTTCATCGACGTCAGGGCCCCCAGCAGACGCGACTCCCCGATGGACGAAGGGACTGCGGTCACCCTGAGGCTTTCGCAGAACTTCTCGACCTTGGTCTCGGCGAGCCCTTTGGGGACAAGGAGGAACCTGTCGTTGCAGCGCATGAAGATCCCGATGTTCGGGCTTCTGTAGATGTCTATCAGGTGAAGGCCCAAGCGTCACACTTTTTCTGGTTCAGGGAGGAGCCTGACCTTCACTACGCCGTCCTCGTCGCGCTCCATCTCGACGGTTATGCGCCGAGGCGGGTGCCGGATCCCCCTGGCCCAGATCAGTTCGTTGACCTTCGAGTCTATGCTGACCTCGCGCGCCTTCATGTGCCTGGTGGCGAACTCCTTGAGCACGGTCATCGCCTTCTTCGCCCTCCTGTACGGGGGCGTCTCGTACACCACTCCCAGCGGGACGACGTAGGTCCTGGTCAGCTCCTGCATCTTCTGTTCGGACATGGCGCTCTACCTCAGGCCCAGCTTTCGCTGCCTCCAGTTCCTCCGCTTCGGGTTCGACCTCACCTTGCGGTTCGTCCTTACTATGACCCAGGTGGGGACGGACCTGGCCTGCTTCCCGGCCTTTGCCAGCCGGTTCTTCTTCGAAGTGTCCTTGACTCTTGCCATGCTATATCCTCCTGATCTTGATCTCCCGCTTCTTCTCCTGCAGGGAGGAGAGCATCTGCTTCAGCTGGTCGTCGTCCACAGCCTTCCTTAGCTTCCCCGAGCCGGCCAGCTGGATGACGTACTCCTCGATCGAGGACGCCAGGTCGGGCCTGACCATCTTCACGTTCGCCAGCCTCTGCCTCGCCTCTGACGTCAGAGCCATCCTGAGGGCCGCCTCCCTCATCATCTTCCTTTGCTGGGCGTCCTTGTCGCCCTGCCTCTGGGGCTGCTCGGACATGGCTAGGCGTACCTCGCTAGGGCCTTGTCTTCCTGGCTGAGGGCGGTGAAGAGCTCCTTGGACGCCTTGTCCATCATGGCCCTCCCCTTCGAGGAAAGGACCCTCCCCTTGGGGGTCTTGGACACGAGCTCCGCCTGCTCCAGCTGCTTCAGGATCCTCCGGATGGAGGAACCACCGGCGTCCCTGTGGTGCTTGGGATAGTACTTCAGGGCCTTGCTCCCGCCGTAGGCCCTCTCCAGGTCTCCGAGGCCCACCGGGCCGTGGAGGTAGAGCTTCCTCATTAGGGACGCTGCGCGGGTGAACCACCAGTCGGGGCTGGCGGGTGGCCTTTCGGCGTGGGAGCCGGTCTTCACGAAGCGGGACCAGTCCGGCTGCTCCACCCCCGGGACTCCTTTCATCTGCTCCGCTAGGGCGGCTATCAGCTTGCTTGACGGGACGTCGTGCGCGTTAACCATAACGTCTCACGAAACGATTTTCCGAGCCTTTCTTCTCCGTATTTAAGCCGTTCCGACTACTTTGCGATTTACATGGCCGCAATCCGCGCAGGTCACCCTGAGGACGGTCTGCTTCCCGTGGCCAAGCCTCACCCGGGCGTTCACTCCGGGGACGAGGAGCCCCTTGCACCCCCGGCAGGTGAACCTCGTTAGGGAGGGGTCGAGGCGGACGTTGAACTTGAGCTTCACCCTCCTAGCGAGGGCCGCCTGCTCCCTGGCCATGGCGGGGTTCGTGTGAGAGAGGTCCACCGCCGACTTCGTCAGGAAGGCGACAAGGGCGGCCGCGTCCCCCTTGTTCTTCCGGGGCTTCATGGGCAAGAGGCTGGCTGGAAAGGTCTTAACCGTAATCGATTGGGTCGGGAGCCCGTTGCTGAACTTCGTACTCGCCGAGTCGGCGCTTGAACTAGTGCCCGGGGAGATCAGGAGCAGGCCTGCCGTGGCGAGCGACTCGAAGAGAAGGGGGGTCGACGCGTCTGAGATCCTGCTCGACAGGAGCTTCCACCATTCGGCGATGCTGAGGCTGAAGGACTCGGAGAAGAGGGGGAGGCCAGACCTGGTCCACGTCGCCCTGCTAAGCGTGACCGGGACTCCGCTCTACCTGGAAGGGAAGGTCCGGGTCTTCGTACACACATACGGCGACGCCGTGGTCGAGATTGCGCCGAGGACGAGGATTCCGAAGAGCTACTTCAGGTTCAGGGGGCTGGTGGAGAAGGCGCTCCTCGGCCATGGCGACGGGCTGGTGAAGGCGAGGCCCTCGAGGCTCCCTGACTTTGTGAAGAAGGTAATCGCGCCCGACCTTACGGTGGGGCTTTCGGTGCAGGGGAGAAAGATTGGGCTAGACGACCTGGCGGGGAGGCTGGTGTCAGCGAGAGACCCGTGCGTGGTCGTCGGGGGCTTCCCCCGGGGGCACTTTATTCTGGAGACGCTCTCCGTGGTCGACGAGCTGGTGAGGATCCACGAGATGCCGCTGGAGGCCCACGTCGTGGCGTCGCGGCTGCTCTACGAGTTCGAGAAGGCCGTCGGGGCTCTCAACCCATAAAAAGACTCGGGAGGGCTCGAAGGTTGTGCGGTCGTCGTCCAGCCTGGTCCAGGACAGTAGCCCTCCAAGCTACTAACCTGGGTTCAAATCCCAGCGACCGCACGGAAGTTGCTTCTCTTGCGCGGCGCTAGGCGTGTGGGAGTCAAGCCCAAACCCCACAAGAAGTTTTTCATCTTAGCTTTGGCAGGACCATCTTCTGAGAGGATTAGGCGCTCTTTTCGAAGTCCAGGAGTATTGTGTTGACCAATCCCGCCCTCCGCCTCATAAGCCCGTGGTCGGCTCCAGGGACCACGCAAAGTTGTGCGCCAGGTATCATCTTCGCCATAGAGGAGTACTCTTCGACCGGGACGAAGTCGCGGTCCCCGACCATGAGCAGAGCCCGCACATTCAGCGTGGCGAGCCTCTCCGGGGGGACGCACCAATCCGCGTACAGTTCTTTCGTCTTCTCGTAGATCTTAGGGAGCCGCCTCTTGCCGTCAGGAGTGACCCTTTCCACCGACTCGGCGATGAACGGCGCTCGACGCCTGAAGTCGTCTACAGTCCTCGACAAGGCTGTCCTCCTCTGTTCCTCTGTAAGCTTGATTTCCTTGTCCCCGCTGATCAGAACCAGCGCCTCGACCAGGTCGGGACGGGCGACGGCCACTTCGAGGGCGATGTTCGCCCCGCCGCTGTGCCCCAGTAGGTAGGCTGAGTGTAGGCCGAGGGCGTCCATGAATGCTGCCGTGTCGCTTGCGAAGAGGGGATAGCTCCAGACGCCGGGAGCGTCGGGGGTCCTCCCATGACCCCTCCTTTCTGGCAGGATCAATCGCAACTTCTTGGAGAGCTCCCTGACCTGCTCCGAGAAGCACTCTATGTTCCAGAGGTCACCATGCAACATCACGAGGGGCCTTCCCTCGCCGTACTCTTCGTAGTATGTTCTCACCCCGCCGGCCTCCAAGAACCTACCAGGCATGTCTGCGAACGCAGGGGCCCGAAGCGAAATATGTGTTTCGCCGGGATCCCACAGGTAGAATTTGAACTCGTCCAGGTCTGCGGACCAGCGACCGCATGCTCTTGACACACACCATTGTTAGTTCCTGTTCCTGCCTCCCACCGCGTGCGCGCGAGAGGGATCGAGACCGACGGAGCCCCAGAGAGGCAGAACCCGAGAGGGCGCGTGTATGAAGAAAAATCTACAGACACAGGCCGGAATCTCCATTTCCTGAGGAGGCCTTAGTGGGTCGTCGAGCGGGACGATCACGTATGTTCTCGGAGAGATTAGCGGCAACTCTTAAATCTCAAAATTAGCTCAGCAAGAACTGAGAAATGATAGTCGAAATCACGAACATCATCGCAGGGCTGGTTTTGGCTGCGGGCATCGTCACAAGCCTGCCAGCCGTAGGACCAAGCATTGGAAAGGTCGCCAAGTGGCTGGGCGGCTTTCAGACAATCATCGGGGTCATCGCTATCATCGTCGGAATCCTGTACTTCGGACTGCAAGGAATAGTGGCCATTGTTGCCGGACTAATCCTAGCTCTTGGACTCCTGCCGAGTATACCAGCGGTGGGGAAGAGCATCGAAAGGCTCGCGAAATGGCTTGGAAGGTTCCAAACAGTCATCGGCATCATAGCAATCGTCATTGGCATCTGGGGCCTAGTCTAGCCTGCCATTCGAGGAACCCGTCCATAGGGTTCCCCGAAACCCATTTTTGTGATGGCTGAGTCTGCGACTTCACTGACTGACGTTGAGAGGCGCTGGGCCTGGCCCAAAAAACATGGGACCGGATGCAGCAACCACACTGAGCTTGTCGTCTCCTCGTTCAGGAGAGACACACCTACTCCTTCTTCTCTTCTTCTCCGCTGACGCCCTTCTTCAGGCCCTTACCCAAACCCTTGGTGAATCCCCAGCCCTTCTTGATGCCTGTACCGACCGCGTCGCCTGTCTTCTCACCAAGCTCCTTCGCTTTCTCCTTGTTCTCGTCCTTTTCTTCAGTCACTCATTTCACCTCCTTTTTCCTTGGCTCGTTCTTGGTCCGCACGACGAATAAAAGTTTGCGGGAGATAAGTTCCTGGAGAATGGAGTCAGGCGCGTTGAATTAGGGGTCAACCTTTCTCGCATGCCTATGTGCACACGGGCCCCCAATAGCCTACCCTGACAGCTGCAGAATTTCAGCAAGTATCTTGCAGCAGCCATGCAACTTTCAGGGCCTTCTGGACTGTCTCAGGGATGCACGTGGTCTAGCTGAGCCTTGCAGCCTACTAGAGAGCGCACAGGAAAATCCTCGTCTGGACGAACATGTCGCCTCAGAATGACAGGCTTGTTAGCCACGCCTACGCCCTTGGAGGTCCACAACGTCGAAGAGAATCCGCTTGTTGTTCATGGTGATTCCCCTCGCAAAGAAATGGCCTCTGATGTCCATGTCCCTGAGGTTGAACTGCGCCGCCTCATGCCGGCGGAACCGCTCAAATGACAGGCAGTCCCCGAGATAGACCCCCAGGCGGCGGACGTCAGGATCGACGATTACCTCGGCAGGGATTGGCTCCTTCTTCTTGGCGACCAGCAGATCGTTAAGGCCCTCCCTGGCGGCCTCGTAGCTCTTCCAGGCCTCCTCCACGAATCGGAGGAACACACCAGACGACGCGAGCTTCGCCCGGAACATCCCCTCGTTGTCCAGGGAATAGTCCCTGAGCAAATGCGCCTTTACGTTGAGCTCATTCGACCTGTCGTAAGAGTATAGGAAAGACCTGGCCGCCTGCTCCCGTTCGACCTTGTAGGCGTGGTTGAGAGAGTCCCCGAAGGCCCCGGACGCCAGGAGGAACCTCGCCATGGCGTAGTCCTTCAGAATCAGCGCTCCGGAGATCATGTGCGCAAAGTCGGGCTCGTACGGAAGCTCGCTCATCAGAAGCCCCTTCCAGGTGATCTCGTGGCTCCGGGAGTCTATTGCCCCGATGTCCTTCATCCACCCCTCTGCGAAGTCGACCTCGGCGTGGTTGACCTTGGACATGAACTCCAGTTCGGCCAGCCTCAGCCCGTACTTCGCCATCAGCAGGACGAGGTCAAATGGGGTCTCAGACTCCAGGTCCTTCTTGACTGCGGTGGGTTCGATCTTCTTGGGGACGTGGACCTCCGATAGGATGACGGCCCGGCCCGGCTTGAATCTCCCTATCCTCCCCATCATCTGCAGGAGGGAATTGTTGTCGAGCGTCCTGTAGGTGAGCGTCTTCTGCCCCAGTCTATCCTTGCTGTCTATGGCCTCGTTGAAGATCAGCACGTTGTCGAGGTAGATGTTGACTGACGAAGCGATCACGTTGGTTGCGAAGATCCTCAGGTTTCTGTCCGCCTCTGCCTTCATCTGTATCTTGTTGACCTCTGAGCCGTCGACCCCGCCATGGATGTAGACTCCCCGATACTGGCTTGCGTACTTCTCTGCCAGGCGCCTTGTGGGGAGGAACACGAGCCAGGACTCCCCGGTCGGCTGGGAGTAGAGATAGGAAGAGACAATCCGGAACATCTCATCGAGGTCCTTCGCAGTCACTGTCTCGATCCTTACTGGATGTACCCGGCCGCTTATTGTGTGAACCTTGGAGATGCCCATGAACGAAAGGAACTCCGAGGGATCGATGGTGGCGCTCATTATACGAAACAGATTCTCTGACTTCGCCTCCTCCTTCTTGGCCAGGGACATGCACAGCTCGAGCTGCGAGGACATCTGATGACTCTCGTCGAAGTAGATCGAACTTCTGGTCACCGAGTTCTCGGCCAGCATCCTCAGAAGGACACCGTCGGTGACTATCTTGATCTTCCCGCCGATGTTCAACCTGGTGTCCTTTGTGATTACTGCGAGCTCGTGCTTCAGCTTGGGATAGATCGCCTCCAGAGAGTAATACAGCGCGCTGCAGGATGCTCTCGACGGCTCCCTGATGAGTATCTGCCTGCTCCCGCCTGAAAGTTCGAACTCGTGGATCGGCGTGACCGTGCTCTTGCCAGTGCCGACATCCCCTATCAGGACGAAGTGGTCCGAGAAGTCGATCGAGTCGAGTATCTTGTAGATTGGGAGTCCCTTCCTTGGCACAGGCACAGCCGGCTCGATTACCGGTGCGGCTTCCTGGGAGTCGTCGAGGCTCATTCAGCGTCTTCATGGCCGCCCCGAAGAGCGCGGAGATAAACCACCCTGAAGAAGCCTGTCTTAGCCCTGGCAGCAGGGATTATCTCAGGTCAGGCTCTCTGGAATCTGAACCCAGACGGGGTCAGGAACTGGCGACCCGTCCACTCTCACAGCGGCTTTGCGACGGGCAGAACCGCTAAAGCCCCACCTGAGCACCCCGAGTCCGAAGTTGGCCCATTCGGAGCTGCAGGCTGAGGCCCCGAAGGTGAAACCCCGGGGCGGCTTGTCTTTCCTCAACAGATTCCTCACGCTCTGGATATTCCTGGCGATGGCCGTCGGCGTCGGCGCGGGCTACGCCTTTCCTGGTCTCTCCAACTCGCTTGGCTCTCTCAGCGTCGGGACGACGTCGGTTCCGATAGCGATAGGCCTGATCTGGATGATGTACCCCCCGCTGGCGAGAGTCCGGTACGAGGACCTGAGGAAGATCGTCCACGAGGGGGGTTCGAAGACGGTGCTCACGGCGTCGGCGGTCCTGAACTGGCTGGTGGGACCGCTGCTCATGTTCGTTCTCGCATGGGCGTTCCTCTCCGGCTATCCCGAGCTCAGGAACGGGCTGATCTTGATTGGGCTCGCCCGGTGCATAGCGATGGTGATTGTCTGGAACGGCCTCGCGCAGGGGGACAGCGAGTGGGCAGCCATCCTCGTTGCGCTCAATTCGGTCTTCCAGATCGTGCTCTACAGCGCCCTCGCCTACTTCTACGTCACGCTCGCGGGCGCCTGGATCGCTGGACAGGAAGCGGTGGTGAGCATCTCCTTCGTCGCCGTCGCACAGTCGGTCTTCGTCTACCTGGGCATCCCTTTCTTCGGAGGAATCGCCACCAGGGTCTACTTCCTGAGGCGGAAGGGGAGGGAGTGGTATGAGAGGGTCCTGATCCCAAGGCTGGCCCCGACCTCTCTCGTCGCCCTTCTCTTCACCATCGTGGTCATGTTTTCGCTCAAGGGCTCGGTCATAGTCAGCATCCCCTTCGACGTCGTTCTTGTCGCGGTCCCCCTTCTGATCTATTTCGTAATCATGTTCTTTGCGTCGTTCGCACTCGGAGTGTTCTCGAAGCTGGACTATCCGAGGACCACAGCGGTCGCGTTCACCGCCGCCAGCAACAACTTCGAGCTTGCCATAGCGGTCGCAGTCTCGGTATTCGGGCTGGCCTCCCAGGAGGCGTTTGCAACGGTGATCGGTCCTCTGATCGAGGTGCCCGTGATGATCAGCCTCGTCAACGTGGCATTCTGGCTCCGAAGGAAATACTTCGACCCGCACTCCCGTCCAATACCTGACCACGCATCTGGCAGAATATCTGGGAATCCAATAGCATCGTCAAGGCTGAGCAGAGAATCCATTTAGCCAGGCCTGGGGAAATGATAGCGTGAAGCCATACACCACAGACATGTACGAGGGCATGCTATCGGAGACGGTTGTGATCAACGGCCACAAGGGCACGAGAATCAACGCGTACTTCTCTCGCCCTCTGGGGCCAGGCCCGTACCCCGGGGTGGTCCTGATTCACCACAGGCCCGGGTGGGACGAGTGGTACAGGGAGGCGACGAGGAAGTTCGCGCACCACGGATACCTGGCCATCAGCCCCAACCTCTACTTCGACTTCGGGCACGGCACCCCTGAGGATGTGACTGCGAAGATGAGGGCTGCCGGGGGGGTCCACGACGACAACGTGGTCGCCGATGTCTCCGGCGCCTCGGACTATCTGAGGTCTCTGCCGAACTCCAACGGCAAGGTAGCCGGCTTCGGGACGTGCTCGGGGGGACGCCATGTCTTCCTCGTAGCCTGCAGGACGAAGTCCCTGGACGCGGCGATTGACTGCTGGGGAGGGTCCGTGGTGCAGAAGAAGGAGGACCTCACCCCTAACGCGCCTGTCTCT
Source organism: Nitrososphaerota archaeon (assembly GCA_029784825.1). The sequence goes on along the minus strand of JAFMAU010000004.1, from coordinate 14,622 downwards.
CCCCTCTCCTACGCCGGCGGGCTGTCCTGCCCTCTCCTCGGGCTCTTCGGAGCGGACGACAGGAACCCCGACCAGCAGATGGTCGCTGAAACCGAAGCCGAGCTGAAGAGGCTCGGGAAGGACTACGAGTTCCACAGCTACTCGGGCGCAGGCCATGGTTTCTTCTACTACCACACCCCTGGATACAGACAGGAGCAGGCGGTGGACGGGTGGAACAAGATCTGGGCATTCCTTGAGAAGAACCTCTAGCGGTCCCGGCTAGGCGCGGATGGTCTCGACGGTCGCGCCCTCGCGCGCGACCAGGCACAGGTCGTCGTTCTCGCGGATGGTGGCGTAGCAGTTCCTTATCCTGAGGAAGTTTCCGACTTCGCCCTGGTCGCACCACTCTTCTCCCACAAGGCGCACGCTGATTGAGCCGGTGTCGTCCCTGAGGACGACGTCCCTGAGTGTGTAGGTCACAGGCTCGAACGTGCCAAAATCAAGACCCATGAAGCGCTCGTAGGATTCGGTTGACTCGACGACCTCACCCTCCACGTCAACGTGCTGCAGCCCTTCCTTCACTTCGGCGATCTTCATGCCAGCGGCTTCGGTGTTCCTGACGTTATAATAGATGACGCGAATCGCTTCCCGCAGGCCTGACCCCGCTTACTAGGGCTTCTTCGGGTGGGCGTCCACGACTCGTTCAACATCTCCATCACTGGACAGATAGACGCGAGGCTCGTCCTCGGCTCTGTGATCGTGGTGGAGCACGAAGAAGTGACCGAACGCAGGCACTAGTGCAGCGGCGGCCACTTTAAGGCGAAACGGTAAATATGGACGGGGAGCAATGGTGGTCCATGGCCTGCAAGTGCAAGACGTGTGGCGAGGTGTTCCCGAGCTCAAAGCAGAGGGACGCGCACACAGCGAAGGCGCATCCGAAGAAATAGGACTCAGAGCCCGGAGACCCTAAGGTTTTTGGAAGGACCTGATCCGGGCGGGGAAGTTGGTCTCGGCCTACGAGGCGCTCGGCCTTGTCGCGGGGCTCTTGATAGCCGCGGGGTTCGTCCCCCAGATAGTCAAGGTATGGAGGCTCAGGGACGCCCAGGAGATCAGCCTCACCTTCAACCTCCTCAACCTGAGCGGAACTGTCCTCTGGCTCGGCTACGGCCTGCTCCAGAATCTTCTCTCTGTGGTGGTCTGGAACGCGGTGGACACGGCCTTGGTGTCAGGGCTCCTCGTCGTGAAGCTGAAGTACGGTATGAAGCAGGGCCCGCAGGCTCATAGTTCCAAATGCTGACCTAACCAACTTTTGTTAGTAACTCCAACTTTACTACCAGTCTTAAATCCAGGCGGACTTTAGGGTCATCATGCAACAATCAGAGGTAACTGCGTTGGCCGAGAGCACCCCCTGGGAGGCCCTGCCGGACACCAAGACGGTCGAACGGACGGCCGAGTCGCTGAGGGCCAACGGCTTCAAGGTGGACGTGGTGGCTGACCGGAAGGCCGCCATCGGGAAGATCGGGTCGCTTATCCCTGACGGAGCGAGGGTGATGACCGCCAGTTCCGCGACCCTGGACGCCATCGGGCTCACCAAGATACTTTCGGAGGAGAACCACCCATGGGTGAACCTGAAGGGGAGGATTGTATCTGAGCAGGACCCCCAGAAGAAGGCGGAGCTGAGGAGGCAGGCCATCTTCGCTGACTATTTCCTCGGGAGCGTCCATGCAGTCACGGAGACAGGGCACTTGGTGGCCGGCAGTGCAAGCGGGAGCCAGCTCGCCGCCTATGCATACGGCGGGGACAACCTGATACTTGTAGTCGGAGCACAGAAGATCACGGCGAACCTAGATGAGGCCCTTCTGAGGCTGCGCGAGCACTCGGTCCCCCTTGAAGATGCGAGGATGAAGAGGCTCGGGGCGCGCGGGACAGTCCTGTCGAAGGTGCTCATCTACGAAAGGGAGCCGTGGCGGAACGTCCACGTCGTCATAATCAACGAAAAGCTGGGCTTCTAGGTCCTGCCGGGCCTGATCCTCTCCAGGATCTTGGTCCGCAGCTGGTGCAGGCCGTCGCCGCGGGTGGCAGAGACCTTGACGCAGCTGTAGTCCTTGAAGAGTGGGTCGAGCTCAATCCCTGACCTGGCCCTCGAGTCGAGCAGATCCACCTTGTTCAGGACGAGCAGGACCCTCCCCGGGTCGACCTCCAGCTCGTTGAGCGTCTCTCTGCAGCTAGCAAGCTTAATCCCGATGCTGTCTGCCCCTTCGCTGACGTCCACCATCAGGAGGACCAGGTCGGCATAGCGCAGCTCGTCCAGGGTCGACTTGAACGACTCGACCAGATACGCGGGGAGCCTGGAGATGAACCCGACGGTGTCTGAGAGGAGGATCTTGTTCCTGGAGCCAGGGAGGGCCACCGTCCTTGTCGTGGTCGCCAGTGTGGTGAAGAGGTTGGGAGACTCCTCCTTCGACTCCGCCGCGAGTCGGTTGAACAGTGTAGTCTTTCCGCTGCTGGTGTAGCCCGCGAGCGACACGAATGGGACCTCGAGCTTCCGCCTCTGCCTGGTGTGCAGGTCCCTGACTGTCCTGCTCTTTTCCAGCTTCTCCTTGACGAAGCCCATCTGTCGCTTCAGGTCCCGGAACTTGATGTCGACGGCGTACTCTCCCATCCCCATGAATCCCGCCTGCTCACCCCTCACAGAGTAGCGTACCGCGTCCTTCGCCCTGGGGATTTCGTATTTGAGCTCGGCCAGTTTTACCTGCAGCTTCGCCTCTGTGGTGACCGCCCTTTTGGCGAAGATGTTCAAGATGAGCCGCTCCCTGTCGACCACCTGGGCGCGGGTCTTGGCGGCCAGTTTGAACGCCTGGGACGATGTGACGCTCTCGTCGATGATTATGGTGCCGCTTTGGGTGTCGGCGACCATCGCCTCGAGCTCCTCGGCCTTGCCGACCCCGACGCCGTACTCCGATTTTATGATGTTCCTCTGGGTGATGACTTTGTCCACCTCGTATCCGGCGGCCTTGGCCAGCTCGACGATCTCCGTCTTCGCGAACTCGTCGGGGTAAGTGACCACTATGGCCCTGTTCGGCGCGAGGTCCCCCATGTCAGCTTCTGGTGTGCGCGCCTGAAGGGCGCTGTAAAACGCTTGCCTTCCCTAGGGGCGGACGACCGTCGTCCCCATGAGATGGTCAGAGTACTTCTGCTGGTACCCCTTCGTGACCGCCAGGCCGACAACGACGTCGAGGAGGAGAAGTAGCCAGTAGACCTTGCTGATGTTCCTGACGAACGCCTCCCCGAAGGTAGGGTTCGCGCCCGTCTTCGACCTGACCTTCAGGTTGAACAGGTGCTTGCCCAGGCTCGCACCCCACATGGACTCGGTCACGGAAAAGTAGAACACGAAGACGATTCCCCAGAGCGCTGCCACCGGTCCCGCGACCGCGGCAAAGAGCACGCCCCCGCCCGCCAGGAAGGCCGGGAGGGCGATCAGAAGCAGGAGTATTCCCAGCACGACATAGACCGCGACCCAGTCTATGATGATGGCGACGAGCCTCCACACCCAGTATTCCTGCGCCTTCTGGTCCTTGGTCAGGGTGTCTATCCCGCTTACAGGGCCGGCGGAAGTGGCGGTGGCCCCTCCGACAGGGGTACCGCAGCTGGGGCAGAACGTAGCCCCCGATGGCAGTTCCTTTCCGCATTTGGCGCAGAACAAAGCTTGCCCGCTGAAGGGGCGCGGCCTGCTATTTATTGGCTGAGCCTCCGGTCGGCTTTGGCTACAGGACACCCACGAGGAGGTAGGAGGCGATGAAAGCCACCAGCGGCGCCGTCACCCACATTGCTATGGTCTCGTTTACGAGCTTGGTGTTGACCGCCGAGACGACCCTGGAGAAGGCTGCCCCCAGCATCCCGCCGAGGAGGCACTGGCTGATGGAGACAGGGAGGCCGAACTGGGTCCCCACCCACACTATGATCGAGCTCGACACGAAGGCGGAGAAGACCCCCTGTGGGCTGAGGGTGAGCATCTTGTCCCCCATGGTGCCCCCCAAGGCTGTCCTCCCGAGGGCGACTATTCCGACCGTGCCTGCCAGCAGGAGGACCAAGACCACTGAGAAGTCGACCGGAGTCGCAGCCGCGAAGACCCCTGTCCCCGCATAGAAGAGCCCGATATTGTTCGCGCCCAGAGTGTAGGAGACAGCGAGCCCGCTCACAACCGCCCCCGCCCTGTTCAGCGCGTCGACCGTCAGGATTCCGTACCGCGAGACGAAGCTGGTCGTGAAGTCGTAGACCCCGAAGGTGATCAGCGCTGTCGCAAGCGGCGCCAGGAACCAGAACCCGACCACCTCCCAGGACCTGCCAGCGGCGATGGGGAGCGCAGACGCGTACGTCGCCCCCAAGAAGGCGCTGACCATGATCATGCTGAACGAGACAGGGAGGTCGAGGAGCGTCAGGGCAAGGGAGAAGACCACAGAGACAACCAGCACAGCCAGAAGGATGGTCGTAGTGGTCGACGGCGACAGCGTACCCGCCAGGGTACTTGCCATCTTGGGGCCTTCCAGCAGCGCCCCGACGAGGAGCCCGGCGACGGAGAGGACGATGGCCCAGGCGAACGAAAGCGAGCCTGCCCCCCTCAGATTCCCGATCAGGAAGGAGCTGTTGTTCCAGCCGAATAGGAAGCAGAGGACGGCGGCCAGGCCGACGAGGAGCTCATCCATACCCTTTCGCGATCAGCACGATTATCACGTCGCTCGCGTCCTCGGCGTTGTCGGCGATGTTGTCTGCGACGAATATGAAGTCCCTGAGCTGGATGACGGCGACCGGGTCCATCGACTTCTCGGAGCTGAAGAGCGCCTTGAGCAGGACGTCCTTGTGGCCATCCGCCTCTTCCTCGAAGTCCTCTACGATGGGGACCTTGTCGAGCGCCTCTCGCTTGTTGTGCTCCAGGGCCTTCACGAGATCTGTGAGAGCGACCACAGACGACTTCAGGGCGGTGACGAACGACTTCATCGCCTCCGACCTCAGGGTCCCGTTCGCTTCGGACCCGAGGCGCGAGTCCTGGGCGAGGAAGCGGGCCGCGTCCTTCGCGCTGTCAGCTATGTCGTCTATCTTCTCCAGGAGGTTCAGTATGTCCTCCCTGACGCCGCCGAAGAAGGCGCCCTCGGCTATCTTGGCCTGGAGCTCACGGTGAATCCTGTCAGCCTCGGTCTCGCCGTCGAAGACGTTCCTGACGATCTCTGCAGACTTCGGGTCTCCGTTGGCGAAGGCGGTCACGCTTGCCTCGAAGGACTCCACAGTCTTCATCACGGTGGCGAGAAGGCGGAGGAGGCCGTCGAAGATCGTCCTCTCCTTTCTGTTGAACGAGAGGAACCGGAGATCTACCAATCCCGCGAAGGCTTGCGAAAGCCTCCCTTAAACGTGGCCCGGGGACGAGGAGCCTCACAGACTTGCCGAGAGGTCCTTCAACATCCGCGGCGCATCTGCCGACTTCAGTGGGTCTCCATGGCCGCTCAGCATGACCTCGAAGTCGAGGGACGACAGCCGTTCGAGAGAAGACTTCGCTTGGTCCATCCGCTGGGTGAATCGAGGGGGCGGCCCTTCCAGCTTCCCGCTGCGGAACCTGGCCGTGTCCCCGATGAACAGGACCCTGTTCTGCCTGTCGTAGAGCGAGACGCTCCCCGGAGTGTGGCCAGGAGTGTGGATGACCTCGAGCCTCCCGACGGAGTCTCCGTCCTTCAGCCTGATGTCTGGCTCCACGGGGGCGGAATTGAAGACAGGGGACATTGCCTTGAAGAGGAGGCCCATGGCCCCTCTAGGAGAAGGGTACCGCTCCTTCCCTGATACGAAGTCTGCGTCGGCCTCGTGCACAGCCACCCTGCCTCCAGTGGCTGCCTTCACGGCTGCCAGCCCTCTTGTGTGGTCGACGTGGCAGTGGGTGACCACTATCGTCTTCACTTCAGAAGGCCTGCGGCTCATCGTCGCGGTGATGAACTCGAGTATCCTCTTCCCATCGGCCTGCATCCCCGCGTCGACGAGCGTAAGCGTGCCGTCCCCCTCTTCGACCAGGTAGCTGTTGGCGTTGGAGCCGTCGACGTAGTGGACTCCCTTCAGGATCTCAGCCAGACGACCTCACTCTCGAGTTGACCGCCCGGGTCACAGGCTCGCTCCGCAGTTGACGCACGCCTTCGCGGATTCGTCGTTGAGTGCGCCGCAGTATCTGCATTTGATCTTGACAACCTCTCTTTCGATGACGGTGGTCGCGCCTCCTGACGAAGGAGGTTGCGCCTGCGGGGCCTGCTGATAGGGAGGGACGTTCATCAGGCCCTGGGCGAAGGGGGCCTGGTACCTCCCCAGGTTCTCTCTGATCAGGCCGTACGCCTTCTGCGCCTCTGAATTGGGGAGGTCCTGGAGGGCCAGCGGCTCTCCGCCGAGCCTGAGGACGAGCTTGAGGGTCGAGCGGGTGAACCCCTTGTCAAGCACGACGTTGGCCACGTCCTGATAGTTGAAGTCGGTGTAGTCCTTCTTCAGGCCCATGGCGTGGGGGTGCCTGAGGATCACCCTCTGGTTGGTGATCAGGACCGAGTCGATGTTGATCTTCGGGTGGTAGATCTTCTGGGCGATGTAGAGCTGGGGCTGCTCGTTCGGGCCCAGGACCTTCTGAAGGTCGTCGGGGACGGGTGCGCTCAAGGAGGTCGTTGTCAGAAGGGGGACATTTATGCAGTGCGACTAACGTCTCTGCTCCGGCTCGTAGAGGACGAGCTGGTTCCCTGACCGCTTGAACTTCATCTGCTGGGTGGCGGCCAGGATCTCCGGCTCGCTGTAGGCGTCGAGGAGCTTCCGCTTCGACCTGAGGACTGCGAAGACGAGCCCCTTGTCGACGAAGACCCTCGCCCGAGAGAACGGCCTGGCCGGGATGGGCCTGTCAACGATCTGGCCCTTCGACATGTATGGGTTGATCGTAGTCCATACTTCGACGGAATCGAAGATGTCCCCGAGGTCCTGGTAGAAGTTCTTCCTTTCGATCTCCTCGCCTTCGCCGTCGAGCTGCCTCGTGTAGAGACAGTTGGGGTCCGAGAGGATCATCCCGTAGGCCCAGAGCTGTTTGAAGATCGGACTTGACAGGTGTGTTTTGTCGTCGATGATCATGAGACGCAAGGTGCTCCCCTGCCAGTCGACGAGGACGGCGTCGACGGTCCCCCTCAGGCCATAGCGGACGCTGCAGAAGGACAGCGAGAAGTAGAACGTCTCCTTGTTCTTGATGCGCCTTATGATCGATGCTGGGTCGGTGTCCACCTGCCTCCGCTCTTCGAGCTCCATGTGGGCGGCGGTCCCGGCGTCCATCCTGGCCTGGTCCTCAGGGGTTGGCTCCATCCTGTAGATGTTCCTGACCACGAGGTCTCGGAGCCTCTCCGGGTGCTTGGGGTCGACCTGGGAAAGGGATGAGCAGCGGATGCACTCCAGGCGGAGCGGGCAGATCATGCAGTTGACCATGCTCAACGGCAGCGTCCTCGTTTTCCTCCGGTGCGGGGGCATGCTACCTCGCCTCTATTCTTCCGGGGAGCGCGTTAAGGGGGTCGGCGTACTTCTTGATCAGGCCCTCCATGACCGACTGCCGCTGGAGGGTCTGGAGGTAGTTGTGCGGCCACTTGTGCTCGAAGATGATCAGCCTCCCTCTCCTGTCGAGGGCGAAGATGCGGAAGGTGAGGAGCCACTTGGTCCCCTGTGAATCTACCGCCTTCACGTCCACATCGAAGTGCACCGGGGAGTTGTCGTCGACCCTCACCCGGAAGTCAGGGTAGAGGAAGAAGACCCTGACGTAGCTCGGCCGCTGGACCTGCTCGCTAGCCGTGAGCACCTGGCTGACCTCCCACATTGGCAGGTTGAGTCAACCGTCTGCTTGGCGCTAGCTGGACGTAGAGTCCGATGAGGGTCAGTGCCGCGGCGACAAGGGTGGCGAGCATGGGCTCGAAGCCGTAGCGGGTCAGGACGTCGAAGAGGAGCAGGCCGCCGAAGACCGCCGTGGCCAGGGTCAGGAGCCTCCCTGAGAGGATGACGCCGACGATGAAGAAGGCGACCCCGGTTATCAGGGCGACGGTCGGACCGAGCGCCAAGTCCAGCGCGAGGATGTAGGCGACGTACCCCACCAGGAGCCCCATGCCGACGGAGAGGAGCGCGACCCCGAGCATGCCTCCTATGACGAACCCCAGGAGGACCCCGATGATGCTCCATGCCGGAGCCAGGTACTGGGCCGCTATCGCGCCTCCGAAGGCTGCGCCCACAAGGCCAACCGCAAGGAAGGCGACGATCTTGGCCAGGGTCCTCCCCGCGAATATCAGTATCAGGGAGGCGCCGAGCAGAGCCACCAGTAGGAGGGGCGCTGGGGCGTGCGCCGTTACCGGTGCCAATATGTTGGGTATCGAGAACATTGGTTCCGCCTCCGCTCCCGCTGAGCGGACGAGCCTGACATCGTCCGGGGCGACTTAATTGTGCAGATTTGAACGGAGAATTGCCGATGGAGGAAGGGATTCCTGGAAGAATTTGAAACCACACCGCCTTCGGAGTGCTGTTCGGGCCCCGATGGCTCGGTTGCTGAGGTCCTAGGCGCTTCTGGAGTACCTTTCTTAGCGAACAATCTGCTTTGAGCTTCAACGGGAATGAAACTCTTATCTTGACTTTCAGTCGGAGCGGGGCCTGGTGCCGTGGTAGCTCAGCCTGGGAGCGGGTTCCCCAAGAGCATCCGGCTGAAGACCGGAGTGTCGTCGGCTCAAATCCGGCCGTGAGGCCAGGGAGTCTCCGACCCACGGCACTTCCTGTTCTCGGCCAATCTCGAATTTCGGGGATACGACCTTTCATGTAACAACGTCTTTCCTCGCACAGGTGCCTGGATGGAGCCAATCCCATATCAGAATATTAGAATGAGTCCAATATCGGAAATCTGTATTAACGAAGGAAGGCGGCAAGAAAATTGGGACATTGGAAAAGTCCTACAGTTCGAAACTGACGCTTCTAGCAACACTCTCGGCGATAGCTCTTCTATCGATCACGGGCATCGCATTTGCTGACACATCGACCGCGCCCGGACAGCAATGGACCGTAGGAACCAGGGTGCAAAACCCACAGGGAGACTACATCTTCCACACAAGCTCCGCGACCAGCGGAAGTGGTTTCGTAGCAGAGTTTGGCCTGCCAAACGCGCCCTATGGGTTCACAGACTACCTCTACACGTCTCCGAAATCGCTTCCAGCCTTGACAGAAGGTGAGACCATAACCGCGACGCTGACTCTGACATCGGTCGCATCTCTTGAAGCGGGGCCCTGGGGAAGTCAAGCGGCGTCGCCTCCCGCAGTGGTATATCTTTTCATCCAAGCCAACACCCCGACAAGCTCCCAGAACCAGACCCCGCCGTCATGCGGTCTGCCTCCAGGATACAGTGACTACAACTACTGGTGGGCAGCGGCAACTCCCGTCACAGATAGCTCGGGCAATACGTTAGGAACATCCTTCACGCTGACAGCAATTCTTACCCCCAGCTCTTGGAGTGGCATATGCGGCAACCAAGCAGCAGACCCACAGTTCTCTCAGGCGCTCGCTTCCGCAACTGAAGTCGGGCTCGCCTTTGGCGGCGGCCACCCGAGTCAGTTCGGGGCTAACGGGATTGGTCTGACCTCAGGAACAGCAGCATTACAACTCATCAGCTACACAATCAACTAGACGTACAAGCAAGGGGGAGTTCTATCCCCCCCTCCTCTGATTTTGGTTGCCTTACCGAAGCAAATTGGACTTGGGCGGCACTTGCTCGGTTTGACGTAGGATACCGCTATTGCGGATGGTTAGACGTTCGCACTATTCCCATTCGAGTTCAAATCCGACCCGAAAGGGATCGGGGAGGGTCCGACCCGCGGCACTTATACTTACGGTGCCAAATCCGCGACAGTTGGCACGAAGAGGATTCTCCACTCGATCCCTTTGCACTTCTTCGATAATACTCAAGTAAGCCACCTTTGAACCCTTTCCTGTGGCCGATGCTCCCCTATTCGACCCTGAGTATTTTGCGAAACTCATGAGAGATGAGGTCGAAGCGGTTGCAGATACCAAGTATAGTGGGAGGACTCAAGTTGGATTGGGCAAGGCGTTTGCATATTGGGCAATCGACAAGATTAGCCATTCGCTCAGGTCTGACGAAGTCGAGGCAGCCAGGTCGAGGTTTGAGCGGAAAGGAGGGCCTGGTGACTTCGAGGGGGATGGAATCTGGGTTCACAAAGGCACGCTGTATGTTATTCAAGCGAAGTACTCGCCTCCCATAATCCCGAAGGATGATGATTCTAAATTCAACCCGACCCCGTTCGGACCCGAGGCAGCCCGGGAGATTAAGGGCCTCTTCACCCGGATTCGTGATGAGGTCGTGAACACAGCACGTCCCACGGATCCGAAACTAGTGGAGGGTGTCTCATTGTACAAGGACGCTCTCGCAAACAAACTCCGTGTTGAACTTGTCGTAGCGATTTCTGGGAAGGCCAGGAAGTCCCTTGTGACGGAAGTCAAACGCATCAACGACATGTTCAATTCTGATCGCCGGAAGTACGAGAAACACAACTGTTCCATTTACGACCACACACGGTTCAATTCTCTGTACAACGCGATCCACGCGAAGGCGCCCAGCACAGTTCATCTGAGTACGAAACAGAAGTTTGTCATTCCGGCGAAAGGGAATAACATATACGCCCTTGCAGCAACCGTAGCTGCTGAGGACCTAATCAAGATCAGGCAAGATAATGACGTCAACATCTACCATTCGAATTTCAGGTTCCTGCTCAAGGGGAGCAGAGGGGTTGCGGCTCCAAAGATACTTGCTACTCTGCAAAGCCTAACTGATCGTCAAGACTTCTGGAGATACAACAATGGCGTTACTGTGTGCTGCGAGACACTGACACCAACAGGCGCACGAGGATTGGATTCTGATTCATGGGCCATTGAGGGGTTCCAAGTTGTCAACGGTCTTCAGACAATCGAAACTCTCTACAGCGTGAAGGACAAGGACTGGTTTGATGGGGTCAACCTGCTTGTCAGGGTAATTCCTACCAGGCAAGAAGGAGAGGACCAGGGCACCGCGATGGAGTTAGAAGAACACATTGCCGAATATTCCAATTCGCAGTCTCCGATTACACCCAGAGACCTGCGGGCAAACGATCCCGTCCAGGTCTTCATTGAGCGTGAATGTGACGACATTTACAACATCCAATATGTACGCAAAGCGGGAGAAGGTCCAGGAGTAAGACAGCCTAAACGGGTGATCTCCAATGAAGTTGCGGCCCAGGCCGCATTATCCTTCTGGTCTGGTAAATCGTACGAGGCGAAGGCGCAGAAGAAGTTGATCTTCGAGAAGGCGAAGAGCGCCAGACCTGGCTTCTACGAGGAGATCTTCGTTGAAGGGCAAACCACTGCAGAATACATCCTACTTCCAGCTTTGTTCTTGGCGAACCAATCGGAGTACGTCAGGAAAGTGAAGAAGAAGCAGGTGCGAGGTCTATACAAAGCGTTGAATCTCATCGCGTTGGCCGTCGTGGGGGATGGGTTCAAGAGAATCACCAGGATTGCAGCGTCGCCAAGTTCAGCGAAGGTCGTAAAAGACGAATTGGCTAGAGATATCAATAGGCTGCAGGCTCTAGGCGAAAGAAAGTCCGACACATTCTGGAAGCAAGTGTTTGCGAACCTTGCCAAGGTGGTTCAAGCGAGGAGGAGCAGACAGGCCAGGATGGAACATGTGAGAATCGGTCAAATTACTCCCAGGAATGTCATCCTCGGCATGAGGTACACGGACAAGGGCGTAAAGGATGAAATTTGGAGAAGGCGCAACATCAAGCAAGTTCCGAACAAACTCAAGGATATGCTTGAGCCTTAGATCGCACCAATCCAATGACCCAGGTACTGCTACCTACCTTGCCAAATCCACGACCAATCAGCGTTTGAGAAGCGCTCCGAATTGTGTCGGAAGCAAAGGAATTTGAAGTATTGTGTACCAGCGTTTCATAATGTTCCCTGGACATCTCCCTCAGTCCTGATGTATTGCCCGCAAATCGACATTAGCTCATCCGTTGGAGCGGGTGACATTCCCCTTCGTCTCGTGAAGTCGCCGAGTAATGCAGATAGCTCGACCTTCCCGGTGATGAAACCTATTACCCTGACATGAGTCAACAGAGTGTTTATTCTTCCTATTGACTTCGACAAGTTCCAATCGGCGAATTTGGCGAAGGACTTTCCATCCTCATTCCAAGCTAGAAGACTGTTGTATTGCAGGTACGCTTCAAATGACATACCTCCCCAGTCAGGAAATGTCTTCCCCATTATCCTTGTCGTCTCCTTGGGCGGTTTGTAGTTCCAGAACCGGCCAAATGACATCAGCTTTGTGCCCTCTTCATTTCCTCCCTTGAAGACGGTCACTTTGGATTCTCCGACTGGGGTCTCAGAATAATCTATCATGAACGCCATTCGATAGAAGAGTATGCCTAGAACAGCAGCAAACTGCTCCCTGTCGTACTGATGTTCCAATGAGCGCAGATTGTCGACCAAGGGGTCCCACAGTTGGCTAAAGGTCAGATCTGGCCCATATGATGATGCCCCATACTTGAGATACTTGGGGCGAAAATCTCTCGGATTGGACCAGTCTCTCCTCTCGCTCTTCCTCGATTCCTTTCCGGGATATTGAATTAAGATAAGTTCCTTGCGTGCAGTCTGCGCCATCGGGATCGATAGTTCAACTTCGCCGTTCCCAAGACCAGCAAGGGGGAGCGCTTTGATCCATTCTAAGTTGTCACTCCGGCGCCTGTAGGCGGCGCTTTCCTTGTGTTTGTTCTGAATTGGCGTCGTTAGTTCCTGTTCGAGGCCCGACAGGTCCGCAACTGACAACGACGGGCCGGGGGTGGCTTCTGTGGGACTCTTAAGCGCACGCTGAGCTGGATACTAGATGGACGTGGTAGATTCGGAAGCCTTCTCGAGAACAAGCACAGTCTCGTTTCTGATATAGCCCGCCTGAGTTTTCTCAAGCGGCCGGCTGATGAACCCTCCAGTCACCTTGTCAGGAACAAAACCCACTTCTTCACCCTGGGCCAGTTCGAACAGGATTCGGTCGTTCTTTACCTCTTCCTCTTCGGTATCGCTAATCTTATAGTGATTGTTTCCGACAACTATGGCGGCCTTTGCTCCCACTCTCATCAGGCTATTCATTCCATTCAGCGAATGATACATGTCTTTGAAGAATTTGTAGGACCGAACGGCTTCTGGTTCGCGCCCAGCTCGTCTCAATTTCTCGATGGATTCCTTTGCCAATTCCGGCAGGCTATCGTAGAAGGTTGAACCCTTCTTGGCCTCGGCGCCTAGTTGTTCATCCCTGTAGATCCGGGGCTTGGGATTGCCCTCCATGTTGTTCTCCAGTTCGTCAAATTCGTCGGGCTTCACTAGCTCAAGCGTCCTGAGTTGTGGGAAGTCGTTCCTAATGTAGTCGACCGCCGTTGAATATGGGGGCGAAGTGACGACCCCATCCACCGATGCTTTTCTCAGGGTCATGCCACTTCCGTCGAGTGACGTGAACGTCTGAAGCGGATGCCTGTTGTCACACACAAACGTTTCGGACTTTGCAGGCTTTTCGCTTAGCGTGACATTCAGCTTGTTGTATAGGTAGAGCCGCAAGTACATCGTCTTATACAGACGCAGCGTCATTACCTCAAGGAGTTTCCCCTTTCTCCTTCTGGCCAGGTCGCTAATCGAGCCGCTCAGTGCCAAGAGCAAAAAATTCCGCATGATTGACTTGTGCTTCGCGTTGATCAGGTCTCTCGCGACGATGAATTCCTCGAGCTGATCCACTGTAAAGAGTCCTTTGAGTTCGCCCTTGACCCTCTCTGCCTCAACGGTGACCACGTTTGCCTGAATGGATGATCCTGAATCCGCTCCCTTTCCACTGTAGTCAAGAAGCGTCGCAGCCCCCGGCCCGCTCCGAGCGCTCTCTATCTTCCTCTGCAGTTGGTCGAGGAATCTGCCTATCTCCTTCTTGACATCTTTCGGGTCCATTGTCAATACCTGACACTTCACGCTCGCCATCAAAGCTGACAGAGGGTTGAGCTCAAGACCAATGTTCGCTATCCCCATCAAAGTGGCTTCCACGTTCGTTGTGCCACTTCCCGCCCAGTTGTCCATTGCAAGGGAGTCGTCGTTAGGGCAAACGTAGTTCAAGAGAGCTCTTGCCATTCTCGAATGGAACTTGGCCTTGTAGGGGTGCCAGACGTGTGTGAGATAGAGCGATTGCTCTTCTCGAATCGCGAAATAGTCCTCAAGCCTCTTTCCTACCGCCATTGTCGATGATGCAGGGATTCGGTAGAGCCCTTCGAAAGGATAGGAGAACAGGGATTCGACATTCCTATCGACCTCGCGCTCGTCTCTGCTGAGCTTCGAGATGTATGACGACTTCTCCAGGAAATACTGGTTCGTTATCGCACGAAGTAGAACGTAACCGTCATTGGTGTATCCTTTGACATTTCTCCCAATCACGCCTTCCGGAAAGATCGCATTTCTCGCAGTGTCGATATTGCTGCCTTCCGTTACCACCAGAACCTCGCGCGTGTAAGCGAGCCTCCTGATGAGCTTGCTTATCGGAAAAGTGTTCTTCTC
>JAFMAU010000049.1 GCA_029784825.1 Nitrososphaerota archaeon | reverse complement strand
ATTATCCAATCGAGGGAGTGCAGTTCCACCCCGAGTCCATCATGACCGCCGAGGGCATGAAGATTGTCAGGAACTTTCTGGACGACGGGGTGAGGGCATGATCCAGGCTTCGGTGCAACGCATACTCGAGGGCGGGGAGCTCACCCAGGAGGAGATCAGTGGCACGGTGAGGGAGATGGCCGAGGGCCACGCCACGGACGCACAGATGGCAGCGTTCCTCGTCGCACTCAGGCAGAGGGGGGAGACGCCGAGAGAGATCGCCACGTTCGCTTCCACCCTCAGAGAGTACAGCGTGAGAATCCGGCCCAGGGTCTCAGGGAGGCTGGTCGACACATGCGGGACAGGCGGGGACAGGGTCAAGACCTTCAACGTCAGCACAATCTCGGCTTTCGTCGCCGCCGGGGCCGGTGCGTTCGTAGCCAAACACGGGAACAGGGCGGTCACAAGCAGCTGCGGCAGCGCAGACCTCCTGGAGCGCCTGGGACTCAGACTCGAAACGCCGCCGCCCTTGGTGGAGAGGGCCATCGAAGAGGTGGGTGTCGGCTTCCTCTTCGCGCCCCTGTTCCATCCAGCCATGAAGCGCGTGGCCCCGGTAAGGAAGGAGCTTGGGGTGAGGACCGTGTTCAACCTGATGGGACCTCTAATCAACCCTGCGGAGGCGGATGCCCAGCTGCTGGGCGTCTACTCTCCAGAGCTGGTCGAGAAGGTCGCAGAGGTTCTGCTGCTGCTCGGCGCCGAAGAGGCGATGGTGGTGCACGGCCGCGAGGGAATGGACGAGATCTCGGTCTTCGGGAAGACCCGAGTCTCTTGGCTACGGCGAGGCCACGTAGAAACCATGGATATCAGGCCGGAGGATTTCGGGGTCACGCCCAAGCCAAGAGTGACCGAGCAGGTGGACGGGCCCGACCAGGCTGCCCGGATAGCGCTGCGGATTCTGCGCCGGGAGAGGGCCGATTCGGCCATGACAGAGATGGTCGTAGTCAATTCGGCAGCGGCACTCGTGGTGGCCGGGCTGGCGGCGGATTTCCGTGACGGAGCGGAGAAGGCGAGGGAGTCTCTGGACAGCGGAGCCGCTCTCAAGAAGCTGGAGGAGCTGGTGAAATCTACGGGCGGCGATATCTCCAGGGTGGAGGCCAATGCAGCGAGCTGACGGGCGCTTCCTGCAGACCCTGGCCCAGGCTGCCAAGGCACGGGTCAGGGAAGGGTACTACGCTCCGGGGAACCGTGCGAAGACCAGGAGGGCGAGCCTGGTGGCTGCCCTCGGGATGAAGCGGAGGATTCCGGTCATCGCCGAAGTGAAGTTCAGGTCGCCATCCGCGGGAGCGATCGCACGGCGAGGGGATGTGGCGAGGATTGCCAGGGCCTACGAGCGGGGAGGGGCTGCCGCGATCTCGGTGCTCACGGAGCCGGAAAACTTCGGAGGCAGTCTCATGTCCCTTTCCTTGGTCGCGAAGACCGTGAGCGTGCCTGTGCTGATGAAGGACATAATCGTGGACCGCGCCCAGGTAGAGGCCGGAGCCCTGGCCGGAGCGGACGCAGTGCTGCTGATCTCTGGGATTTTCAGCTCGGGGCTGGGAACGTGCCTGATGGACGAGATGGTGGACTTCGCCCATCGGAAAGGGTTGGAAGTGGTGGCGGAGGCGCACGACGAAGAGGAGTTCGACGCTGCTTTCAGAAGCAAAGCTGACATCGTGGGGATAAACAACAGAGACCTCCGGACACTCAGTGTTTCTCTGGAGACGTCGAGGAGGCTCCTCTCGAGGGGACCCAGGCCGAGGCCTGTCATCTGCGAGAGCGGAATAGGCAGAAGGGAGGAGATTGAGGAGCTGAAGGCTCTGGGAGCGGACGGCTTCCTCGTCGGTTCGGCCCTGATGAAGGCAGTCGATCCAGAGGCAACGCTCAGGGAGCTGAGTCGGGTGGGACCACGGTAAGGGTGAAGATCTGCGGACTGACCAGAGAAGAGGACGTCGCCGTCGCAGCGGATGTCGGGGCCGACGCCGTCGGTTTCATCTGCGGCTTTCCGGAATCGCCGAGGAACCTCTCCGCGGACCGGGCCCGGGACCTGATCCGAAGGGTTCCTCCTTTCATGGACTCGGTGCTGGTCACCAGGGTAGGATTCGCCGCGAAGGACCCCGGCGTAGTTTCTCGGGCGCGGCCTTCGGCCCTGCAACTCTACGGTCCGAAAGCCCAGGCCGTCGGCCTGAGCAGGCGGCTCGGGGTGAAGCTGATACTTCCGCGCCTCGTCGACGGGGACACCGTCGACCTGGGCCACGACGGTTTCGACGCCCTCCTCTCTGACACGAAGAGGAAGGGCATGTTCGGCGGGACAGGCGAAGTCTCAGACTGGAGGGTCTGCAGGCGGCTCCGTGACGCGATCTCCCCCAAGCCATTCATACTCTCCGGGGGGCTCAGTTGGGAGAACGTCAAGGACGCGATCCTGCAGGTCAGGCCCTACGCCGTCGACGTCTCGTCTGGAGTCGAGTCTTCGTCAGGGAAGAAGGACCCCGCCAAGGTGAGGGCGTTCGTGAAGGCGGCGAAGGAGACCTAGGGACAGATGGCAGGAAAAGGAAGGTTTGGGAAGTACGGCGGGCAATACGTGCCCGAGACGTTGATTCCGGCCGTCCGCGAACTCGAGGAAGCCTACGCCCACTTCAAGAAAGACAGGAGCTTCAAGGCAGAGCTGTCTGCCCTCCTGAGGAACTATGCCGGGAGGCCGACCCCACTCTACTTCGCTGCGAACCTGACCCGGCGGGGACGCGGGGCGAGAATCTATCTGAAGAGGGAAGACCTCCTCCACGGCGGCGCACACAAAATCAACAACACGATCGGGCAGGGGCTGCTGGCAAGGAGGATGGGGAAGACGAGGGTCATAGCCGAGACCGGCGCCGGTCAGCACGGGGTGGCCACGGCCATGGCCTGCGCAGCCCTGGGAATCAGGTCGGAGGTCTACATGGGGACCGAGGACGTGGAGAGACAGAGGCTCAACGTCCTCCGGATGCAGCTGCTGGGGGCGACGCTTCACCCGGTCGACAGCGGGACAAAGACGCTGAAGGACGCCATCAACGAGGCCCTGAGAGATTGGGTGACCAACCTCAGGGACACGTACTACCTCATAGGCTCAGTCGTCGGTCCGCATCCGTACCCGGTCATGGTCAGGGATTTCCAGAGCATCATTGGGAGAGAGATTGCCCGGCAGATGTCGGCCGAGACTGGGAGATTGCCCGACGCCCTGGTGGCCTGCGTCGGGGGCGGGAGCAACTCCATCGGCACCTTCTATCCGTTCATAGGAAAGAGGAAGGTCGACCTCTACGGGGTCGAGGCTGGTGGGAGTCAAGAATCGGGGAACGCTGCGACTTTGTCCTTCGGGAGGGAAGGGGTGGTGCATGGGATGCTCTCCTATGTGCTCCAGGACGGCGACGGACAGATCAGCGGGACGCACAGCATCGCGGCCGGGCTCGACTACCCGGGAGTGGGCCCGGAGCACTCCCACCTGAAGGACACGGGCAGAGCCAGATACGTGGTGGCATCGGACGAAGAGGCTGTCGAGGCCTTCCACACTCTCTCGAAGGAAGAGGGCATTCTCCCCGCTCTCGAGTCGTCCCATGCGGTGGCCTATGCTCTGAAGCTGGCACCCAGGATGAAGAGGGACGAGACCATAGTGGTGACGCTCTCTGGGAGAGGAGACAAGGACGTCCAGATAATGGGCGAGAGGGTGGGGTTCGAATTCTGAGCAGCCTCAGTGAAACGTTTGCCTCCCTTGACCGCGAGGCGGCGCTGGTGGCCTACGTCATGGGTGGAGACCCCGGACCAGAATCGTGCTCGAGGGCCATAGACGCCGTGGTCAGGGGAGGCGCGGACATACTCGAGATAGGAATCCCGTTCTCAGATCCCATGGCCGATGGGAAATCTATCCAGGCGGCCGGAGCACGCGCCCTGGCTGCGAGGACGAGGCCGAGCGACGTGCTCGAGATCGCGAAGAAGGCGAAGGACAGGCACGACGTGCCCGTGGTCATAATGACCTACTTCAATCCGGTCTTCGCTCGCGGAGTCGGGCGCTTCCTCGATTCGGCCATGAAAGCCCGAGTGGACGGACTGGTCGTCCCGGATCTTCCCCTGGAGGAGTCCTTGGAGCTTGGCAACGCCTGCAGGAAGAGGGGGATCGACTCCATCCTGCTCGCTGCCCCGACGACAGGAGAGAGTCGCATCGAGAAGGTAATCGCAAACACCTCGGGGTTCCTCTACCTCGTGTCCGTCCTCGGAGTGACAGGGGCGAGGCGAGACCTGGGGTCGGAGACGGTCAGGCTCGTGAAGTCTGTCCGTCGGTTCACCGCCGGCAAGATTCCACTAGCGGTCGGCTTCGGCATCTCGAGGCCGGAACACGTTGAAGCAGTCGTCGAGGCCGGGGCGGACGCCGCCATCGTCGGAAGCGCCATCGTAGACAGAGTGGGAGAACGGGGCGAGGATGCTGCCATGGGGGGCATCGAAGCATACGTCGCTTCGATGAAGCGGGCGACTCTTCGAAAGGGCTAGCCGAAAGACGAATAGACTCTGTCGAGTGCTTCCCGAAGGCTGGCCTCCGAGAATTCCTCAGAAAGCGAGACAAAGCGTCTCTCGAACGCCTTCCACTTCTTCCCGCCGATGAGCTTCAACAGGCCCTGCAACTCCTCGATGGCGGAGGAGATGGCCTCGGTCGTGAACGGGTTCTCGAGCTGGATGGACGAGTACAGCGAAGGGTCCTGGGACAGGACGGCTTCTGCCAGGCCAAGCTGGGCGGAACCCATGGGGCTGGACACTTTCTTGAATTCCTTGATGCCTATCCTCTTCGACACGGAGGACGCAAAAGCGAGGTTGAGAGTGTGGACCAGGCTGAGGGCATAGGCCATCAATCTGTCGTGGTCCCGCTCCCCGATGGAAATCAGCTGGGCCCACGGGAAGAGAGATCGGGAAATCGCGACTTCCCGAGCCTTCCCCAGCACCAGCATCTTGGGGTGAGCCGAGGTCGAGTGTGGGCCGAACATCGGGTGGACAGAGATCATTGTGACGTTCCTGCCCGCCAGGGCCCCAGTCAGATCCCGGCGTACCTTGGTCTTCACCGAAGAGATTTCCACGAGGGCAGCTCCGCCCTTGAGGTGCGGCGCGACCTCCCGCCCAACTCTCGCAGTTTCCGCGATGGGGACGGATATCAGGACAGCGTCGGCGCCGCCCACGGCACGGACGTTGGAGTCTGCGAAGGTGAAGCCTCTCGGGGAACCCCTGCGCTTCCTTGTGTCATGGCCGGTGACCGAGTGCCCATCTTGGAGGAACCGCCTGGTGAAGTAACTTCCCATCATTCCCGAGCTGCCCAGGACTGCTATCTTCAATCGAGCAGCTCGCCCATCCGTCTGATACCGTCGACTACGTCTTTCTCGGGTCGGCAGAGGGAGATCCTGAAGAAATCAGGGTAGTCGCCGAAGGCGCCGCCTGGTGTCACACTGACCCCCTTCGCCATCAGCTCCTCGGCGAACTCCTCTCCTGACTCTCCCGACCTGATTCGGGGGAAGAGGTACATGCCGCCGTCGGGTTTCGAGTACTCGAGGGAAGGGACAGCGTCCAGTGCCCTGCAGGCCGCCCGGATTCGGGCGCGCATCGTTGCCACGTGCCGCCTGACCTCGGCGCTCACTCCGAGGGCTCGGACGGCTCCCCACTGAATGAACTCTGGAACGGAGGTGACCATCAAGGAGGTCATCTTGGACATGGCCGAGATTGTCTCCCGGGACGAGACCGCGTAACCAATCCTGAACCCAGTCATGGCCCAGGTCTTCGAAAAGGAAGAAGTCAGGATGAATCTCTTCGGCCGCTCCCTGAGCACGCTGGGGCAGCGTCCATGGCAGTATTCGTTGTAGATCTCATCGCTTATGACCGTGAGCTCCAGGTCGTTGGCCAGACCGACCATTTCTCTGAAGAGCCTCTCAGTGATCACCTTGCCCGTGGGGTTGTTGGGATAGCTGAGCACCAGCGCCCTGGTGTTCGGGCGCAGGGCTTTCTGAACCTGGTCCACCGAAGGCGTCCACCCATCCTCCAGTGTGGTGCGGACCGAGACGGTTCGGACACCCAGATGCCTGAGTGCCTCCCTATACGCAGGCCAGTTCGGCTCTATCACCACAGCGCTTTCTCCCTCACCGAGGACGCTGGAGAGGGCGGCGTAGACCGCGAACCTGCCGCTGGGGGTGACCGTGACCTCCTCGTCGTCGGCCTCGAATCCGTGCTTCCCTCGCAGATAACTCCGGAGCGCGGACCTCAGTTCTGGGATTCCTCGCGGCTCGGTGTAGTGGGTCTTGAAGTCGAAGAGGGCCCGGGAACAGGCTTTGATGACGGCCACCGGAGGCCGGAAGTCAGGCTCGCCGACATCCAGCCTCAATATCTTCACCCCTTTCCGCTGCAACGCCAGAGCTCTGACGAAGACCGAGACTGGAGTCGGCCTCTCAACCATACCCTGGGCCCTCTTGGATTCTGCCAGCAGCACGCTCAGGAGCTTCAGCCCAGACCTCCTTTCAAGACCCACCCTGTCGCATTCAGCGATTACCTCCCGGACGAGGGCGTCCTCGACTGCATCGTCCTCGGTGGGGAGAGACTTCAGGTCCTTGACCTTGCCAACCTCGCGGGCGACAGCCTTCCTCTTTCCGGCTAGCTGGATGACCTCTCTGGTGATTTGGGCGATTTGCGTCCTCAGCTCTTCCAGCTTGGCCTGGTTCTCCAAACGGTCAGGCCTCACTGCCGGAGGACCGGGGGGATCATCCCTGCCCTCAGGGCGTGGTCGGCTAGCACGAGCGCCGTAGAGTTCTCGACCACGGGGACTGCCCTCGGCACCACGGTGGGATCATGCCTTCCGGGGACGACCAGTTCCACTTCCTTCCCGGTCTTCAGGTCCACGGTGTTCTGTTTCGAGGCGATGGATGAGGCTGGCTTGAACGCCACCCTGTAGACTATGGGCATCCCGTTGGAGATGCCGCCGAGGATTCCGCCGGAGTTGTTGGTCCTGGTCAGTATCTTCTCGCCTTTGAAGTAGTACTCGTCATTGTTCTCCAGTCCTGTCAGCTTAGTAGACGCGAAGCCAGAGCCGAACTCGACCCCCTTGGCAGCGGGGATGGAGAGGGCGAACCTGGCGAGGTCGGAGTCGAGGGAGCCGAAGATCGGCTCGCCAAGCCCGACGGGGACATTGGTGGCGATGCACTCCACGATTCCCCCGAGGCTGTTGCCCTTGCCGCGCATCTCAACGATCTTCTTCTTCATCTCTTCGGCCGCTTCCAGAGTGGGGGCTCTGGTTTCGTTGGTGTATCTGTTCTTGGCTGCGTCTTCCAGCGTGAACCCCCTGGCCCTGATCCCACCAATCTCGAGCGAGTAGGCTACGATCTCCACTCCGAGCGTTTGCCGGAGCAGCTTCTTGGCCACGGCTCCCCCCATGACGAAGGAGGCGGTGATCCTACCGGAGAATCTCCCCCCGCCGCGGTAGTCGTTGAAGCCTCCGTACTTCATCTTGGCCACGAGGTCCGCATGGCCCGGCCGCGGAGTGTCGTTTATCGCCTCGTAGGACTTCGAGTCCTTGTCGGCGTTCCAGATGATCATCATGATGGGGGCGCCGGTGGTCCGGCCGTTGAAGACACCTGACATGATCTCCACCTTGTCCTCCTCCCTCCTCTGGGTGGTGACTATCGACTGCCCGGGCTTCCTGAGATCGAGTTCTGTTTGGATGTCCTCCTCGGCCAGCGGAAGACCAGCCGGGCAGCCGTCGAGGACTGCTCCCACGCATCTGCCGTGGCTCTCGCCGAAGGTGAGCAGGAGGAACCTCTCCCCCACGATGTTCCCGCTCATGCCATCTCCACCGAAGCGCCAAGTCGTTGCATGTCGGCCAGGAAAGATGGATAGGACACGTCGAGGCTCTCCGAGCCGACTACGGGAATGCCGGTCGGGAGGAGCAGCGAGGCCAGAGAGAAAGCCATGAACATCCTGTGGTCCTCGTGGGCGTTGAGGGCGGCGGGAAGAAGGTGCGAAGGCCCTGTTATCCTCAATCCGTCTGGACGCTCATCTATCTTGGCTCCGACCTTCGCGAGCCCCTCTGCGGTGACGCTTATCCTGTCTGTCTCCTTGTATCTGGCGTGTGCGACGCCGCTCACCTCCAAAGGTCCGTCGCACTTCAGGGCCAGGGCGCCGAGGACAGGCAGAAGATCTGGCGTATCGGACAGATCGAACTTCCCTCCCCTGAGCTTGTCGCCGTCAGACCTCACCAGAATCGAGCCCGGCCGCTGGACGACCTCGACCCCGAGCCTTCGCAGAAGTTCTACGATGGCCGAGTCGCCCTGGGGAAGCGCAGTCGTGAGCCCGCCCAGCTCGACCTCACCTCCGACCAGCGCCACCGCTCCCATGATGAACGAAGCGGAGCTGAAGTCCCCGGGTATGGAGAAGTCGCAGGCCTTGTACTCCTGTCCCGATTCGACCGAGAAGTCGGAGTAGCCGTCCCTGCGCACCTGTACGCCATGAAGTTCTGAGAGCTTGAGGGTGGCGTCGATGTAAGGCCTGGAGACAGCGTTGGAGACCTGAAGCCTGACGTTCCCCCTGCCAAGGGGGGCAGAGATCAAGATTGAGGAGATGAACTGTGAAGAGACTCCCCCGCGCACCTCGGCTGTGCCACCGGCCAACCCTCCTTCTCCCACTATTATCGGCGCGCAACCATTGCCCCTCGCCGACCGCGCATTCGCCCCGAGCATCGCAAGTGCGTCGAGGAGGGTTCCCATCGGCCTCCGGCGGATGCTTTCGTCCCCGGTCAGGATCGTCAAGCCTCTTTCGGGAAGCGAGAAGACCGAAGTCATGAACCTGAGGGTCGTCCCCGAGTTCTCGACGTTCACGACGTCTTCGGAGGCGTGCGGCTCCGAGCCCGAGATGGTCAGAGAGGCTCCCGACTCCTCCAGCTCTGCCCCCATCGCCCTGCAGGCCTCGATGGTGGCGAGCGTGTCCCGCGAAAGGAGCGGGGAGTCGACCCTGCTCCTGCCGCGAGAGAGACCGGCCATGATCACTGCCCTGTGGGTGTAGCTCTTGCTCGGCGGTACCTGGACTCTGCCTCTGAGCTGCCCTTTCGCGACAAGCTTCACGCTACTGGCCAAGGGTCGCGCCCCCGTCGCTCGTCATCGTTCTGATCACCTGTGCGCCTCCTTCGGCCCAGCTCCGGGCCAGGCTCTCCGCCTCGTTCTGTCTCTCGAAGACCGCGGCCACGGCGGGTCCTGTGCCTGAGAGACCCGAACCAAGGGCGCCTGCCTCCAACGCTTGCAACGCATCCGAGGGGTCGTAGCCGTAGATGGACGAGTACATCAGCCCGTTGAGGGTCATCGCCTTCCAGGTGCTCCCTTCCATCCCAATCCTGAATATGGAATCCGCAAGATTGGAGAACCTCCTGGCATACTCTCTACGGATGCTTCCGCGCTTGCTTTCCTCCCGGGGCACCCTGACGAGCACATGAAGCGCTCTCCCGAGCCTGATCCGAGACAAGATCCTCCTCGAAGAGTTGTCGACGAAGTTCACTCCCCCGAGCAAGCATGAAGCGGCGTCGTCCATCGCTCCGGTGATGCTGACTCCACTCGACATGGACGAACGGACGCTGCATTCAGAATCTCAGCGGACGGCGGAGAACTCTTCCCGAACGCGTCCCAGACGGCGAGCGCAACGGCTATCGAAGTGGAGGAAGAGGTCTTGAGCCCCACCCCCATGGGCGCAGACAGGGTCGTGTCGACCGAACCCGAGTACCGTCCGGGGTCCCTCCCGAGCATCGAGATGGCCAGACGAAGTGAGCTCAGCACCAGCCGAGATTTCGTCTCCTGGCCGTTGTTGAGCGCGCGCCAGCTCCCCCTCTCCTCCCTGACTGCGACCTTCGCCGCGGTGGGGAGCTCTACCGAGACCGTGGCCCCTTTGCCGCTGGCAATCGCGTTGACCACGCTCACAGCCCCCATCGCCTTCGCCATTCCAATCATCATGCAGGGACCTCCAAGGACGCCATCAGGGCTTCCCGCATGGCAGACAGGGGCGGCGCTTCTCCCGTCCAGATTCTGAAGCCTTCGGCCCCCTGGTGCAGCAGCATCTCATGGCCATAGACGACCGGGCAATGCCTCTCCCCCGCCTGCCTGATCAGTTCCGTCTCGACAGGGAAGTAGACGGCGTCGAAGACGGTCGGGCCGCGGTCGAGGATTCTTGTCAGTCGGGCCGGGATCGGAATCCCATTGGAGCCGCAGGGGGAAGCGTTGAAGAACAGATCGAACCTTTCTGAGCCAAGGGTCTCGACCGAGGCAGACCCGATTCCCATCGAGGGGAAGGCGCGCTTCATGTCAGCGAAGAATGCCGACGATGCCCCCGGCCGCCTGGAAATTGCCGTCAAGCGTTCGCATCCGAGTTCGTGCATGGCAGCGACGAAGGCCCTCGAGGCTCCTCCCGTCCCCAGAACTGCCGCCGCCGCGACCCTCCGGATCCCCCTCGACTTCAGAGGGTGAACTATTCCGTAGACATCGGTGTTGTATCCCTTGTATCCCCTCCCTTCCTTCCTGATCGTATTCACCACGCCTACGCTTGACGATACCACGTCAAGGGCATCGAGGAGCGGCGGCACCGTGCCCTTGTAGGGCATGGTGACGTTCATGCCGTCGACCCCGGATTCGCGGAGGCTCTCGAACACCGAAGCGAATTCCGCAGGCCCGACGCTGAGGGCTTGGTAGACTGCGTCGATGCCCGTCGCTCTGAAGGCCGCACCCATCATGAGCGGAGTGGGAGAGTGCCCGACGCTGGCGCCGAGAAGCATGTATTTGTCAGGCAGATTCCAGTCTCCTCCGAATCGCGAGCGCCTGGCCGAGGGAGAGCTGCCCCTCTGCGGTCCGTTCACCATCAAGTGACGCGTAGGCAATGGGGGTGCCCCTCTCGATGGCCATGACCCGGGAAAGGAGCCCGGGCTGGCCCATGCAGAACGCTATGGGGGGAGGTCCCGGCCGGTCGTAGAGCGAGAGCACTGCCAAGTTGTCCACGCTGCTCCTGGCCGCCGGGACAATCTTCGGCAGACCGAAGGCCGAAGCGTCGGCCATCAAAGAAAGCAGGCGCGCACGGTCGGGCGTGCCGGCCAGGCCGTGCCAGGACACGATGGTCCTTTGGCCGAGCCTAGTTCTTGCAAGCTCGCGGTTGGCTTTCAGAGTCCTGAGTTCGATGTCGAAGTACGCCGGCTCCAGCCCTGCACTTTCACTCACCAGTGCGAGCCTTTCGGGCTCGCTGCCCTTGAAACCTCCCCCTTCGTCGGGTCTGCGAAGCGTGAAGATGGCCCGCTCGGCATAGGCTTCGAGGTCTCCTCTGATCTGACTGATCCTAGGGGAGCGAAGCATGTCCAACCTGAACTCAACCAGGTCGGTCCCCTTTGCAATCGCTTTGCGGGCCTTGGCTGCGAGGCCCTCGCAGGTAGGAGCCAGAAGGGAGGTGCATATCCGAGTCCGTTTCAGAGGTCGGTTCCCTCGGCGGTCCGGTGCCCTACTTCTCCTGGATGCTCTCGTCTACCTCACCGCCGAAATGACGGGCCTTGACCACTTCGGTGTGCACCAGGACTTCGTCTCCAGCCTTCACGTCTGTGACAGAGACGGGAGTCCTGTCGCTCCTCACGAGGCGTACCGTCTCCGCTTTCTGCAGGATCACCGCCCCGGCCTCGCCGTCGACTGTCGCCTCAATCAGGACCATTGGACGGCGCTCTATCTTCACCCTTCCAACCGATGCTTCGCGGGGATTTCCGAGGCCGTCGATGATCGCGACTCTGTCCGGGGGCTCCAGCTCGGAGAGGTATCTCGTTTTACGGTCAGACGACAAGATGTAGCTGTGGAGTGCGCCCGCGTTGACCCGGAAGGGCCGCGCAGGGATGTACTCGGAACTCAATGTCTCACCATGCACCAGGAAGAAGAAGCTGGCCTTGCTCCCGACGAGCATTCCTTCGCCCGGCTGGAGCTTGGACGTAGTGTCGACGCAGGCCCTGTCGCCCACACCGGCGTCAACAACCCTGGTCACCCGGGCAAGCAGCAGGGGAAACGAGGTCGCCAGGAAGGCCGTCGCCCGCGGGAGAAAGGAGAGCGCAGACTGCGGTATCACTACTCCGTCCACGCCCTTCTCCAGCACGTTGAAGGCGGTGTCAATCTCCTCCCTCGAACTCGCGTAGGCGTAGAGTCTGTGGCCCATGCGCCTGAATTCGGCGACGAGGTTCTCGAGAGGGATTATCTTCCAGTCCGAGCATTCGACCACGACGAAGGACTGGTCCAGCGACCCGGCCTCCACCGCCCTCCGGACGTCTTGCGCTCCGCCTATCTTCACCCAGCTCGCGAAACCCTCGCCCGGACGGTCTGAGAGAAGGACGAAGGAGAGGCCGCTCTCTTCGATCGGAGAAGCCTCTCTCGTGAGGATTCGGCTTATACCGCTCCTCTTCGCCTCGCTCAGGGTTCCTCTCGATATGCTCGAAGTCGCAAACAGGACAATCTCCTTCTCTCTAGACTGCAGCATGGAGCACCTCCAATCCGTCTTCGACGCTGCGTCCCTCCACGACCACGCTCCTGAGCGCCTTCACGATGGCTGTCGGACTCTGATGCTGGAAGACGTTCCTCCCGAATGTGATTCCCATCGCCCCTGCCTTCATCACCGAATCTGCGAGTTCCAGAAGCGCCTGATCCGAGTCCGCCTTCGCTCCGCCTGCTAGAACAACTGGGACAGGACACTTCCTAACTACCTCCCTGAAAGTCTCAGTGCTCCCGGTGTAGACGGTCTTCACCAGGTCTGCCCCGGCTTCGGCTCCAATGCGCGCAACATGGGCGACCGTGCCTGGCTCCAGCGGCTGCTTGATCCCCTCGCCCCGCGGGTACATCATGGCAATGAGGGGGACCTGCCAGGAGTCGCATTCCTCGGCGACGCTTCCCAGCTGTTGAAGCATCTCCGGCTCCTCCCTGCTTCCTACGTTGACGTGTACCGAGATGGCATCTGCCCCCAGCCTAATCCCTTCCCGGACTGTGGCGATGAGGACCTTTCTGTTAGGAGAGGGCCCGAGCGACGTGCTCGCGGAAAGGTGAAGAATCATCCCGACGATTGGCGGATTCCGGAGGGCCTTGAGAATCCCCTTGTGTGCGAGGACGGCCGTGGCCCCTCCCTTGGCCACCGCCCTGATCATCAGCTCCGGGTCTTCGAGCCCCCTCACCGGACCGTCGGTTATGGAGTGGTCCATCGGGATGCAGAGCATCTTGCCCCCTTCGGTTATGCGGGCCAGCCTGACCGACTTTCCTGACACCATTGCTACCTACCCAGGTATCCCTCTTTCTCCATCAGTTCGGCTGTGAGTATCGCTGTCCCCGCGGCGCCTCTTATCGTGTTGTGCGAAAGCAAGGTGAGCTGGACCGAGTTCCTCCCGATGCCCTTCCTCACCCTCCCGACCACCACGCTCATGCCGGGAACAGATCCGGAGAGCCTGTCCAGGCGAGGCTGCGGCCTGTCTGGCTCCTCTCTTACTATGATGGGCCAATCGGGGGCGGAAGGGAGGCGCAACTTCTGAGGTGGGCCCCGGAACGATCCCAGGGAATCGCTCACCTCTTTCGAGTTAATGGCTTTCGGGAACTCCCCGTAGAGTGTCTCCATGTGACCGTCGATGACAGGGACACGGTTGCAGGAGATGGCCAATTCCATCTCCGGGTCAGCTATGCTGCCCTTCGCAAGAGTGCCGAGAATCTTTTTCGACTCGGCGGCTACCTTCTCCTCTTCGTTCTTGATGTAAGGTATCACGTTCTCGGTGATCAGCAAGGATGGGACACCTGGGAAACCGGCCCCGGAAATCGCTTGCATGGAGGTGACGATGGCCCTCCTGAGCCTGAAGTCGTCCAGGAGCGGTTTCATCACGATGACCAGCCCGGTCGCTGTGCAGTTCGGCGTGGTGACTAGGGAGCCCTTCCAGTTCCTCCTCCTCTTCTGAACATCCAAGATGGCGAGGTGTCCAGCATTCACCTCCGGGATCATGAGCGGAACGTCCCTGTCCATCCTGTGGGCGCTTGCCTCGCTTATGACTTCAAAGCCGGCAGCGGCGAACTCGGGCTCCAGCTCGGCTGCCGCATCGGAGGGGAGGGCAGAGAAGACGAGGTCGCAACCCCGCGCACTTTCCGGGGTCGAAGCCGAGATTTTCTTGCCGGCGAACTCTTCAGGAATCCCCTCGGCCTGCAGCCACCTGGCCGCCTTTCCGTAACTCTCCCCGGCAGAACTGCCCCCCATCAGCACCTCGAGTCTGATGAAGGGGTGCTTGGCGAGCAAAGTGAGGTAACGCTGTCCGACAGCCCCGGTCGCCCCAAGCAGAGCAGCGCTCAGCTCTCTCATTTCTCGCTCACCAACATCGCTTCCCTGATGAGCCTCGAGGCCTTCTGGGCCTGTTCC
>JAFMAU010000048.1 GCA_029784825.1 Nitrososphaerota archaeon | reverse complement strand
CGGTTTCCCTATCCGTGATGCTCGGGTAGTACTTCCTTTTCGTCTTCCAGTGCTCCGATGCCTCTAGGCTCGTGTTTCCTCAGTTGGTTGTCGCTGATAAGCACAACTAAGAAGGCTCGAGTCCGAGTCTGTAATAGAAATCGGGGCTGATGGTGGCGGTCATATGCTGAACGCGCGCCTATTCATTCGCTAGGACGAGGACAATGGCAGCCGAGCCAAAAGGGAGCACCGTGAAGGTGAGGATGGACGGAGAGGAGGCGGTCCTGCGATGATCTGCTGGTCAAGCACGTTGACGAACCCGGCCACTGCGTTGTAGGCAAACGGCAGGAGGAAGACAAGCAAAAGGGTCATGAGGACGTTGCTGAGGCCTGCAAGAGTCCCTGAAGTTCCTCCCTTCTGGGTTCCGTTCCCTGTCAGGTACATAATCACGTTGATGAGCCCGGCCCCCACCAGCAAGATGATCGCGACTTCCGCAAGCAGCATGTAGAAGTCGCCCAGGGGGAGCTGGTCGAAGGTCGCGAAGAGGTTGGAGAAGTCCGGATTGCTCGCGGAGATGCCCAAAGCCGGCACTTGGAAGAGCGGAATCTCCATCGTCAGGATGAAGAGGTTGGCGGACGATCCTGCCTGCCCCGCTCCCTGCAGCACGTTGGAGATTCCGACCAGTTCGCCGCTCTGGTCGTAGGCGTGCACAACGATGGCGTAGGGGATGATTGTGTGGGGTCCGTTCTGCTGATTGCTGAAGCTCGAGTCCGACGACGCTGGGAAGCTGAGGGTTGAAGGATTGAAGTCGCCGCTGGAGAGGGTGATGTTCACCTCCTCGTCATTCCCGAAGCGGTCCTCCCCGGTGACGTATGCCCAGCCGCCGAAGTGGAGGGGACCTCCGCTCCAAGAGCCTTGAGCAGGGCCGCTGACCGTAACCGTTCCTGAGACTGAGACAACGTCGACCAGGTGTAGGGAGGTCTCGACCACCTTGACATCGGACAGGGTCAGGGTAAGCTGCTGTTGCTGGCCTTGGGCGAACACACCAGTGACCGTGCCAAGTAGCCCCGCGACAGCGAGGGCGAGGAAGAAGTAGCGCGATATCCTAAGGTAGCCAGAAGAAATCTGATACACGATTGACTTGGGTCCGACTATGCCCATTGGGTGAAGAAGGGCAGCACACCCTAAAACGATTGGGCCGGGTTCTAGCCCCGCCTAATTCGGGAAAGTGTTTGAGTGGTTACTGATTATTCTATTCGTCCCTTGACCATCTTTCAGCCGCTGGTCAATTCTTTATAAACGCAGTCCAGAAGTTGATTCGCCTGCC
Source organism: Nitrososphaerota archaeon (assembly GCA_029784825.1). The sequence continues at coordinate 13,399 of JAFMAU010000048.1, read as the reverse complement.
CTCCATCGCATGTCCAAAAGGAGATTTGTAATCCAACCTTCTTCTGCGTGAGGATTACCTTCATCCAATGGTCTTTATTTACCTGATCTCCCATGATGTAGAGTTTGCCGTCGTCAATTTTCGAGTCGTCAATCCAGAATTGCCAATTATAGTACCATTCCCCGCATTTGTCCTTCGCCAATAATCCGAGAATGAAATTCGCAACTTCGGTGTTTTTCCCTTGTGCCAAGACCACATGAGTTTGTACTTCCTTCTTGCACATGATTTCAGGTGCATGTCTTGATTCGAATATATCCCTTCCAGCCGAAACCTTGTAAAAACTACAACCTCCTCCTCGCTGGAAGGACTTCATGGCAAGGGATATATCGCAAGCCGTTCGTGTTCTCCCATTGAAGCCGGTAACGTCTGATAAGCCAGTCGTTCAAATTGCGCGACCTTCGGTTCCGACCAAGTCGTCGGCCTTGGACCCATCTGGTAAGTTTTCGATTGCCACTTCGTACGTGGCCGTGACTAAGATACCTGGAAGCGGGTGGCATCACACAGAAATCGCCACAGAGGAAGGTTCGACTAGTCGGCACTTCACGATTGAAACCAAACCTCCGGGACACCACTATGTGGAACCAAGTCAAATAAAGCCCTCCGTTCCCTCGATACCTGGGAAGTCCAGCGCTTTCGATTCCTTCTCAAAGCCAATTCCAAGCGCCTTCGATTCCTTTGGGAAGCCCCCTAATCGCACTGAGACAGAGGAGGAGAAAGCTGCAAGAGAATCTGGCTATTCGTGGTGCAGGCCCTCCTTGGGCATAGATGTGTACGCCGAAGAAAAGGAGCGGCTTGAACGTGAGCCTGGTTTGAGGTGGCATATCGGAGAGAGTCTATCAGATTCTGGCTGGGCCGAAGGATACAGGCGAGTGGTCGCTAGGAACTCGGTCATGGGCAGGACTCAGTTCAAGACCATGAACGACATCGTCGACGAGTGGTACAGATAGTCACGCTCATCACTAAATGCTCTGCCGAGAAGCGCGTGTTGCCAGTAATTCAATAATGGGCCAGAACCCTTTCAAGACTATGGACGATATCATCGATATGTGGTATCGATAAGTGGTTGCTGCTAGGGCGTCTAGGACGATGATAGGTGGTCTGGCTTGATTGTTGGTTTTCGCTGCGCGTCAGCGGGCGAATCTTGGTTTAGCTCTCTGTTGGTTAGACGCCAGCCCTGCCCGCGCCACCACGCGCCCCAACATACTCTATCGCCCCCCATATTCCGAAGATGGACGCGAAGATGATCAGAATCCCCACGAGAAGGGTGATGACGAGGTTCGCAGTGCTCACGAGTATCTCGGGAAGGGTGATGACGTTGCCAGACACGGTCCCGACTGTACAGACACCGCTACCTGCTGATGTGCAAGGAATCAAGAAGGACGAGGAAGCTCCTCCGGAGACAAGGTAAGTGACGATGAACGGGAACGCGATGCCCAGAACCACGGCGATAACGGCAGACTCAATCTTCTGCATCGCGGTGCCGAGTGCCATGAGAGCGGTAGGGGTAGGTGGCTTAAAACAGACGAAGTGAGGCAGCCAACACTTCTTGCGTGTCTCTTTCAGGATGAAGGGTATCTCGCGGTTAGCCACCTTCTCACTTCGAAGCCGCCCTTTTGGAGAAGTGCTCTTGATGCCCTATTGTCGGGGTTGAGAGTCGTGAATCTGCAACCAATGCCCCGTTTAGCCGCCCACTTCTTTGCAGACGCCATCAATGCGGAACCCACGCCTAGATGTCTGAAGGCTGGTGATACCGCAATGTATTCCAGCCAAAGGACCTTGGAATCCATGTTCATCCAGCTGATTGGCTGCGTCAGGATGAATCCAACAATCTTGTTTCGCGATGTAGCGACGAAGCTGCTGCCACTCCTCGCATAGAACCCGAATGCACCACGAGGCAGAGTCGACCAAGCAGACCTTCTTCCCGGCCCAAGTTCTCGGTCCCTTCGGGCCTTGCCCAACGAGGTGAGATACTCCCTCACTGCTTCGCGGTAGATTCGGGAAACCGCTGCATAGTCGGTCGTCTCGATAGGCCTGGTTCTGATACTCTTGCCAATTTTCATTCAAACACCACCGCTACTCGATGATCTTGCCGCTGTCAACCAGCAATCTCCCATTCGCTTCCAAGCTCCCTTTGTTCGTCGTGCCTTGGAACATTCCGAAAAGCGTGATTGCGCCCTCCACCAGCCTATCCTGCCCGCAGCCTTGCTTCAATGAAGGATTCAATCCCATCACGATATCTGAGAACGTTCTCCGCTCCTGCGGAAGCATCCTTACTAGCGCGTCGAGCCAGTCCTGGTTTCTCTCGCTCTTCCACGTCTTGAGCCTCCCTTTGACGAACTCAAGACGGAGGTCTGCCATAATGCCGAGCCTCGGCAGCGGAGCGTGAAGCCTGACTGCTCCTGAAAGCGTCTCGGTGACGATTCCTTTTGCGAAGTAACCAGGGGGCACGTTCGTCATGTTGTTCCCTGCAGTCAAGTCATTTCGGTCGATTACTCCGTCGTCGATTTCCTCCTGGGTTCCAAGCTCGAAATTCAGCACCTCATCCTCTGCCGTGATAGTTACCTTCGCTCCGCGTTTCATATGCCGCGCCAGCTTCCCGCCCGCACGTTGAATCGTCCGAAAATCAACGAGCGAAGCCCTAAGCTGATGCTCGACTATTTGTTGAAGGCTCTTTCGAAGGACGCTGGCCATCTCCTCTCCAACGTAACCAAAGGTCATCCTGACTCCTCGTAGTCTTGCCCGCCTGGCGGCCTTGTACCATGACGAGTTGTAACCTGTGTAAGCCACAACCTCCTCCCTCGACAGTTTCGGAGAGCCGCCCAGGACTGGACCGGGGATGAAGACGTACGCGTCGGTCGCAGAAAGTAGGGCGTATTCGTGCTCGCCCATCTTGCCGACTGCATTTCTTGGCGCTTTCCTGACACCTTCTATGTAGGAGGGCTCGTCCTCGAAGAGGAGTAGCGGAATCGCGCCGAGGGCTCGCGCATGGACCAGAGCCCGTTCCGCAAAGAAGAGCCCGTTATTCCAAGTTTCGATTGTGATGTTCTCGCCCATCTTTACGCCCAAGGACTGGCGGAGTACCTTCTTGGCTACCTGGTCAACGAGATGTCCACTCACAGGCAACGGGCCCTACGGAATGAAGTTACTTCATAAGGCTGCTCTGGGGACGTTTCTTGGCAACGACGAGACGCAGCGTGGTCGATAACTGCGGATTCATTCGTGGGCGCTTGCTCTCCTCGTTTTGAGAATATCGCCAACCATCAACCATATGACTGCTGCTATGCCAAACGCGGCTGCAGTCGTAACTGGGATCAGACTGATCAAGGGAGTTGGAGTCGGCGATGTGCCGAGATCTATGGTGGTGGTCGCGCCCCACACGTTTGTGAAGACAACCTTCGTGTCCTGACCCGTAGTCGAGTACGGGATTGTGTAGAAGCCCGTGAGCCCTCGCGGAAGTGGTGACGGGAATGCCACTTTATTCGTAGTAGATTCGTTTTCTATTACACTGGTACCCTCGACTAGCTGGACACTCGCTATCCCGCCGCTCCAAGGCTCGACGTAGAACGATGACTGGTACTCGTTCGGGAAGCCTCTGCCTGATCTGACTGACCTTGAACTCGGAGGTAGCTTCGGGAGAACCTATTCGGGTTCGCGGGCGTCGTTGGCGTCTGCTTCTCTTCCGTTTTCTACCACATTTGTCCGTGCCCTGTTTTCTATTACATCCGAAGGTTCTTCCACGCTCGCATCGTCAGAAACCTTGACGATCCCGATGTATCTCGAAACAGCTTTTCCGTGCTCCCTGCTCACTTCGTTGGCGTAAGCGTACGGGCCGATCTTAGCTGCTTTTGGATAGAGCTTGCCGTTGACCAGTTTCGTGTAGTAGACGGTCGCACCCAAGTCCTTCCCACATTCGGGGGGCTCATAACCACCACACCGTTGTAGAAATGCAGGAAGGGCGTGGCAATCAACCCGCCGCGCGCTCTCGCTCTACCTCTTCGGCTGGAGCTCGCCCATCCTGGCTTCGAGGACAGCGAGACGCTGGACGATGTCGAGCCTCTTGTCTAGGTCTTCGATCTTGGCGGTCAGCTTCTCGTCCACGGCATCGATTTTCGCAGAGAGCTTCGCATCAACAGAATCGATTTTCTGGTCGAGTCCTTCAATTTTCGCGTAGATCGCCTTGATGTCTCCCTCCATGACTGTCAGCCGGGGGAGAAGCACCCTCTCGAGCCAGCCCGGAATCTTTTCCGTCATCCACCACCTCCGACGCAATAGCTCCCCAATTAACTTAACCCCCACGGTGTTGTAGAAATCGGCAACGAGGACCTGCTTCTGCACTTCAGCTTGAGGCTGCCATGGCCTCTTTGACCTTCTCATTCGGGAGGGCCTAACATCTAGTTCAGAAGACGATTAAGAAGGAGGGTTCGAATCCAGGTGTCCATGAAAGGCATCCCGGAGGTAGTGATAATCTACTCATCGATTTACGACCGCGTGCTTACTGAATCCAATGGCCGCGAATACACTCATGACGCCCGCCGAAGAGGGAGGCGAATGGCCGCAAAGATTCAGAGTGCTTGGGAAAGACACTCGGCTCAGATTCTGTCATCCATGGTCAAGCTTTCAGGGGTCCGGTGGAGGAGAAGGGAAATCCGGGCATACCTGGTCTCATTCGTCAGATACCCGTTCTCGGAGCCGCTTACCCTCTGGATAGGGGAGAAGCGAGAGAACATTGAAGGCGCGATAACATTCCTCGTCCATGAATTAGCCCATGTCCTGCTCGAGGACAGCGAAGATGTCCTCAGCGGATACTGGAAAGCCAGTGAGGCAGCCCACAGAGGGCAGGATCACACGACGATAACTCACATCCCCGTTCATGGGCTGATGATAGAGACACTAAGAGCGACTTTTGGTAATGACTCGGAGAAGTATCTCAGGCAAGAAAGGTGGTGGGAGTACTCTAAGGCCAACCCCGATATGAAGGAGAGTTATGCGGCGTCGTGGAATATCGTCACTTCGGAGGGTGCAGCGTCCGTGCTGAGGACGCTTCGGAGTTCGTCGAAGGCTGCTTACCCTGGAAAATGACGCCTATAGTAGCGTTGTAGAAAGCCGAAAACGAGGGTGGTAGTCATATGCCGAAACCACCGAATGTTTCCGAACCCAATGGCGTTGAAGGACTCGGGTAAAGCCACCCCCGTGAGGGTGAAGGTTGACGGGGAAGAGGCGTTCCTGCACATCACCGACCAGTCGGTCACGTTCGAGAAGGGCGGCAGGGTCAGCGGGTTCGAGAGGAGCGCTATCAGGATGGTGAAGTCTGACGGCGACGCCATGATCGTAGCCTACTCTGCTGTCAACGAGGCGAGTTCGGCCAGGGTAGAACCCACCGTTGCTTTGCAACGTGGCCCACGCCGATGACACACCGAAGTCCGCCCCCTAGGCCAAGGCCGCTGACTTGTCCGCATCTCCTTCGATGTAGTCCATCAGGGTCGGGTTCCTCGCCCTCCGCTTCCGCGGCTTCTCCTGCGGCTCGGAGACGAGCCTCCTCATCCTGTCCTCCTTGGACAGACTGCTGTAGTAGTAGGCCTCGTCGACAGTGCCCTCCGCGAGCAAAATCACTACCCTGCCCTGGGTCGTCCTCCCTGTCCTTCCCCTCCTCTGTATGTACCTGATCTCTGAGGGCACGGCCTCGTAGAAGACCACCAGGTCCACGTCGGGGACGTGGAGACCCTCCTCCCCGATGCTGCTGCTCACCAGTATCTTGAAGTCGCCCTGCCTGAACCGCTCGAGAGAGTCCGACTGCGTCTGCTGGTCCATGCCCTTGCTCCCGGCCCTGTCGGCCTGGCCCACGAACCTCTCCGCCGAGTATCCCGCCCGCTCGAGGGCCTTCACTATGTCCTCTATGGTGTCCCTGTACTGGGTGAAGACTATCGCCTTGCTGTCCGCCTTCCTTGAGAACTGCTCCCGTATCACGGATGTCATCACCCCGATCTTCGGGTGCTCGGCGTTGTAGAGCCTCGTCGCCTCCTCCTCGATCCTGAGCCACTTGGGGTCCTTGACCAGCGAGGCCGTGGACTTGCCCTTGTCCGGCTTCTCCCTCACCCTCTCCAGGTACCTGACCAGCGAGGAGGCGCCCTGGGTCTCCAGCAACTCCAGCGCGTGGATGATGACCACGGACTGTGCCTGGTTGATTATGGCCCCGAAGATGTATCCCTTCTGGCCGCCCTGGGACTGCGCGGCCTTGAGCCTCGCGGAGATCGCGCCCCTGGCTTCCAGAAGCGCCTTCTTCGTGATCCTGCCGCTCTTCAGGAAGCCTGCGGCGACGAGCTTCTTCACCTTGTCGTTGAACAGCTCCCTTATCCTGAGTATCAGTTCCTCGTATTCGGGCGGAACCTTGACCTTGATCGCCTCGATGGCCGTCTGCTCGACGTAGTCCTTCACATCCTCGCTTGCCTCTGTCCTGGCCTCGACCCTTTCTATGAAGAGGCTCCGCTTGATCTCCCCGACCTTCTCCCTGGACGCTCCAGGTGACGCGGTCAGCCCCAGGATCAGGGGGTGGTCTGCTCCCTCCTTGTAGGCGCCTGCGAGCTTGGTGTACGTGTAGTCCTTCACGCTCCGGTGGGCCTCGTCGAAGACGGCCAGGGTCACCTCCGACAGCGACACCCTCCCATGCCTGACGTCGTTGAAGACGGTCTGGGGGGTGGCGAAGACCGCCCGGGCCTTCAGCCACATCACCTCCCTCTCCCCGGGGTCCACGGTGCCTGTGAGGACGGCCAGCGCGCTGGGGGGCAGGTCCAGATACTGCCTGAATGTCTCGTGGTGCTGGAGCACCAGCGGCTTGGTGGGCGCGAGGACCATCACCTTGCCGTCAGGATACCTCTCCAGCCTCTCGGCAGCCACCAGAAGGGCGATCATCGTCTTTCCCAGGCCCGTGGGAAGAACGACCAGGGTGTTCGCCGAAGAAGCCGTCTCCGCTATCTTCTTCTGGTACTCCCGCGGCTTGAGGCTCCCCTTCAGAATCACTGGCGGGTCCGCGCCCGCTGCGGACTAAAAGGCTTAGTCCGCGGGTCTAGACCGTGCTCGAAGTTTTCCCCGACGCGATCGTCGCCTGGGCGGCTGCGAGCCTCGCGACCGGAATCCTGAAGCCCGAGCAGCTGACGTAGTCGAGCCCGACCTTGTTGAAGAACTCGATGCTCCTGGGCTCTCCGCCGTGCTCGCCGCATATTCCCACCTCGAGCCCGGGGTGAGACTTCCTCCCTTCCGTGACCGCAATCTCGACCAGCCGCCCCACCCCGGTGGCGTCGAGGACCTCGAACGGGCTCACTGGAAGTATCCTTTCCTCGAGGTACTTGGCCATGAACTTCGCCTCCACGTCGTCCCTGCTGAAGGCGAAGGTCGCCTGGGTCAGGTCGTTGGTCCCGAAGGAGAAGAACTCTGCGTGCTCGGCGATCTTGCCGGCCGTCAGCGCAGCCCTGGGCGTCTCGATCATCGTGCCGACCTTGTAGTCGATCTTCTCTCCCAGCTCGCGCATCGTCCTCGCCGCGGCTTCGTCGACCACCTTCCGAAGGAAGATGACCTCCTCCACCTCGCTGATGAGCGGCAGCATGATGAACACCTTGGCGGTCTCCTTGGATTCGCGCCTCACCTCGATGGCCGCCCTGACTATGGCTTCTACCTGGACTTCGTACATCTCAGGAAACGTCACCGCAAGCCTGCATCCCCTGTGCCCCAGCATCGGGTTGTGCTCGCTGAGTTGCCTCACCTTGGCCAGGAGCCTCTCCCTCCGCTGCAGCTCCGGCCCCTCCTTGCCTCCTCCCTTCATCTCCGCGATCTCGTCGAGCAGCCTCGGCTCCTCGGGCAGGAATTCGTGGAGGGGCAGGTCCAGGAGCCTGACGATGACCGGCTTGCCCAGCATCTCCTTGAATATCGCCCGGAAATCGTTCAGCTGGAACGGGATTAGCTTCCGCAGGGCGGCGGACTTGGCTTCCATGGTGTCTGCCGAAATCATGTCCTGCATTATCCTCAGCCTGTCTGGGGCGTTGAACATCCTCTCCGTCCTGCAGAGCCCGATCCCTTCCGCGCCGAACTCCCTCGCCCTGGCCGCAGCCTCCGGCGTGTCCGCGTTGGCGTAGACTCCGAGCCTCCTCGTCTCGTCCGCCCACCCGAGCAGCGTCCTGAACTCTGCCGTCAGCTGGGGCTCAACGGTGGGGACCTCCCCGAGCATGACGGTCCCGCTCGTCCCGTCCAGAGTGATCACCTCCCCGCTTCTCACCCTCGTCCCTGTTTCTGTTTCGAAATATCTTTCGTCCGGATGCAGCCGGAGCCCTCCGGCGCCGACCACCGCTGGCTTCCCCATCCCCCTAGCGACGACAGCGGCATGAGAGGTCATCCCGCCCCTCGCTGTGAGGACACCCTGAGACGCTATCACCCCTCGGATGTCCTCGGGCGTGGTCTCAGGTCTGACGAGTATGACCTTCTCGCCCTTTCCTCCCAGACTCGCCGCCTCGTCGGTGTCAAGGACGACCTTGCCCCAGGTCGCTCCCGGAGAGGCGTTGAGTCCCCTGGCGATGGGCTTGACCTGGGCCTTGGGGTCGATGGTCCTGTGAAGCAGCCGTTCGGCGTCGAGAGGGTCGATGCGCGCCACGGCCTCCTCCTTGCGGACCAGGCCCTCGTTCACCATGTCCACCGCGACCTTCACTGCCGCCTGGGCCGTCCTCTTTCCGTTCCTGGTCTGGAGGAGGTAGAGCCTGCCCTTCTCGACGGTAAACTCAAAGTCCTGCATGTCGTGGAAATGCTCCTCCAGGGTCTTGGCAACCTGTTGCAGCTGTTCCTTGAGGCCGCCTTCCACCGATTCGATCCCGATGGGTGTCCTGATCCCAGCGACGACGTCCTCGCCCTGGGCGTTGCTGAGGTATTCGCCGAAGAGCTTCTTCTCGCCCGTGGAGGGGTTTCTGGTGAAGCCCACCCCTGACCCGGAGCCCTCTCCCATGTTGCCGAAGACCATGGCCTGGATGTTCACCGCAGTGCCGATGTCGTCGGGAATCCTGTAGTAGCGCCTGTACTCCTTGGCCCTGGGGTTCTCCCACGACTTGAAGACCGAGACGACCGCGGTCTCCAGCTGCTTCCAGGGGCCTTGGGGGAACTCCATCCCCTTGGCCCGTATCAGGTCTTTGAACTCGCCCACCAGAGTGCGAAGGTCAGAGGCCCCCAGCTGCGCGTCCTTCACCGCTCCCGACTTCCTCTTGCGCCTCTCGAGAATCGCCTCGAACTCCTCCGCGTCGATGCCCAGCGCGGTCTTGCCGTACATCTGGAGAAGCCGCCTGTAGGCGTCGAAGGCGAAGCGCTCGTCCCTCGTCAGCTCGGCCAGCTTCTGGACCACCTGGTCGTTCAGACCGAGGTTGAGTATGGTGTCCATCATTCCGGGCATCGAGAAGGGGGCGCCAGACCTGACGGATACCAGGAGCGGTGCGTCGTTGCTGCCCAGGCTCTTCCCGGTCTGCTTCTCCAGGCGCGAGACCTTGGCCCTCACTTCGTCGAAAAGTCCGCGGGGGACCACTCCGGTGTTGTAATACTCTCTGCAGGCGGCGGTGGTGATGACTATCCCGGGGGGGACCGACAGTCCGATGGCCGCCATCTGGACGAGGCCGTAACCCTTTCCGCCCAGCACGGACTTGTCAAGTCCCTTCGCCTCTTCGAAGAGATGAACGAATGGCATTGGCCCGTCAATGGGCGCGGCTTTCCACTCTTAATTAAGAACTCGCGACCTTTTGTCACGGCGGACTAAATTTCACTTCGAGACTTCCAGCCGGATGTTCTCGGTTATCTGCTTCATGTATTTCGAGGCGATCCCGTCCAGCAGCCTGCCCCCGACGCTTGCCAAGAGCCCGCCTACTTCCGCCTCTGCCGCCCAGTTCGCCTTGCTTCCGCCCCGGCTGTCCTCCAACGACATCTGAAGCGTGAGGTCGACCGTGCTCTGCATCCCATGGCCGCGTCCCCTCAGCTTCAGATGAAGGTCCGGCTTCTTCTCCGCCGTTTCGAAGGTGAAATCGAGGGTCCCCCTCAGCGGACCCGCGCCCACCCTGGCCTTCACAGTGAAGTGGTCCTGGTCCGCCACCTTGGATTCCACAACGTCGGGCAGGAGCCTGATGACCTTCTCGGGGTCGCTCAGGATGCCGTAGAAGACTTCCCTTGCGATGGGCGCTTCAATGGCGCCTTCGTAGCGCATCACATTCCTTCGATCTCTCTCGGTTTCCTCTGCTGTTCGCCCCTGAACTTCTCCGCCCCAGCGGGAGCCTTCCTTGGGCCCTTCTTCCTGAGTTTGGCTGCGTAGCGCACCGATTCGACCACGTTCACGTAGCCGGTGCACCTGCAAAGATTGCCCGAGAGCGCGGCCCTGATCTGCTGCTCGTCGGGGTCGGGGTTTCGCTCGAGCAATTCCAGCGTTGTCATTACCATGCCGGGAGTGCAGAACCCGCACTGCAGTCCGTGCTTCTCCCAGAAGGCGACCTGAATCGGGTTCATCTCGCCCGGAGTGCCGACACCCTCGATTGTGGTCACCTTCCTGCCGTCTGCCTGCACCGCGAAGACGGTGCATGATTTCACGGCCCTCCCGTCCAGGAGAACGGTGCAAGCGCCGCAGCTTGTGGTCTCGCAGCCGGAATGGGTCCCAGTCAGCCCCAGGTTGTCCCGCAGGAACTTCTGCAGAAGAATCCTTGGCTCGATTCTTGCGGTCCTCATCTCGCCGTTGACCTCGATGCTCACGTCGACCAGGGTCAGGCTCTCTCAGCCTCCTTTGCAGCTGCTCGCAGGGCTCTGATTGTGATCACCTGGGCCATCTTGCGCTTGTACTCTGCCGACCCCCTCAAGTCTCCCGCCGGCTCGGTCTCTTCCGCCGCGGCCCGGCCTGCCTTCTCCAACGTTTCATCGTCCAACTTCTCGCCCACCACCAGACCCTCTGCCTTCTTCGCCTTCACGACCTTCGGTCCCACGCCTGTCAGAGCTATGCCGCACGAAGAGCACCTGCCGTCCGGCCCAAGTTCGAGGGCAGCAGCGACGCCTACGATGCCGAAGTCCCCCGCCTGTCTCTCAAGCTTGACGTAGGCGCTCAACCTGCTCCTGCCCACCGGGATTCGAAGCTCGGTGAGGAGCTCGCCCTGCCTGAGGGCAGTCGTGAACGTGTCCAAGAAGAAGTCCGACGCCGGAATGGACCTCCTTCCTCGCGAAGACGTGGCCACCATCTGGGCGCCTGCGGCTACCATCACTGCGGGCATGTCGTTGCTCGGGTCGGCATGGGAGACGTTTCCTCCTATCGTGCTCATGTTCCGAACTATGGGGTCGGCGATCTGTACCGTGCACTGGACCAGGGCCGGGCATTCCTCAGCCGCCAGCCCCGAGTTCGATACTTCCTGCAGCCTCGTCATGGACCCTATGGCAATGTCCTCCTCCTCGGCCCTGATGTAGGAGAGGGTCCCGATCCTGCCGAGGTCTATGACGTGAGCGGGGGAGGCGATCCTGAGCTTCATCAGGGGGATGAGGCTCTGACCTCCGGCCAGGAACTTCCCGTCTTGGCCGTACCTGTCCGCCAGCGCGAGGGCCTCGTCAACAGTCCTTGGCGAGTGGTAGTCGAAGGGCCTCGGGTTCAGTTTGTAGGCACCATCGCACTCGCGCCCCCGAGACGCGACAAAAAAGTTTACCTACCAAAGCTCCGAGTCCGGGGGCACCTTTGGCTTCGGTCCAGACCCAGCTGAAACGGCAGCAGTCGCTCATCGGCCAGCCCCTGAAGCGGGTCGAGGACCCGCGGCTCTTGACCGGCGGGGGCAAGTTCACCGACGACCTTGTCTTCCCGCACATGCTGTACGCCTACTTCGTGAGGAGCGTCTACGCCCACGCCCGGATCGTGAGCGTGAACGCCTCTGCCGCAACGGCTCATCCGGGGGTGAAGCTCGTGATCACAGGGAAGGACCTCGGTCAGGACGTCGGCGAGATGCCTGGTCTGGCTCCGTGGCAACATGGGAAACCCACCCACAGGCCAGTCCTTGCGGTCGACACGGTCAACTTCGTGGGCGAGCCTCTGGGGGTTGTCGTTGCGGATGACCCCCTGGCCGCCGAGGACGCTGCTGAGATCGTCGAGGTGAGCTACGAGCCACTGCCGGTGGTCATCGACCCCGTGAAGGCCGCCGACCCCAACTCGCCCAAGGTCCATGAAGACCTGGCGGACAACATAGGCTACACCGCATCGATTTCGAACGGGAACATCAAGAAGGCGTTCCATGACGCCGACCACGTCATCAAGTTCGAGCAGGAGTTCCCAAGGCTCTCGGCGGTCCCCATGGAGCCCAGGGCGCTGGTCGCTTCCTTCGAGGAGGCGTCGCAGTACCTGACGGTCTGGCTTTCGACCCAGGACCCTCACGGGGCGAAGGAGGACCTCGCCGGCGTCCTCAAGCTGCCATCGAACAGGGTCAGGGTCATATCCCCTGACACAGGCGGCGGATTCGGTCAGAAGGGTTCGATTTCTCCCGAGCATGCGGCCATCTGCCTGGCCTCCATGAGGGCGGGGAAGCCGGTGAAGTGGATCGACTCGAGGAGGGACAACCTGATGTCGGCCAGCCACAGCAGGGGCCAGAAACAGTCAGTGGAAGCAGCCGTGAGAAAGGACGGGAAGATACTCGGCCTCAAGGCGAAGGTAATCTGCGACGGCGGCGCCTACAGCGACTGGGCCTTCTCCATGCCCGAGACCACGATCGGAATGGCGCCCGGCGTCTACGACATTGGCGCCTATCAAGCCGAGGCCATCACTACGTTCACCAACAAGCCCCCCATCGGCGCATACAGGGGCGCAGGCAGGCCCGAGGCGGCCTACCTAATCGAAAGGACTGTCGATGTCATAGCGAGGCGGCTGAAGCTGGACCCCGTCAAGGTGCGGCAGAAGAACTACATCCCGAAGAGCAAGTTCCCCTACAGCTCGATCGGGGGAAACACCTACGACAGCGGCAACTACGAGGCCAACCTGCAAAAGGCGCTCGAGGTATCCGGATACGAGAAGCTGAGGGCCAGGCAGCGCGAAGCAAAGTCGAAAGGCAAGCTCCTGGGCATCGGAGTGGCGACCTACGTCGAGGTCTGCGGATTCGGCCCGAGCTTCCCCCAGACAGCCTCGGTGGCAGTCAGCAACGAGGGGAAGGTCACGGTCACGGTGGGCACCAACCCCCACGGTCAGGGGCATGCTACCCCCTTCGCCCAGATCGCGGCGGAGGAGCTGGGGATCCAGGTGAGCGACGTGTACGTCCAGTACGGCGACACGTCCGCCCTTCCCTGGGGCACGATCACCGCCGGGAGCCGCTCGGCCGTGGTCGGGGGGACCGCGGTGCTCCTG